>NZ_AP012332.1:1000443-1333924 GCF_001042655.1 Gardnerella vaginalis ATCC 14018 = JCM 11026 | reverse complement strand
GGCAGTGCATTTGCCACTTTCCGCCGAAGCTCAGGCAGAAGCTCGCAGCTTGATGATGGCATCCGACAATATCTTGAAGCCAGCAGATGGTCACACTGTTACCATGCCATCTCAGGATATGATTTTGGGCTTGTACTACTTGTCTACAGTAATAGACGGTGCAAAGGGTCAAGGCAGAATCTTCTCTTCGCTTGCAGAGGCTCAAATGGCACTCGACAAGCATGAGATTGACATGCAGGCAAAGGTATTAATCCGCGTGCCAGAGGACTTTGTGCTACCAAAGGATTGGGAGCCAGGAGAACTTAAGGTCGTAGATCCAGAGCCAGGCAGCCCAGATGTTGTTCATGAAGAGCGCTTTAAGGATGGAACTGTATTGTTCGCCACATCCTACGGTCGCGTGTTGTTTAACGGCACTCTTCCAGAGGACTATCCGTTTGTGAACCAGCAGGTTCCAAAGGGTGTTCTCTCCAAGATTGTTGACGATATTGCTACACGTTATTCCACTGCTCAGGTAGCCGCATCCCTTGATGCTTTGAAGGATCTTGGCTTTACTCGAGCACCTTGGTCTGGCGTTACAATGGCATTCTCTGATATTGTGCTTCCTTCAAATCGTGAGTCTATTGCACAAGACTATGAGAATCAGGCTGCAAAGATTAACTCCCAGTACGATATGGGTCTTCTTACAGATGAAGAGCGTCGTCAAGAGTTGATTAACTTGTGGACTGAATGCACCGATAAGGTTGCAGATGCTATGCGCGAGAACTTCCATGATGATAACAACGTGAACATCATGGTTCAGTCTGGTGCACGCGGTAACTGGATGCAGATTCGTCAGATTGCTGGTATGCGAGGCTTAGTGGCAAACCCTAAGGGTGAGATTATTCCTCGTCCTGTTAAGTCAAACTACCGTGATGGTCTTTCTGTGTTGGAGTACTTCATCTCCCAGCACGGTGCGCGTAAGGGCTTGGCTGATACCGCACTTCGTACTGCAGAATCTGGTTACTTGACTCGTCGTCTTGTGGACGTTTCTCAGGAAGTTATTGTTCGTGAGGAAGATTGCGGCACAAAGCGTGGTCTTATGATGAAGATTGCGGACCGCGACGAAAATGGCAATTTGACGCTTGTTAAGGCTGCTGATGGTGGTCCATACTCGCGCTTGCTTGCTGCAGATGTTCTCGATCCAGCAGATGGTACAACCGTTTTGGCTAAGTGTGGTGACGCGCTTTCGATGGATGTTTTGCGTGACTTGGTTGCGCATGGTGTCGAAGAAGTTAAGGCTCGTTCTGTGCTTACTTGCGAGTCTAAGCGTGGCGTTTGCGCAAAGTGCTACGGTTGGTCTTTGGCTACAAGCTCTCTTGTTGATGTTGGCGAGGCTGTTGGTATTGTTGCAGCACAGTCCATTGGTGAGCCTGGTACGCAGCTTACGCTTCGTTCCTTCCACTCTGGTGGTGTTGCTTCGGCAAGCGATATTACGCAGGGTCTTCCTCGTGTTACCGAGCTTTTCGAGGCTCGTACACCTAAGGGCGAAGCTCCAATTGCTGAGTTCCCAGGTGTTGTGAAGGTTGAGGATACTGACCATGGTCGTCAGGTGACTTTGACTCCAGACGATACTACGGTTGAGCCAATCGTTTACCCAGTAACTCGTCGTGCTCCAATGCTTGTTAAGGATGGAGACCACGTTGAGGTTGGTACGCAGCTGATTGAAGGTTCTGTGGATCCTAAGAAGATTCTGCGAATTCTTGGTCCTCGTGCTGCTCAGGTGAACATTGTGGAAGAAGTGCACAACGTGTACCGTTCTCAGGGCGTTGATATTCACGATAAGCATATTGAGGTTATTGTTCACCAGATGCTTCGCCGCATTACGGTGATTGATTCTGGAGACACGAACCTTCTTCCAGGCGAACTTGTGGATCAGGCTAAGTTCCGTGAAGCAAATCTTGAGGCTGTTAAGAATGGTGGTAAGCCTGCTGCTGGTCGTCCAGAGCTTATGGGTATTACAAAGGCTTCTTTGGCTACAGATTCTTGGCTTTCTGCCGCATCCTTCCAGGAGACTACTCGCGTGCTTACTGAAGCTGCTTTGAGCCAGAAGGAAGATGATCTTAAGGGCTTGAAGGAGAACGTTATTATTGGTAAGCTCATCCCAGCTGGTACTGGTTTGGCGCGTTATCGTAATGCGGATGTCTTTGCAGATCCTGAGGTGCGTGATGCTGTTTATCCAAACCTTGGTTTGGGTGGAGCAGATGGCACTCCGTCAAACTTTGGCGAGAGCAACATGGGAGATGTTGATTTCTCGAACATTGATTTTGGCGATATGCAGCTTGGGGATGAGTTTAATCCAGATGACTTCCTTGATGATCAGGGTGGTCAGGGTGATTATGACGATGACCTTAACTAATCAGTCTATGTATAACTGGCGATTTTAGGCTATCTATATTATTTATGGGTGATTTGCTTAAATCTCTAGGTTTGATTTTGCTAGTCTGAATTGAATTAGCCGTTGCAAGTTGTTTTACACATCTTGCAGCGGCTTTTTGTTTTTTTGCGTTTGCGTGTTTTGTATTAAATCTGGTGTAAAGTGCGGTCACTTCGTTCGCGCGGTCTAAGCGCGCTCACGTCTTCGCCGCACGTAAAGTCCACTGGACTTTACGTTTGATCGGCTCAGCGCTCTATTCCTCGCGGCTATTAGTAGCCGCTCGGCTGATTTGGCACATAAAGTCCACTGGACTTTATGCTTGAGCCAAATCACGCTTTGAAGGAGCTTGAAATGCGTTATGCAATTTCAAGCTCAGTCAAAGCGCCTCTCGCGCTACGCTTTAAGCTCGAAGTCGTAGATTCGCCTGTGTTTGTTTCTTTTTGCCCGTGTTTGTAGTCGTATGTGCTTTCAACGCAAGCGAAGACGTGAGCAAATTACAAGAACTCAGTCATTACTATTGGAATGTATTCCAGCATTCCATTATGTTGGTAGTCTTTCGTATAAATCAATATTTCCCGTGCAATTCGCGAGGAAAACTTACGCGCGAAAGAATCAAGTGAAGCATGCGTTTTATAACCTGAGCTCTTTACTTCAATCGGCACAATCTTGTTCTTATCAGCAATCAAGAAATCTACTTCATAGTTGCGATTGTTGCACTTGCTGTGGCGATTATCGTGATTGTCAATCTCAACATTAGTATCGTCCGCGATTAATCGCGCGTCGCCGTCCATAAAAGTGTGATAATACAATTTGTGTCCATGAGTGCTCAAAGTTTGAGCAACAATATTTTCGTATACATAACCTAGATTTGCTTGCAACTTATCGTTTAACAATCGCATATAAATGTCGTTGCTTGTAAAAGACTTGTCTTTAAATGCTAACGTAACAAACAAACCAGTATCTGCAAGAAAGAGTTTGAACTTAGATAAATCTTTGTGTTGAGACATTCCAGAATTAGGATCGTTAGTATGGTGGGAGATTAGCACAGTTCCAGAATCTTCTAGTTGAGCTAGTTGTTCAAGAACAGTATTTGCTCTGTTGCCAGCAAGAACGCTCGAAACATGGTAACGGGAAGTGTTAGACATGAGCTGAGCTGGAATGGAATCAAAAATTGCAGATATTTTACCAGTAGGGTCTATTTTTCTAAAATCATCTTCGTAAAGTGAAAGAATATCGCGTTTTACTCTATCTACAACACTAAAATCGTTGGTTTCAATATAGCTTTCAACAGCTTGTGGCATTCCTCCAACAAGCATATAAAGTCTAAAATCTCTTAGCATTTTTCTGCATGCTGCTTGACCGATTGGTTTTTTAGAATCGTAGAGTTTTTTTAGAAGCGGAATGGTTGTATTGTCGCCAAGTGCCCACTTAAATTCCTCATAATCCATAGGATGCATTTTTAGTTTGCGTTCTTCGCTTGGAATAAGAATATTTTTAACGTTTTTGTGGATTGAAATTAGTGAGCCTGTTTCTATGTAGTCGTATCTTCCATCGTTTACTAGGGCTTTAATTGCTTGGCGCGCTTTTGGGCAGAGTTGAACTTCATCAAAAATAATGCACGACTTGCGTTCCTTGAGGCTTGTTTTATATGTAAGCTGGAGTTGCAAGAAGATGTAGTTTAAATCTGAAAGATCTTCGAATAGTTGTTTTACTTCTGGAGATGCTGTGTAAAAATCCACTAAGATGTAGCTTTCATACTCATTTTGCGCAAACTCTTTTACAATAGTGGATTTTCCTACGCGTCGTGGTCCTTCTATGAGTAGTGCTGTTTTTCCGTTAGAAGAGTTTTTCCAATTGAGCATTTGTGAGTAGAGTTTGCGTGGAAATTTGCGCTCAGTGTATGTTGCGATAGATGTTGATTGATTAAGGTTATAAATCATTGTAATTCCGCCATTCTTTGCAAAATCGATTATTTTATTTTAGCAAATTTTTGCAGAATCGACAATTTTATTTTGATGATTTATTGCAGAATCGACATTTTGCTATAAAATGCAATTTGACTTGATTCGCTTGTGTTTGTGTATTTTTGCCCGTGTTTGTAGTCATATTTCCTGAAAAAGGGAAAGCAAACGCGCGAACGATTACCTGCCTGAGCGATAACGACGCGGTTTATTCGACACGCCAAGGTGCGAATTTAGCAAAAATTCGGAAAGAATTTTTAACAATTTTAATCACTTATTAAGCTGAGAAAACCCTGATATTTCAACGATACCGGGGGGGGGGTATTAAAAGCTTATTTTAGTAGGCTTTTGTTAGGTGATTTTTAGGTGATTTTTAGGTGATTTTTACGCTGCAAAATGCTAGTCTGTTTTAGTCAATGAAGGTTTGGCGCACAGCTTTAGTGCGCATAGAAGCCCGGTGAGAGGAATCTGTAGTTCGCGATATTTATGCGATTTTTGCGGAAAAGTCTAATCACATGGGCGATTCTTTCTAAACACAAAATTCTCATAACGAGATGTCACTCTAAAGAAGAGAGGAAACATGCGTTTAAATACGAATTCGCTGAAGCGCACCGTTGCTGTTTTGGCGGCGGTATGCACACTTGGAACATGCTGTATTGCTGGCTCTATTGCTTATGCGCAGGGTGAGGCTAAGGGTGTTGACACTGCTAATATTAATCAGGGCAAAAAGAGCGCTACATCCATTATTATTCACAAGTATCAGGGACCTGAAACTAGTGAACGTTCTGATGGTACTGTTAAGACTTTAAAAGATAAGAAGCCAGTTAAGGGTGTTAAGTTTACTCTATGGCGAGTAAAGAAGAAGAATGCAAATTCTTCTGATGATATTGACCTTTCAAAGTCTTCAGACTGGAAAAAGATTAAAAAGTTAGAAGATTTAGTAGCAACAACTACTGCTAGTAAGAAGACAGCTTCCGAGTTTATGACTGGCGCTAATGCAGAGTTTGAGAAGTATACAGATACTGGTGATGGTGTTAACAAAGCTAATGGTAAAACCGTTGAAACCGGTGATAGTGGTGAAGCCAAGTTTGAAAATCTTGCGATGGGTCTTTACTACATCGAAGAAACCGATACTTCTGGTGCACAATTACAAGAAGACGGCACATGGAAAAAGGTTTCCATTACAAAGCGTGTTTCTCCGTTCTTTGTGACCACTCCTCTTCCAAATCCTAAAGACAAGGCTAATCCTTGGATTTACGCTGTTAATGTGTATCCAAAGAATGATACAAGCAAGGAACGTCCAACTAAGACAGTTAGCAGCTTAAGCCGTAAGGATTTGACTAAGGATAATGAAACCACTATAACTTGGAAGATTGCGATTCCTCTCACAGCTCCTAAGAATGGCAATAAGTACGAGAAGATCGGTTTTAAGGATAAGCTAGAAACTGGTTTAACTTACGATAAGATTAGCAGTGCAAAACTTGTGACTTATACTGATTCTGGTCAAAAAGATACAAGTGCAAATGATGTACCTCTTGATGCTACTACTCATTACACAGCTACAAATACTAATGGTTTAGTTTCATTCTCTCTTACTAGTACCGAATCTACTGGTGGTCTCAAAAAGGCTTATGATGAGTATTCTAAACACACTACCGATAAGAAAGTTGTTAAGCTTGAGGTAGAGCTTGTCACTAAAGTTGCTGATACTGTTAAGGACATTGCTAACGTAGCCAATACGTACGTTGATGATAATAAGACTGGTAACGGTGATGGTAATGATCCATGTACACCAACCAAGAAAGATGGTGACTGCGGTGGTGACGACATTCCTAATGATACCGCTCACTTTGGTACGTTGACTGTTAATAAGGTTACGGAAGAAATCGGCGCAAATGGTGATAAGAAAAAGTTGCCTTTGAATGATGCAAAGTTTGATGTATATGAGGTTACTGACACATCTGCAACTGCAAATGACACTTTTACTGTTTCAGATGGCAAGATTAAGAAGAATAATCAGGATGCTGGAACTAAGCTCAATAATGTTTCACTAAAAACTAAAGTAAAGACTGATGGTGGAGCTAAGACTGAAGGTACAGATTCCGTAAGATTGTTCGTCTACAATTCAAAGGAAACTAATCCTGCTGTAACAACTAAGCTTTACTGCGTGGTTGAGACTGAGGCTCCTGCTGGTTATTTGCTTGATTCTACTCCTAAGTGCGTTGCTTTGAAGGCAGATACTGCTGCAGATGCTACAAAGAACAATACTAAGGAAATCGAAAACAAGAAAGCCACTGGCTTAGACAAGATCCTCGCAGCACTGCCAATGACTGGTGCGCGCGGCTTAGTGTTGCTCACTGCATTCGGCATTGTTGGCTTGGGCGGCACGTTGTTCTACATCATCACCCGTCGCCGCAAGGAACAAGAAGAAGCGTAAGGCTTACTTGGTTTTGTGATTATTTTTGATTGTTTTGTGATTTAAGCTGTATGCGAGTGTTTGCGTATTCAAGTGAGTGAATTGCGCGGATTCGCGAATACTCGCATCGGCTTACAAAATCGAAAATTAAGTCGCAGATCAAGTCGCAGATCAAATCACAAATAAAATCGTAAATCCAATTTCAAGTCCAATCGCAAAGCAACAAATGCTTAGGTTTTTATTCTTAAATCGAAACGTTGCGGTTAAGCATAAGAAACGCGATAAACGAAAGTGGAGATTTTCTAAATCTTCTATCGTTCCAGCGCTTCTATTAACCGCATCGTTCGCCTCACTGTTATACCCACATGCAGCAATGTGGTTAAGCCAGTATCACATGTCGGAAGTAGCTGCGGAATACGCTAAGCTAATCACGCATGCTATTCCAGCTCCGCATGAGCAGCTGGCTCGCGCGCGCGAATACAATCGCAAGCTATCCGTAGGAGCAATATATGAGGCGAACACGAATATTCCAACATCCCATGGCGAAACGTCTGACGTTAGTCAAAACTATTGGGATCAGTTGAAAGCGAATGACGATGGTCTTATGGCTCGCCTTCGCATTAAGAAAATTGACCTAGATTTGCCCGTGTATCACGGTACGCAGGACGATACTCTGCTTAAGGGACTTGGACATTTGCGCGGAACTTCTCTACCAGTTGGAGGATTAGGGACTCGTTCCGTGATTACTGGCCACCGCGGTTTGGCTAGTGCGGAAATGTTCACGAGATTGGATGAGATAGATAAGGGCGATTCTTTTACGGTCGAGGTTTTTGACGAGATTCTCACTTACAAGGTGATAGAAAAAATTGTTGTAAACCCAGACGAAACAAAGAAAATTGCTGCAGTGCCAGGCAAGGATCTTGTGACTCTGATTACTTGCACGCCGCTTGGAATCAACACACAGAGAATCTTGGTGACGGGAGAGCGAGTAATACCGACTCCTGCTGCGGACAAGTCTTTGCTTGGTAAAAAGCCAGATGTTCCGAGATTCCCGTGGTGGCTTGTTGGGAGCATTGCAAGCTTGAGTGTGGTTGGAGGCTACATTTACTGGGCTGGTCTGCCGATTGTTAAGAAGAAAAAGAAGAAAAACGATAAGCAGAACGGCGATGATCGAAATAATGGTGATGACCATAGTGATGCCAATGGTGATGACCAGACTAACGATACTCTTTGGCTTGGCATTTATGGCGACCAAAACAAGCAGATGTATAGGGATTCCGAAGAAGTGAGAAGGATTAGTCAGGAATCCTTTGAGTCGATTATTGATGGTTTTGCGCAGGGCAAGCGTCCGAAGGCTTCAAAGCTTAAAAACTGAAAACTTAATACGTTAAAACTTAATACGTTAAAAAAATTGATGCGTTTAATACATCAAAATTTAAATACATCAAAATTTAAGATTTTAAAACTTAATACATTGATTGGCATGTGGAAATTAGCACACGAGAGTTTAGGTGGACAAATGAGAAGTATTTGGACGGTTTTGCTAAGTGTTGTCGTCTGGATAGGACGTTTAGCTCAGCAGGCGACTAAGGCTGCTCTTATTTTCCTGATTTCGGTGGCGATGTGGCTGCCGATGTGCCTAACTGCAAACACTGCTGTAGCTGCTGACAGTGGCACTGCCGCGAATGCGGCTATCTCTGGTAATTCTGGTAAAAAGCATGAGTCCAATAAGTCTGGCGATAAGCCTAAATCTGCTGCTAAGCCTAATGCTGCTGATAATGCCGATATTTCTGCGCCATCGCAACCTCCAGTTTTTATAGATGGACAAAACAATGCGTTTGCAAAGCTGAAAAATGGTGTAAGCGTAAATAATAATCTTGCTAACAACGCCGCTAAGGGTGATGCGTCTGATAAAGGACTTATTGACAGTGCTATGATGAGCGCTGCCAAAGGTATGGCTAAGCAGGGTGCATCTTATACTTCTTTTGGCATGGATCGCTCCAATGAAATATTCAATAATACAGAACGATCTTCAAATGGAGACAAAATGGGTTACGATCGCAGCAGGATGGAGTTTCGTCCCGGCTGTAATCGTAATTATGCTCGTTCTGAATGCATTACAGATGATGGTGATGAAACAGGTCATCGAGCGTCAAAAGGTGCTGATATGGAACGTGGAGATAATCCTTGGCGCGAAGATAGTGGTTATGATCAACCTCAGGGTATTTATACGAATAATGACCCAAACTTTACTCCATATCCGCGTGGAACATACCTGCAAAAACGTATACGTAACTTAGCTTATTTGAAAAATAAAAATGGTGTTGATTCTTTAAATCGTATTCAGCTTGACGATGTTCACGATTACATTTTTATGAAACGTACTCCTAAACGTGATGGTAATGGATATATTTGGGATGTACTTGTAAACATGGGTGCGCGCATTCATGGTGCTGCTAAAGCTTTGACCTATTTTGTTGTTCCTAAAGATCAGAGTCTCGACACAAGTAATGGCCAGTATGACCAGTATGTAGAGCGCTTGCATTTTGATGCAAAGAATCGCGGTTGCGCAAAAGATTGGGTTAATCCAAACGGTTTTTGTATTGATGAGGGCACTAGAAAAGAGCCACTTAACGATGGCGAGACCCTTGATAAAGCGTGGTATCGCATTGGTAATTCAAATGCTATAGAAAATGTTGGTGTTTTTGAAGGTGGAACTCAAAGGGACAGAGATGATAGCAATCGTAAACTTGGATTATGTGATTCTTACGGCTTTGACTGCTATCATTCTGGTAACTATGGTTTCCCAAGTGAAGGTGAACATAAAGCTGGTACTCGTCTTCCTCCAGATGGTACTCAAAAATTTAATGACACTTATATAAAATTGATAGATAACCTCTTTTCTGAGCTTCGAGGAACTGATAAAGAGCCACGAGCAAAGATTTTTGCATTACGTAATCAATTTGATGAGAGCAAATCACCTTATAGCTACCATATTCACTATACAACATCGAATAATGGTAAATATGGAAAACTGAGTACTTCCTACTATGGTGCAGGAAGCTATTATGGAGATACTTGGCATGGTCCTCTTTCAAGATACGGTTTAGGCGATCCATATAGTAGGAATCCTAAATACTCTTTGTCAAATTATCGTATTGGATCAGGCCATACAACTTACGAATACACTACTTTGTATCAGCAATGGTATGGAATACCTAATCTTGTAGATATAAATGTGCCGCATTACTCCTTCCTTCGTGGTACACATTTAGGTCCTTTTACTAGCAATAATGGTCAATTATTGGCTCATACTAAGAATATTGATGTTACGAGTTTGTTATTCCAACCTACAAGACAAGAAGTGTGTGATAAAGATACTGAAGCACAATGTGGTAATAATACAGTTTGGGCTAAAGGCCAGCTTTCATTATTGCCAAAGTATAATGCGTCAGAAAACAAGTATGCTCGTGGAAACAGATGGTGGCGAAAACCATTAGATCCTAACACTAATATTAATACAAAAGATTCAAAGTTTGGCATACACGATTTGACTGTTCAATATTGGAATGACAAGCTTCAAATGGGTTCTGCTAAAAAAGTAAAGTACGATATTATTGGTCAAGCGGATGTGTTTAGACCACTGCAGACTCAAGAGTGGCAAGATAATCCAAAATATAGGTCTTCTAAAGATAGTTTAGGAAAAGCTGCAGATTATGTAAATTATCTTGATAACAAGGGTAAAATATATGAATTTGCTCACGCATTGAATCCGCGTTTATATATGCCAGATTCGCATAGTAGTAATAATCTTGAAAACTATAGTAAATATTCAGATTCAGATGACTCTGTTTACTACGGTTCTATTAAGGATGGTAAAATTCCCGGTGATGCTCATGGTTTAGAGTATCCGCTTAACGATAGTTATTTGTATAGCCAAGATTCTGGTGCAAACGCGGCGATTAAAGATCGCGCCATTTATAGTGTTGAATGGACAAATGCAGATGGTTCGCTTAAGAAATCTAACACTCTGAAAGATGCGGAAACGAAGGTTGCTGTAAGAGTACCAGTTGTAAACGTAGTAGACCCTTGCAAGGGTGATGATGACAAAGCTGCTGATAAAGCTGCAGATAAGTCTGCACAAGCGGATGCAGCTGCGAAAAATAAAGATAGTCAAGAGTGTAAGCTTAGGCCGCTAAATGATACAAAGCGTTATATTTGGAAACTTTATGATGCGCCTAGTGGTAAAACAGTTGACCAAAAGTTAACTGGCGACGAAAAAGCAAAATATGCGAAACTTGCAAAAGACTACTTCTCAAATCCTGTAAAAGAAGAATACGCAACCCCAACTAATCCTAATGATGAAAATCGTATTATGCTTCAATTTGGTGAACAGCCAGAAGTAAAGCCAGTGTATGTTGCTGCAAAGTACGCAAAAATAACGTATTGGGATGAGTCTACTGGCGTATTACCACTTGTGTTTACGCATGTTGATGATGAGAAGCCGACTATAGACGTAAAAGTTAGCATCAATGGTGGAGAGCCTAGATCTGTGCCTGAAAATGGTATGAAAATATCGGTTGGCAGCAGAATTAGATTCCTAGTAACTGGTCACGATGATAAACACGTGTACATGGGAACCAAAGAAAAGGTAAAAGATAACAACAATAAAACAGATATACAGTCAACAAGTGAACAATTTAAAGCAACTGCTTTTAATAAATATGATCAATCTAAGCCTGTAGGCGTTGATAGTGCTACAGATCAATCAGGTTATGTAACTACAAGTGAAACAAATGGTCCTGAACTTAAATCTAATGATTCTGGTGTTAAAGAGTTTACGTTCCACGCTTGGGATGATGCTGGAAATAAGGTTCAAAAAAAGATTAAGCTTATTATAACTGGCGATGAGTTTACTGCTCCTAATGTTCGTTGGCAAAAACAGCCAAATGGTAGATACGTTGGTAAAGTTAATCTTTTAACAAAATCTAAGCAAGTTGCAGTATTAGCTGTTCGCATATGGAAAAGAGGTGAGCCAAAGCAGAAGCCTGTAGGAGAAACTGATACATTCAGAATATTTAGTGATTGTCCTAATAAATCATGCCACGGTATTATGTTAACTCGTCAAGCAGGTGAAGATTGGCAACAGCTTAACGATGATAAACCTGATCATTCGTACTTTACTAACTTTATGCCTTATGAGAAGGATATAACATTTGATCCAAAAACTGGTGAAATAACTATCCCAGAGCATTTGGCAGAGATTGGTTCAAGAATTTATGCGGGTGTTGGCAATAATGCTTCTCAGCTTCAAACAACTTTGAATGCATCTTCTGACCCATTGCCATTAGATATGACTTGGCCAGACGATGGCATGGTTCAGGTGAACCCGTATGAGCTGAATCCTTCCGAAAAACAAGGTTTGATAGATAGAATTAAGCAAAAGAATCCGCGTTTGTTCCAATACCGAAAAGATGAAATTGGTTGGTCGAAAGATGAAACTAAAACTCTTGGCGGCACAAGCGATAAATATTCTTGTAAAGACAACACAAAGCAGTATAAAATCTGCCTTTCTGTAACTCCTGACACTAAAAATACAGCTCAAGGTAAGTCAGGTTCAGAAAAGACTTTTAAAGTAGTAAAAGCAACTGGTACAGGCAATGACACTAAAGATGATCAAAATCAGGAAACTGTACTTGATCCAAAGCAGAAGAAAATCACGCGATTTGTTAATATTCGTGCAGATTATGATTGGTCATACGGCAGTGGAAAAATAAACGGTCGTAACACAGACGATGGCTTTAAGTGGTACGGTCGTGATGAAAATAGCTCACAGTATTTGGTGTACAGATTCAACATTAACCAAGGTGATAATAAAAACTTCAACACGAATGAGGCTTTGAGCTTATTCCAAGGCACAAAGAAAAGCCGATGGCTTAGAAACCAAATACAGCCATCACTATACCCATTGAACACTAATGATGCTGATTCTACTAATAAGACAACCATAGAAAAGCTGTGGGGTGGATACAACAGAATGCCTAATCGCGGTGATGGAATTGGCTACGCACGTAAAGTAAATAATGCGCGCGGAGAATGGGCTAATATTGTTGATTTAGTTAATTATAGTAATCTTGGCGGCGGTCAGACTATATTCACAAATAATATTACTGATAAAGATAATTTTGTTCAGCCTCAAGGTTACGTTATGCCAGGTGGCGAAGATTATAATCAGCAAGATTCTGGAGCTAATATTGGTGCTGCTATTCTAAAGAAAAGTGGTAACAAATACCCTTTGCATGCGCAGCTATATATTTTCAACGGTAATCCGTGGAGAGAATTAGAGGCCAGAGACGAGGGTGACAAAGATCACACGCCAAATGTAATTAACGTGTGGTTCGTGCCAGTAGACAAGAACAAGCCGTGGATTTCAGTAAAAGATGCTAACGATCCTAGTAAGAAGCTTCTTGGCGAGTGTAATCCTACTAAAACAAATGCTAATTCTTGCGGAACTGTTACGACTATTGATATGAACAAGACTGATATTACAAAGCAGTCGGGATTATTCAACGTAGTAGATTTGCTTGCACTGGATGATGATTTCAATGTTGCAGATAAGACTACGCATGTAAGCAAAGCTTTGAAGGATACTCTGAGCATAGACATTGAAGCAGAAGGTGCAACAGATCCGAAAACTAAAAAAGCTCCTCGCGTAAGGTTTGTAACAGGAGGCAATACAAATAAGGAACTGTTGCGCGGATTTATAGAAAAATGGCGTGGAAATGATTCTAAAAATTCTCCAACCTTCAAGATGATTGCGCAAGTAACTGACGACTCTGGAAACAAGAGTGACGAAGCAGTAGTAGGCAAATTCAAGTTCAATTGGACTGTAGCTAAAGCTCCAGTTGTGCGAGCATACGATGGTAATCACTATAATGATTTGTCTGGTTCTGGCGTGTGGCTTCATGATTGGGAAGGAGCCTCTGCTCCTAATTACAGCAATAAGGTGTCTGTGATTTCTGGAAATAATGCAACTCGACTCGTAGTGTATTTTGCTCGCGCAAAGAAAGCTGCAGCAAAAACTGGTAATACAGTATCGCTAAGGAATGCTGGTGCTAATGCAATATACAGTAGAAGTGCAGATGCTACTACAGGTATAAATGATGATAGTGATATTAGTGAATCATTGGCATTATGTAGAGCTAAAACAGGTGATAGGTGGAGTTTGTGTGATGGCTACATGTTCCCAGAAGGGCTAAGTACAAATGATCTAAATCAGACAGCATTTGGTGGCGATAAAACTGCAATATTGTTCCCATCAGGTTTCCTAGCCCCTGGAAGCGTAGTGCGTGCAAGGAATCGCACTGGATCTTACGGACCTTGGTCAGATATGCCTGGCGTTAAATCCGAAAATTTGGATGAGTTAGCAAATGATGCTAATGAAACTACTTCTGTTAATAATGATTTGAAGAAGCTTTCAGGTAGTGAAAATGTAAGTCAGGCTCAAAACGGAGCAAATAGTGCAAAAGAAGAAGACATGCGAGGTGTTCAATCAGTTGACTCTTTGTCTTCTAAGAGAAGTTCTGTATGCCGTCTTGAAAGTAAGGCTCCAAAGGTGTGGAGTGAACCGTCTGACTGTGTATTCTTCCCAGTCGTAGTCAATAAGAAAGTAGTACAAGTGCATCCACTGCTTCTGAATGATTCCGAAAAGCGTGCTGTGAATCATGTATTGCGCAACGGAAATGCAGGAGGCAAATGGCTAGACTCGGGTGATAACGATTCGCTCGATAATGCTACTAATACAAGAAGTGGTGTTAGTGTAGACAATAGTAACGCTAGCTTAGATGATGATGACGATACTCTTGCCGCAAATGAGTCGAAAGTTACGTGGAAACGTGGGAACTATATTGCTCCTCAAAAACAGGATGATGGACGCAATAATTACTCTAATGTAGGTAGCGAGCAGGACTCGTTTATACTTACGCGCGGATGGCGTAGGAGAACTGTAACGCCAGAGCCTAGGCGCAATATTGTAACAAGATTTGCTAAGCTGCGAAGTGATAGTAATTCTGCCGCTGACTACACGATTACTTGGGATAAGAAGAAGCCATATATTGGTGAGCGTTCTAGCGACCCTGGCTTTGAACTGGTTGGCGCGCCTGGTCATCAATCGCTTGTGTACCGTTATAACGCGAGTACGAAAGACAAGCGCATCGATTTAAACCAATTACAGAATGCTCTCACTCTTAAGCCGAATGTTCCATCTGGTATGAGTGAAGATGAGTTTAAGAAGATTCAACCATCTTTGCGCGTTGTAAGTGGTACAGATAAGAAAAATGGCGAAGGTAGTAAGGAAGTTACGGTACAGCTCCCTGATGGCAAAACTAGAGTAGATAAATTCGGCAATGGCTCTGGTTTCTTCACGCTGAACGATGAGTATATCAATATACCTGATTTAGTATTAGGTAATGGAAACTATGGTGGCGGATTAAATGTTTCTAACACTAATGGCATGAATTACAGTACATTGGGTAATAATTATTTGAATATGAGTCCTCAAGATATTACTGTGAACAAATGGTGTGAGGGCGGTGATACTGCAAATCCAAATTGTACGAGTGTCAATTCTGAATCATTTAATCTTGAAAAAGTTTTAGGCGGACATAAGAACATAGAAACTGCAGATGACATAAAAGGAACATCTAAAAAGGCTATTGCTCCAGTTTATGCTTTGTCGCTTTCTAACGGTTGGGCAATGAATAGCTTAAAGAACACGTATGGCTATAATGCACAAACTCATTTTAAGAATGTTGCCTCTGCACCTACACTTCTTCCAGTATACGTAGTGCCGGTTGATGTAATAAAGCCTAAAGCTGAATCTATAGGTTCGCTTAAATCTTCGACTATGGCTAAACCTTACGAGGTTAGTGCTAATGACATTAAGTTCACTTTCACAGGTAATCCAGACACTAACGGTAAAGTGGGCGGCAAAGAATTGTTAGTAGATGCTAGCGATGATTTTGATTCTCGAGACGTAGTTGAGAAGAATCTTCAAGTATGCGTGCGTTGGATGAACAATAACAAGCCTCAAGATAAAGATTGCACGCCTATTTTGAAGCGCGATAATAGCGGAAACGCAAGTGTAGATTCTGACAAATTGCAGCAGATGCTTGTCACTCATGGCAATACGGCTGTTTACGCCGTATACGCGCAGACAAAAGATAAGTCAGATAATAAGAGCGTTGGCTATGATGAGAGTAAAGAAACAGCTCCTATCATAGGCTACATAAAGATTACTGGCATCAACGTGTCGCCGATTCCGCTGCCGTTTACTGGTGGAAACGCTGCTATTACGTATACCTTCCTGTTCGGCATATTAATGGCACTCTTCATCGCGTCGGGCGCATTCGGTAGGCGCGGATGGTTGGCGTCTGTGCTTAGCGGAAACGGATTTAGTGGCGAGTTAACGTACAGCAAGCATTGCAATGTTTCGGCAGAACCGTTGCGCTGCAGGAGATTGTTTGGCCTTATCTACAAAAATCGCCATTAAATTTTGCACGTTTTGCTATTCCTAGATCGGAGTCAAGTATAGTAAATCTTATTTATGTAAAACATTGAAGAACATAGATGAGAGTTAAAAATTATTTGAAAGCGAGATAAGAATGAGCGAAACACTAGTCTTGGCGCGCAAAGATTACGTTACAAGAACCATGATTCGAATTATTGCAATAGTTTCGTCCATTTACGGAATGGCAATGTCTTGGGATTCAATGGCACTAACGTATTTTACGAATCTTTCTAACTTGATGATTTGTGTTGCGCTGCTTGGCTCGCTGATTTTAGACACGCGAAGTGCGCTTAAATCTAAAAGCGATGAACAGAGTGAGCGCGCTGGAGCCTGGGTGGATGCAAAGCCAAACGCATGGTACATTTTTAAATTTATGATGACGATTTCAATCGCCGTCACTTTTACGCTGTACCTGTGCTTTTTGGCTCCTACAAACAAGCTCGGATTTGTTGGCGCGTACATGAACAATGGGTGCTCAAGCTTATGCGTGCATTTTATAACGCCGCTGCTTGCGATTTTTGACTTTGTTCTTTTTGATTACAAGTACAAGTCCAGCCGCGCGCACGTTTATTTTGCTACGATTCCGCCGCTCACTTACGTTGCGTACGCTGTGTGTTTAAGCGAGTTTGCTGGCGTGCGATGGGGAGAGCATGCTATGGCAGCGCCGTACAATTTTTTGAATTACAAGGCTCCTGCAGGATGGTTTGGTTTTGCGCCAAACACGTTTAATTCCACAACGCTTGGAGTGGGTGTTGTTTATTTGCTTGCCATTTTTACGCTGATTTTTATTGGCATTGGAATAGCATTTCTTGCGATTAAAAACGCTCGCGCTACGCGACTTCTTAGTCAACAATAGTGCGCTCCGACCTACCTTTTCGCTTAGAGCGTAGCGCGAAAAGGTAATTCGGAGCGCTGAGCTTGCTTAGGGTTGAAAGCACGGTGTGCTTTCAACGCAAGCGAAGACGTTCGCGCGCTTAGACCGCGTGCGAGTCGACGATTTCGAGCTGCATAATGCGCGAGAAATCACCTCGACTCGCTGAGCCGCTTAGCGTAGAAGCACGGTGTGCTTCTACGGCGGCGAAGTCGTTCGCACGGCTAATCCGTGCGAACGACATGACCTGCCATGTAGTGCGTTTGTACCTGATTTACGGCGTGTCTCTATACAATCACACTACATAAAGCTGTAGTGCGATTGTATCTAATTTGGGCATTTTTTGGTACAATCGCACTACGAGGTTACATACAAACGCAAGCCAGTTGATAGAATTGTGTTTATGTGTACGGAAGATTCTGCGCTAGATGCTGTTCAATCGTTGCTTGATGGCAGTCTTAAAAACACCAGCGAACGTCACACCAATGTTTTGTTGGTGTTTGGCGCTCCAAATTCTGGAAAGTCAAGTTTCGCTCTAAACGCTCTTCTATGCGGTTTGCGAGCTAATTGGAAGAATACGCAGGACTCTAAATACGATGAAGCCGTACAGCTTTTACTCAAATATGCGATTCGCACTGATTTTGCTATCGCCGCAGCTCAGAATCGTGCAACTGCCGCACGCATGTCTAACTACGTAATAAGCAATCTTGGTGTTTCATACCAGTCTCGTCCAGTTGGCACTCTTTCCGCTTTTGCATTCAGCCTGATTTCCGCACGAAATAAGCTTTTTGGAATGCCCTCTCCTAAATTGCTTAACGGCGCTGAACAAGATGCGATTCTTCGCGAAATAGTGCGAATGCATGTTAATCATGTTTTGCAAGGCGATAGCGGTGATTGCAAAATCTGCTCGCTTTTTAACGATTATTTTTCTGGAGAGTATTCTAAATCTTTGCAAGATGGTGATTATAAATCACATGATTCTTGGATTTACGTAATATCGCAGTTGCAAAACAGTGATAATCTTATGGATTCGTTCGACTCTACAGATTATCGGAATGCACATAATGCTTATAATGCTCAAAATACTCAGGATTTGCCAATAAATAGTGCTTTCATTCATCAACTTCGCGATATGCTCGCTCGGTTAGACGAAATGGGAATTGTAAGCGAATCTGCAGAGTTGCAAATATTAAATAGCCTTAATTTTCAGTCGCATTTGCAATCCGGCTCTAGTTCCGATTTGCTTGCAACTTTGCAGGCGGATTTGCAATCTTCTAGCATTGCTAATCGTTTGCGTGTGCAATGGAATTTGGCTTTTGCACTTCGTAGTCAGTATGCGGATTGTGTGCGGAAAAAATATCCAAATGCTTTTAGATTAGATTCTTCTAAACTTTTGGCTAACGGTGTTCAAATTTTGAATGAGATTTTTAAGAGTTTATATGATGATAATACAGAAGAATCGTCGGTTGCTTGCGACTATTCAGCTGACTCTTCAAAGGATTTTTCTAAAGAATTATTTGCGCTTAAATGTTCACTTCCACGTCTTTTGGTGGTAGATGATTTTCATGATGTAACACTTGCTGGACTTGCATTTCTTGAGTCTCTATCTAGTTTGGGCGTTCGTATTGTTTTAACGGCAAACCCAGACGAATCTGTGCAATCCTTCCGTGGATCATACCCAGATTATGTGGTTGAAGCTGCTCAGCATGGTGTTATGCAAGCAGCGGTACTTAAAATTTGTGACTATAGGATTGACGGTGTAGCTGAGTCTTACAATGATCCCAATGATCCCAATGATTCCAATGACTATGTAGATTCTTCAAATACTTCAGATTTGCTAAAACAAAATAGTCGCTCAATTCCACTGAGTCTTTTTTCATCTAGGGTTTCGCTTTCAATCCCTTCGCTTATGCCAACGCCAACGCCTATCGCCCGCAGGGCTTGGAAAATGGCAAATATTCAAGGCGCTTTTCCTATAGAAAAAATCGAATCAAATTCGCAAGAAACAGAAAATTCTTCGGTTTCTGGCGACTTGTATCGTACTGCGCGCGAAGAAATGGATTGTGTTATTTGGCAAATAAAACGCGCTCACTTAGATCACAAAATCCCGTGGAAAAATATGGCTGTGATTGCTCACGATAATGCTACTGTTCGTGCTTTTGGCGAGCGACTTCGCAAAGATGGTGTTCCTGTGCGATACTCGTCCGTTACTCGCGCTCTCAGGGAAGAGCCGTTTATAAAAGCATTGTTTGCGCTTATTGAATTGGCGCAATTTAGCCAAAATAGCGTGGATAATTTAGCTAAAGACGTATCTTTAGGAACTCGCACTATTTCTTCGATTGCGCGTTTTGTGAAAAGTCGCATAAAAACCATAATGGATAGTCCCCTGATAGATTCAGATAATTATAATTGTGCTGATTTAAGTGCTGTAGAAGCGCTTATGCGTTCCATTGTCTCTCTTAGTGACATGGTTACATCTAAGGAAAATTCCCCTCTTAGCGTTCTTATAAGACAGTGGGATTTACTGCAAAATCAGCTTTTAAACAAGACTGATTCTAAGAATGATGGTTTGGATGCTAATTTTAACTTCGACAATCGTATTTTTGATTCAAATCCAAACCCTAATTCCACGCGATTTAGTGTTGATTCCTGCTATCTTCTGATAATTAAAGCGCTTATTGATAGTTGTGCTATTGATAAATCAATGGATTGTGATGATTTTAGTGTTGATTCCTGCGATTCTGATTTATTGGATAAGTCACCAGCTGATAAGTCACCAGCTAACCAAACTCAATCTGATCAAACTACAGAAATTTTTTCTGTTTTGCAAAAAATGCGCCCAAACAGTGTTCATCTTCGTACTTTAATGCGCGTTTTTAAAATCACGTCTAAACTGTCTAAGATTTTAAAACAAGATTTAGCAAAAATTCAAAATAGTGAAACAAACGAGGCTAGTTACATACTTGGGCAGGCGTGGAATCTTTGTAATTGCGCTAAAAAGTGGCAGATTCAAGCGCTTAAAAACAACGATGAAGGTCGTCTTGCAAACGATAGACTAGATGCTGCTATGCGATTATTTGAGTATGCTAATTCGTTTAATTACATAGATTCGCGTGCGGATTATTACGAGTCGTCGGTTGCTGGCGACTATTATGCAGCGGCACCAACAATCACACAGTTTATTGATCAAGTTCGTCAAATGGAAATTGAAGCTGATTCTCTTGCCAGTGTTGCTCCTGCTCCTGATTCTGTAACGCTCACAACTCCGTCTGGCTCGGTTGGTTCTCGCTGGGATTATGTGTGGATTCCAGCCGTACAGCAGCGAGTTTGGCCAAATACTGCGGCTAGAAGCACAATGTTTGGGTCAGAAACTCTAGTAAACATGGTGTTAAATAATAGGATTTTCGGCTCAGTAAACCTTAAATCTAATAATTCTAAAAAATCATCATTATTAGATGAATACGCTAATCCTACTGGAATTTGCGTAAACGATAGACAAGCGATTTTTACTGGAGAGCAGCGAAGCTTTTTAATGGCGATTACGCGCGCCAACCGTCATCTATTTATAAGCGCGGTTAATAGTGATGATTGTGTTCCTTCTGATTTTCTCTACTACTATTTGCCAGAAATATATTGGCGTAATGCGGATGGAAGTAGTGAATACACTGATTTCTGTGAAGATTTTGCTGTAATGGATGCGGATCCTAGAGGGCTTGTTGCTTCGGCGCGAACACAAATAGCGCGTGCAATATATGAATCAGAAAATAGTCACAACTTAGACGAAAATCCTACTGTTAAAGATGCTTTAACAGCGTTGAATCTTTTGAAAAATAATGGAGTGGATTCGGCAAATCCAGAAAATTGGGATTTTATTCGTAAAAATTACGGTTCTAAGACCGAAGAGAAATCTATTGAAAACGAATCAAAATCAAACTTAGTCACACTATCTCCATCAATGGTGGATAGTCTTTGGTCATGTCCAGTCTGTTGTCTTTTAGAACGAAAATTTGCAGGTCCTACACGTGGAGGAACGGCAGCACAATTCGGCACGCTTATTCACGAAACTGCTAGATGGGCAAGTCAAGATGAGCATTTAGACAACGAGTATTTACGCGAAAAATATCCACAATTGCAAGCGTTTGCTGCGATTAAAAATAACAAAGTTAGCGAATTTCCTGACTTTGATTTTTCGTTTGAATCTATAAGCGCTTTACAAAAAAAGGCTATTGAAGATGTTGCAAACACTATGATTGAGCATTATTATTCGATTTGCCCAAGCGATTCCAATATTTCAGACGTAAAAGACCGATATCGTTTTATAAAAAATGATTTAAATGTTCGACGAGCGCTTTATACGATTGCTCAATATTTTGTAGGTTCTTTAACTGGATCAAACTACCCGATTATGGCAAAAAAAGATGAAGACGGTGTGGTTACTGATATTTTACCAGCGTTAGAAAGGTCGAAGTCTGCAAAACCTACAATTGCAGACGTCGATTTGGGGAATCTTGAACATGCTTATTGCGAGTGCAATATAAATGCCACTTTTGGATTCGACGATATTTTAAACGCCTATAATCGTGCGTCTAAAACGCAAACAAGCTTGGAAGATCTTTATTCAATAATGGGATTCTTAGTAGGTGGATGGCAAAATGGCGCGTCTAGCGATTTGCGAGTGAGGATTCAAGGTCGAATTGACCGCATGGAAATTAGAAAGTTAAATGACAATACGGAACAAATTCGCTTAATCGACTATAAAACAGGAAAAGTTCCTAAAACGCAGCAGGTGTTTAACGATTTACAACTTATCTGCTATCAGCTTGGGATTGTGTTTTGTAACGAAAACGTTGAAGACGTTAAACAATTGCTTAAGTTTAAGCATACAAAAATCGCGCGAAGTGCGCTGTTTCACGTTGTATACAAAGATTCTCCTGCGCAAGATAATGGTGTTGCAGAAAACATTTGTCAGCCGTCTTTGTTTGATGCTGATGGCGCGTTGAGCACTAAAGGACTGATAAGTCGATACAGGTATGCGGATGATAATCGTCTTTACGAGCTTCCAGATATTGATGCGCAAAATCCTGCGGACGGTGTGAGCCAGAATGCGTGGTCGGATTTTGTAAACCTGCCTATGAGAACAAAATGGTCTCTTATGATGATATCTCGAGTATTCTTTGCTGCTTCTGCTGTTAAGTCAACCAGTTTTGTTGTTGAGCCAAAAGCAGACCATAAAAATCATTGCAGATGTTTAGATGTATGTCCTGGTTGCGCTGGAAAAGTGGACACGGTTTACGAAATGATTGAAGGTAAAAATGAATAATAACAACGTTAACGCCGTAAAATCCACGCCTAATAGTGCTCCAAGTTTAGAGCAAAAAAACGTTATAGAAGCGCCGATTAATCAGGACGTTCTAATAGTTGCTGGAGCTGGCAGCGGCAAAACATACACTATGACTCGCCGCGTAATACATTTAATTAAAAGCAAAGTTCCGCCAGAGTCCATATTGGGATTAACCTTTACAAATAAGGCGGCTGCGGAATTGCTAAGTCGCGTTTCTGCAGAGGTGAGTGCAAGCGGTGCAAATGGCGCAAAGTCATTCTTAAAGCCAGAAGTGATGACGTACGACGCGTTCTTTCAATCAATCGTAAGAAGATACGGGCTTTTGGTTGGCTTTAATCAAAACACAATGCCATTAAGCGATGCTGGCGCGATGGAAATCATAAAAAGTATAATCGGAAAATATTTAGATAATCCACAAAATCACAATAAAAATTTAAACAAATTATATGATTTTGACACGTTATGTTCAGATGTTATGAAACTTTGTGCTGAAATATCATGCTCAATGATAGGTGTAGATGCGCAAGGAAACACTTGTTCCAGTGTGCCTCAAGCAGTACAAAAAATACGAGAGTGGAATAACGAGTTTGCAGAACACTTAAAAAATGTCATAGGAAACAAGAAAGTCGAATCGCCATTACCTGCTAAATCACCAGCAATACCAAAATACAAAAAAGTCAAAAAAACTGCTGGAATGAGTGCGGAAGACGTTACAAAAACATCTTCAGAAAAATTTAAACAAGCGTGTAAAAAATACGAAAAATATTGGGATGATTCATGCTTGCAACTTTGCGTGAACCTATACAACTCATGTGTAAAAAGAGACATACTGTTAGATCTTGTTTTGCAATTTGACGCTGAAAAAAAGCGCGTAAACATGGCACAATTTAGCGATTTTACAATCGCAGCCTACTATTTGGTTACACATTTTCCTTCGATTTGTGCGCAATACAGGAATCAATATTCGCAAGTTCTTTTAGACGAATATCAAGATACTTCTACAACGCAAGCAATGCTTATAAATACGCTGTTTCATGCGGAGAATGATGCGGAGAATGATGCGGAGAATGGTGGCGATAATGATGGCGATTTTGCGGCGTCAAAGCGTACACACGTTATGGCAGTAGGAGACCCATTCCAAGCAATCTACTCGTTTAGAGGAGCGTCTACAGGAGCTTTCTGCAAATTTGAACAAGACTTTAATATAAACAAACAAAACAAATATTCGCTAACTGTTACACGCAGAAACTCGCTTTTTATACTAAAAGTTGCAAACGCACTAACTGAGCCGATGCGCGGAGAAAATGGCGATAATTCAACGCAAAACGCAAGTCGTAGATTTAGCAGCATTGACGATCGCGAAGTGCAAGTAGAAACTTTAAAGCCAAAAGAGGATGCATCAAATGGCACGATTGCAGCGCTATTTATGCCATCTCAGGCAGAAGAAATTGATGCAGTAGTGCGATTCGCTAAGAAAATCGTTGAAAAATATGGCGAAAATCCGCTTGAGCCGCAACTTGCAATTCTTTTTAGAAGTAAAGCAAATATGCCAAAATATGCTGAAAAATTAGAATCAGCAGGTATAAGAACAAGCATAGTAGGATACTCATCGTTAATCGAAAAGCCAGCAGTTAAAGATGTGTTAAGCCTCCTAAAAGTAGTGCAAGATCACAGCGACTCAAACTCACTTATGCGACTTCTAGCCACACCTCGTTTTGCGCTATCTACCGATGATTTGGGGGCATTAGCTGCAATCGCAAATAGCGCCAACACGGAATATCTTTACAACATTTACTCGTCGGCAGGATTATTAGAAGCAGATCTTCCTAAAAGTCAGTGGGATTCTGCCGTTCGCAATCTTAGAAACAAGGCGAATAGTGGGGAAATATCTGGGCAAGTCATAAATATTTATGGCGGAGTTTATTTAGCAGACCTAATAATGCGTGATTTTTCCACAAAAAACGACCAGTGGGTTAATCAAATGCAGCAAAAACTTAGCATTGGAGGATTTGATGCAGTAAAAAGACTTAGTAAAATCCTACATAATGTAGAAGGCATACAAAGAAACTCGCTAACAAACGTAATGCAAGCCGCTGTTCAAGCTCTTAATGTAGACATAGATACAGCAGTGGGGTCTGCCTTAAAATACAAGGATTTTAGCAACCAAATCATGCTGGACGACATGCGTAGTGTGTTAGATTCTCTAAATGCAATTGTAGAAACATATATTCAGGAAATGGGCGAGTGGCAGGACGTAAGTTTGCGCGGACTAATAAGCTGGATTGACTCAGCAAAAAATCTTGATTCTCAGTCAGGATCCTCTGTTTCATCTTCGTCTCAAACAGAACCAGCGCAAGTCGTGCTAATGACAGTTCACCAATCCAAAGGATTGCAATGGCCTGCTGTTGCTGTAGTTGGTCTAAATGAGGGCGCTTTTCCAAGTAATCAAGGAGATTCGCTAAAAGTTGATGATAATGGGCAGGCTAGCGCTCGCATACCGATTGAGTTTGGTGCAAGCGTGCCTTGCGCATTGCGCGTGGATGCCAACATTTTGCCGCATTTTCCGCATACAGTCACGCGCGCGGAGGCAATGCACCCAGAAAAAGCAATGCAAAGTTTAGATAGTGTGCAAAAGATTTTTGACGAGATTAAGCCAGATAGAATCAAAGCTTTGTGCGATTTTGCGGAGGCAGTTAAAGAAGTAGATTCTTGCGATTCTTCGGATTCTGGCGATTTTTTGAGCGAAGAAACGCGCCGCGTGTATAACGCGTATAAATCCCAGCAAAACGTTGATTCTATGCCATTTACGCAAAGTGAGGAGCGCGGAATTCAGCTTCACATGGATGAGCGTCACCTTATGTATGTTGCTCTTACGCGCGCAAAGTTCGCTGCTCTTTTAACAGGATCAGCTACATCTGGAGATAGCGCTCAAAGTGGCAGAAAGCGCAGTGCGTCAGTGTTTCTTAACGAATCAATAAATGCTATTAAAAATCTCAATGGAGCTATCAAAGTCCAACGCTGTGATTCAAATGAGGAAAATAAAACAGAATCGAAAGAATCTGAAGAATATGAAGAACAGGATGTTTTCGGTTTTATAGCTGGAGACGATGCTCAGGAATTTGCTGCAGAATTTAGCAAAATCGCGCCTCAGTCTGACTCATCAAGTTTAGAGCCAACACTTAAATGGCCTTGTACGTTGAGCAGTACTATAGAAAAATCCTTAATAGAATCAGCAAAACTCGTAGAAAACTGCGATTCTGATTTAGAATCCGTATACGATTCATCCATAAACACAAACCCTAAATCGTTGCTCTATAAGGCAAAAATTTTCATACAAGACGCGGACTTAACATCACAAAATGACTGCGACTATTCGCTAGAAGAATTAGCCGAAAAAGTGAATAAAATATCTAGCGGATCAAGACTAAACGTAACATCGTTGCAAAAAATAAGTAAAATCGCACAAAATGCAAAAACAAGCGTTTACAACAATCTATTGGCTTGCATTAGACCAATCCCGTCCATTCCTTCAATAGATGCAAACCTGGGCACAAAATTCCACGCTTGGGCGCAACAGTTTGTAGACTCAGCAACACCGAGCGAATCTTGTGAATGCTACGAGTGGAAAAACATTGTAAAACATGGAATATCGTTAGAAAAAACGCCTGAAAACAGACAAAAAGTTATAGATGATTTTAATCAAAGTTGCAAAGATTCAGATTCGCAAAGCTGCGCATTAAATCAATGGAAGCAACGGCTTATAGAATCGCGTTGGGCAAAACGAGTGCCGCTAGCTGCAGAAATGCCGATTTTAATGCAAATCGATAATACGGAATTTGCAAATAGAATCATCAACGGCACTTTGGATGCTGTTTTTGCAGGAGGACTAGACGCTAGCGATACTACAAAACTCTACACAATCGTTGACTGGAAGACGGGAAAGCGGCCAAAAAGCGCGGAAGATATTCGCCTAAAACTAGAGCAGCTCGACTGGTATAGGATGCTGCTAGCGCGCGCAACAAACGTTGATTTAAGATGCATTGACGCCACTCTTTACTACGTTAGCGAGGCGCGTGCGGAAAATCGCGAGATTCACGCATTGTGTAAAACGCGCGACGAAATTTTGAGTGAAGCGTCTTTTTAAAATCAACTTTTTTGATAATCTAAAAGTAGAATATAAGCCGATTTAAGTTAGTAAAAGTAAAGTTAGTAAAAGTAAAAGAAGGACAAAATGACGGTTGAGTTTCGTCCAGTTAAAATTAACGACATTGACGCAATCATAGAAGAATACGAGCGCACATGGGGGATTGCGAATGCTGTTGGAGCAGACGCTTCGCGCAATCTTTCTAGGCGATTCGTGCTGCACTATTTAGAGCCATCCACGTTTGGAACTGTTGCAACGATAAACGGCAAATTTATGGGACTTTTGCTTGCGCGCGTGTACGGAGATAAAGTGCTGTTTAAGCAAGTTAAGAAGATGCTAGAAGAGCAAGAAGCAAAGATGGCTATTAAAGGCGATTCTTCGCACGCAAAAGCGTTGGATTCTGCGATTGGCATGGGCCAGATTGAGCGCAAGTTAGAGGCGATGAGCCATATTAACGACTTGACTCAGGCAGAGTTGGAGCTTTTTATTGTTTCTCCAGACGCTCGCGGGCACGGAGTCGGTGGCGGATTGTGGAAGCGCACAATGCAACATTTGCGCAGCCGCGGAGTGAATCGCTACTTTTTGCACACAGATACGGCTTGCGATGTTAGTTTCTACGATTATCACGGGCTTAGGCGAGATGCTACGTGGGCTAAAAAGGATCATGAGAAGTATGCGAACCGCGTAAAAGACCTCGTTGAGGACTTGTACATATATTCGGGTGAGCCGTTTGTAAACCGCACCAAGCGCTTTGACTGAGCTTGAAATTGCATAACGCATTTCAAGCTCCTTCAAAGCGTGATTTGGCTCAAGAATAAAGTCCAGTGGACTTTACACTTAAGTGGCTCAGCGAATCGAAGTGACTTCTCGCGCATTATGCAGCTCGAAGTCGTCGATTCGCACAACGCTCTGCCTCTTACGTGTATTCTGTTGTTGCGGTTGTTCCGATTTGACTTTTTTGTTTTGTTTTTTGGTTTAAGTTTGTTTGTAGGCGTGAGCCAGTGTGTTGTTTACTATCGGCTGCCGCTCTTATACTGTTCGACCAAGAATCACCCAGCCCTCTTACTTGCTTGAACAATTGCGTGATTTTCATCATCGAGATTTTTGTGTGTTGCGCGCGTTAATCGCATAAAATTCATCATACAAATTAATCTTAAATTGTATATAACAATTAGTAGAATTTGCTTTACTTTATTATATGAATTTTGTGATTTGGTTTGAACAGAATTCAAAAACAAGATGATGGAGTAAGAGTATGTCTAAGAAGATTCGTGTAGTTAAGCACTATTCTGGCGTTAATTCTGGTGTTGGGGCTGATTCTCAGCCAGTTCTTTCAAAGAGCGTTTGCGCTGCAATGTTGACTGGCGCAATGGTGCTTGGGGGGGGGGGTATTCGTTTCCTCACCTGCCTATGCTGACGGTTATGTAGACGGCACTGGCAACAACATTTATTACGGTTATAAAACAGACGCAAGTTATACAGAAGCTCGTTTCCACATAGAAGTGGATTATTACGATACTCTTGAGCATGCTCAGGCGGGCAAGGATGAAGGTAAAGACCCGCTTGGAAAGTTTGTTCGCGTTCATTATCTTTCTAATTGTGCCAAAAAAGACGGCGCAGCTGACGATTGGCGATTCCGCCCAATGTGGTGGTATGGCGTTCCAAAAGGCTTGAAGAACGTTCAAAATATTACGTATACGCGCGTTGAAAAACTAACAAATCAGCGCGGAAATCAGCCGTTTGTGCCAACTGGCTCTTCGCAGTTTACGTTTACAGATACAAACGGCTACGGCGTTGTGTCTAAGAAAACATATCCTACTCCAAAGCAGTGGAAAAGCATCTCCAACTTCTACTTTGATGAGCAAAATGTGCTTGCAAATAAGGGGTGGAAGCAGCTGCTTGGTCTTAATGGCGGAAGTTACGATAACGCTGGAAATACTGAGGGTCAGTGGGGTGATTATCAGAAGGAAACCGACGGCTTACAGGGCATTTTTGTAGACTGGGAGTCGGCAGGTCAGCGCTTCTATGACATGACTTACGTTGGCGAGATGACGGATGATGCTTGGCAGAAGCGCGATGAGAATCCGCTTCGTTTTGCTGCTGGCGTGTATCGTTTTGCTGGTAACTGGCACTATGCTGTTGGTCAAAAGCACAATACTCCAAAGATTGCGGACCATTTGAAGCTTGTGTATCCAGAGGTTACGAAGGTTAAGGATCCTTCTAATTTGCAGGATGCGGAACAGAAAGCAATTAAAGAAAAAATCACAAAAGCGAATGAAAACACCAAGTACTTCAAAGAATTAGTTGCTGATAATGGTGTTGTTGTGAATAAGGACGGCTCTGCAACTATCACCTTTAAAGATAAGACGACTCGCACTATGCCAGCTAGCTTGCTTGTTTCTAAAGACGAGACTGATAAAGATAAGTACAAGCCAGTCATGCCTGAGCGCACGCCTGTAGTGAATTTGAAGAATCTTACTTCTGATGAAAAAACTAAAATTCGTCAAGCGATTATTGATGCTAATGGTGGTTCATCTCCAAACGAGTTCTTGAAGCATGTGAAGCAAACTAATAGTCAGTATGAAATTCGCGTTCAAGAAGACGGCAGCGCAAAAGTTACTTATGCTGATGGATCAGAGCTTACTATTCCTTCTACAGATTTGGTGTTACAAGGACCAAAAATCTCCGACTGGGCGCCTTACGTTGTGCCGGATGCGATTGAGGTTGAGAATCTTTCAAAATTGACTGACACGGAGAAAAAGCAAGTAACCGATGCTTTCGATAAAGCAAACGCTGACTTGGATGTCTATATTGCAGCTAAGAAAGACGATAAAACTCCTGTAAGCTTTGATAAAGACTTCAAGAATGCCATCATCACCTGGGCAGACGGTTCAACAACAGAGATTCCTTCTTGGCAATTCCTAAAGCAAAAGGCTGCTGAGCAAACTCCTACTCCAAAGCCGCCAACTCCAAAGCCAGCTGAAGAAAAGAAGACGTTCACGGTTGATTTGCCGGATGCACCTGCTCAGGTAAAATTTGATCCATTTGATAAGCATGCTACTGTTGCTCCAGGTTTAATTACAACACTTCAAAATCAGTTAAAGGGTCGTACTGCAAAAGATGCGAACGATCCTAGTAAGTCTGTGACTATAACATCTGCAACGATTAGTATTGCGGATGGTACCGTGACTTTCAAGGCTGATGGATATGAGGATAAGGTTTATCCAATCGGAATCTTCTATAAAAAGGAGGTAACTGGAACTGGTACCCAGAATCCTACGCAGCAGACGCCTACGAGCAAGACTGATACTGACCCTAACAACAACAAAAATACTTATAAATATTTTGTTACTAAGACTCAAATTAATGAATCCAAGGTTTCTGATGTAAAGCCTCAAGAAGCTGCTAAAGCATTAAAGCAGTTTGTTAAAGATAATTACACTGGTTGGACTGAACAAGAATTAGCAAGTGTTACTAGTAACGTAGCTGTTGGTAAAAACTGGACAGCGAAAGCCGGTACAACAAATCTTGAACCATATAACAATGGTAATGGAAGAGTCACATCAATTAGTGTAAATAGTGATAATGGATTAACAGTTACTGGTTATCAGTATGCAGACCAGGATGACGCTAATATTGACGTATCAACTGAGACCCCATTATTTATTATTTCAGCAGATGATTTGTATGCTCCAAATAGTGGAAGCCAGACTCCTACGGACAACACCGTTGAAAAATTGAAATAGCTTGCTAAGCAGCTTCGTGACCAGCGAAAGCAAGCTGGAGAGTTAACAGATGATGCTATAACCACTCTAAAAGCTACTGACACAGATATTGATGGCATGAATAATGAGAAAGCTCTTCGTGAGCTTATCAAGAAGATTGCTGATTATCAGAAGCCAAAGCCAGTTGAGTATACGTACAATTTTGAGAAGTTGACGTTGGATCACGAGGGTGATTTAACTGATGATGATTACAAGAAGATTGTTGTAGAGCAGTTCTTGAAGAAGAACTATACGACGACTGACTGGTCAAAGCTCGCGAATGCTTATTCTAAGAGTGCTACTGTTCTTTCTGGCAACAATGCAAACACATATAACTTAACTCCTGCTGCTGGAACATCCGGTTTGAATATTTACACTGGAGATAAGCAAGCAGGTGGTGTGACGAGTGTTGGTATTGATTCTAGTGGTGATTTAGTTGTTCGCGGCTGGAAAGCAGGCTCTACCGATAGTCATGCGGAAGAACTGATTCGAATTAAGAAAGCTGATTTGTTTACTCCTAAGCCTAAGGATCAAACCTCAACCCCATCTGCTGATGATCTCAAGAAGTTTAAAGAGCAGGCGAAGGAGCTTATTAATCGTAATCCAAAGCTTACTGATAAGCAGAAGGAAGATTACAAGAAGCAGATTGAAAATGCTACTACAAAGGAGCAGATTCAGAATATCCTCAAGCAGGCTAATGATCAGGCTGGTAAGAATAATGTAAAGCCTGAAGACATTAAGAAGAAGGAAAAAGAAGAAAAGGAAAAGCGCGAAAACGAGCAAAAAGAAAAGGATAAGAAGGAGCGCGAAAAGAAGCAAGAAGAGCAAACCACTAAGGATAAGAAGAGTGCTAACGACACTATTGATGGTCTTAGTGATTTAACTCAAGATGAAAAGGATAAGCTCAAGGAAAAGCTGAATGGGAAGAGTGGTGATACTTCCAAGTCTGGTGCTAAGACTCCTGAAGAAGTTCAGCAGATTGTTAACGAAGCTCAAGCTCGAAATGCTGCTCGCAAAGCTATTAAGGATGAGTTACCATTCCTTGATCATGGTACGGGTGCTGAGGGTAAAACCGATACAACCCACGCCGATGATGCTGCTCTTAACGAGTTGCTCGGTACAAAGTCGGGTAAGGATTCAACGCTCACCGATTTGGAAACTGCTCTTGCAAAGACGAATCCTGCTGCCACCGCAGAAGAGATTAAGAATGCTCTTGACACAGCCAAGCGCCAGAACGCAATTAACGAAGAAAATGCTAAGAATTCTGGTCTTGCCAAGCTTGATGCGCTTTTGCAGCAGCTGACCGACGCTGAAAATGGCTTGAATGAGACTCAGAAAGAAGCTGTTAAGCAGAAGGTTGAAGCTGCCAAGACTGCAATCAATGGTGCTAAAGACACTGTAAACAAAGCAACCAAGCCGTCTGATATCAAGACTGCTGTTGATGGCGTGAAGATTGAAGATGCGCTTAAAGAAATCAACACTCAGGTGACTAACGCGCAGCAAAACAACAAACAACAGCAAGAGAACGAAAACAAGGATGCTCTTGCTAACGAAAAGAAAGAGCAAATCGCGCGCATTAATGCAAGCAATCTTTCTGATGCTGACAAGCAGAAGGCTATTGATGATATCAACAATGCAAAAAAGCTTGGCGACCCAACGGGTATTGCTGATCGCGCGCTGAAAGCAAAGAAGATTGCGGATGCTCTTGCTGCTATTGATAAGCTTGGTCATTTGAACAATGCGCAAAAGCAAGCGTATAAAGACATTATCAACGGCACAGCTGCAAAGAATCACGTTGACGATAAAGGCAAAGACACTGGTGTTGACGATATTGACGATGCGCTCGCAAATGCAATCAACACCGATAACGCTATGGCTCGTCTTGAAGAGTTGAAGGTTATTGCGGATAAGTTTGCTAAGGGCGATGCATACAAGAATTCTAATGACGCTAATAAGAAGAAGGCATTTGATGGTGCCTCTACTGCAGCTGGTGCCGTGCTTGACAAAGCTAAGGGCGATCCTAAGGATGCGGATCAGGTTAATGAGCTGTACAAGGATCTTCTTAAGGCAATGCAGGATCTTGACAACACAGTTAAGGGTGCAGGCGTTAAGACCGATGCTCTTGCTGCGGAGATTGACTCCGACAAGAACTTGAAGCCAAGCGAAACTGATCCTAAGACTCCAGGCGATTCTGTTTACAACACTTCTTCTAAAGATAAGAAGGAAGCGTTTGACAAGGCTCTGAAGGATGCAGAAGCTGCTTTGCAAACAGCAAACAGTGATAATGAGGATGCTAAGAAGCCTACTTCCACTCCGCTTACTCCTGATCAAGAAGCTCAAAAGCAGAAGGCTGTTGACGATGCTCTAGACAAGCTTATTAAGGCTCGCCTTGCTTTGGACGGTGTTAACACCAAGCCTTTGCAAGATGAGATTGATAAGAACAACAAGGTTAAGAACTCAGATAAGTATACGTATTCTACTAAAGAAAAGCAGACTGCGTTCGATACAGCTTTGAGCGAAGCTAATGAATTAATCAAGAAGCTGACTGGCGCTGCCGATCAGCAAGCACAACCTGGTCAAGGTACTCAACAGCCAGATCTTAGCACAAAGGAAGCTAAGCAGAAGGCTTTGGATGCGGCTTTGAAGAAGTTGCAAGACGCTGCTAAAGCTCTTGATGGCACGAAACCAATAGAGCCAACTCCAACCCCAAGTCCACTGCCAACTCCTGGTGACGGAACTGGTGCTGGAACTGATAATACTGGTTCTGGTAATGCTGGTTCTGGTAATGCTGGTTCTGGTAATGCTGGTTCTGGTTCTGAAGCAGGTTATGGTGTGAACGATAATGCGCCTACTATTGTAGATAAGGGCGAGTTGAACATTCAGATTGATAGTGCTGAAACTGATTCTAAGCCTGGCAATGCTGGAGCTGGTAACGCAAACGCTGGCTCAGCTACAGGCGCCCAGGGTGGTGCAGGTACATCTTCAGGCTCAGGAATGGGCACTGGCACTGCGGGCGCAGCAAATGCAGGTGTTGACAACAAGGCTGTAAACAACGCTGTAGAAAACGCTCCAGAAGTAAAGCAAGCGGATGCTGCAGTTAAGCAGGCTGCTGCTACGCTAGACGAAGCTTTGGCACAAGCTAAGCGCGTTGCTGCAGATCCGCACGCAACACAAGCGCAAGTTGACGCTGCTGCTGTTAAGCTTGCGGATGCTCGTAAGGCACTTGCGGATGCTCAAGCCAATGCTGCAAAAGTGCGTGCAGCTGTTCGCAGCCGCGTTATAAAGGGCATGCGTTCTCGCGGGAATGCAGGCGTTGCTGCGGGCGCAGACGTTGCTACTGCTGGATTGATGGCAACTATGATTGCTGCAATTGGAGGAGCGTTTGTAACTCGTCGCATGCGCGCAATGCACGCTAATCGCGACTAGCGTTTAGTTGCTACTTATGTAGGTCGTCGCGCGACGACCTACATAAGCGCTTAAAGCGTAGCGCGCGACATTTCCTATTTGGTGTTGCGCGAGGTTTGAGTATTTCTCTCCTCGCAACTCCCGTCGCTACGCTCCTCTTTTATTGCTCGTATAGAAATACATCAAACCTTCTGAATATCTAGAACTTTTGCGTGGCTTTTATCACCGAGATTCTCGATTTTTCTTCTTCATTCGATGAATCACCATCAAAGATGCTGAGGTTCATCTCATTCAGTGCAAAAAATCTCGAATCTCTACCTAGCTTGATGTAATTATGTAGTGCGTTTGTATAACGACACGCCGTAAATTAGGTACAATCGCACTACATGACTGAGTCAAGTGTGGTGGAGATTCGAGATACGCAAAAGTCCTAGCATGTAAGAGGGCTGGGTGATTCTTGGTCGAACAATATAAGAGCGGCAGCCGATACCAAACAATCCAATGAGCCACCACTACAAACAAACCTCAACCCAAAAACAAAATCAAAGACAAAACGGAACAACCGCAACAACAAACTACACGTAAGAGGCAGAGCGTTGTGAGACAAGAAACACCCAGCCCTCGCTTCAACAACAGATAAGGAGAATGTTCGAGCGATACGAGCCGATTTTTGTATATGACAGATACAAAAACCGCGGAAGACTAGTCAATTATAAGACCAGTTAACCGCGGTTTTATTTTTGTTTTTTAGTTTTGATTATGCGCGACGATGGCGAGCGAAGTAAGTGCCGCCTCCGATTGCTGCGATCCCTGCAACAACAGCCGCTAGAGCTGCAACAACCTTAAGTGTAGTGTTGTTGTATGCGCTTTGCGCGCCGTCTTGTGCGCCGCCAGAAGCTTGAGCGTTCTCAGACTCATCCTTGGATTCACTAGATTCACTCTTGGAATCCTTATTGGATTCGCTCTTAGCAGCAGAATCCTTAGCAGCATCTTGTGCTTTAGCAAGATCTTTAGCTGCAGCTTTAGCGCCAGATGCAAGAGCAGCTGCTATGCGGTTAGCGCTGCTTGCGCTAAGAGTGTTAGCGTGTGCTGCGCCTGTAACATTATTCGCTGCAACGCCATTAGCATTTTGAGCATTTGCACCGTTAGCACCGTTAGCATCGTTTGCGCTTTGCGATTGTGCAGCTGGAATAGCAGCGTGGAATCCGAGTTGCTCATTTCCGAACAAGTTGTTTGCGTATCCTGCAAGATACTGGTTGTAGTAGTTTTCGAAGGATTCGCTAGAACTCGTGTTGTTGCTCGTACTGCTGCTAGTGTTATTTTGCGTTGCACTAGTTGAACCAGTATTTTGATTAGCATTGCCTGATTCAGTGTTTTGCTCTTGTGTTCCACTGCCAGTGTTGGTATTAGAACCACCTTCATTATGATGTTCCGGTACCACTGGTGGTGCAGGTACTACTGGTGGTGTAGGTGGTGTTGGTACTGGCACAGGAGCTGGTGGCACAGGAGCAGGTGGCACAGGATCAGGTGGTTCTGGAGCTGGTTCTGGAACAGCCTTGGATAGGCTTTCTGCTGATTTTTGCAACGTGCTAGTAGCAGAACTCAAAGTAGTAGAGCAAGAGTTAAGGGTTGCTAGCATTGTTGTAAAGTTACCAGTTACAGCAGCAAAATTCGCCTGATATGTCACTCGAACTTGTTCAGGAAGAGCAGCTACGGCTGCTGCAAATTTAGTCTTATAAGACTCAACCTTTGTTTGAGCCTGTGTAACCTTAGTTTTAGCAGCTGCAAGAGCAGATTGAGCAGAAGCAACCGTAATCTTAGCTTGCTTAACAGATTCTTTAGCAGCACTAATAGCAGCAATTGCTTTTTCAACATTTTGTTCAGCAGTCTTAACGGCTTCAGCTTTTTCTTTTGCTGTTTGTTTTGCATTCTTAAGCTCAGTTTCGGCGCTAGTTTGCTTTTGTGTTGCTGTGTCAAGATAGCCTTGAGCATCTGCTACCTTTGTTTTAGCAGCTTTAATCTCATTGTCGTGCTTTTGTATTGCTGCAGCAAATCCAGATATCTTTTCAGTTAACTCAGTAACATTCTTATTTGCTGCCGCAAGCGCTTCAACAGCACTATCTTTAGCTTTGATTGCATCTTGAACAGCCTGCTGTGCTTGATCAACCTTCTGCTTAGCTTGTGTAACAGCCTGAGTTAACTCTCCATCAATCTTATTCTTTTGAAGTTGAGCATCATTTTTTGCTGCATCAGCAGCTGTCTTAGCTTGTTTAGCAGTCTGCTCCAGAGTTTTGGCTTTTTCTTTCAGCTGATCGAGCTCACCTTGAAGATTTTGAATCTGCTTATTGCGCTCTTCACTAGTCTGCTGAGCTGCAGTCTGAGCCTTCTGCTCAGCTTCTTTATACTTCTGCTGCGCACTTGTAGCTTCAGTATTTAACCTATTAGCTGTTTCTTGAGCTTGTGTTAAAGCTTTATTTGCTTCTTGAACATCAGTTTTAGCCTGTTCAAACGCAGTATTTGCATTTGTAACAGCCTTCTTAAGCTTTTCTACTTCAGATTTTTTGGAATCAGCAGTGCTTATTGAATTAGTAATATTAGTAATTTTAGATTCGATTTTTTGCACTTCAGATTTTGCTTGACTAAGAAGTCGATTAACAGTCTCTTGCGTAGCTGCCCACGTTACATCAGTTTGGCTATAGTACGCAACAAGTTCTTGAGCTTTTTGCTTAAGAACATCAAGTGCGTTCTTTTCCTGATCTTGCAAACCAACTTCAGGTTTAGCGGCATCTGCAGCGTCTAAGTTGTTAGCATCGCTCATGTTCAAGTCATAATGCAATTTACGAAGCTCATACTTTTTAACAAACAAATCGTAGTTTGCTTTATTCGCTTCAGCATTCAGCTTATTTATAGCGTCATTCTCTTGCAACTCTGCCTTAGCGCTTTCACCAAGGCTACTCTCGTAATTAGCAAGAAGTTGCTTATACTTAGCAATAGTAATCGAAGATTCGTTGCTTCCGTGCCATACAGCTACATCTCCTACAACATCTTCTTTGCTAACTGTAGACTTTCCGTTTACTGTGGTTGTTGTTGTAACTTCTTGCAAGCTTAAGTCGCTTTCAGCGAATCCGCCAGCAGTAATATCTTTGCTAGCAAAATTCGTGTAATGACCCACAGATTCCAAGAAAATGCCCTTGAGTTTACTATTATCATCAGCAGACTCAAACAACTTAGTATCTGGATTCTGCCGCATGTATCGACCCAAATCATAACGATGTTCTTTAAGAACCTTTTTACCAGCATCAGAAATCTTATGAGTTACTTCACTACCTTTTTCGCCAGTTACAAACGTTCCTTCAACAGCCTTGTCGTAACGCTCTTTTTCAACCGTATACCAGCCGCTAAGAGCGTTATATTTTTCAGAATCTACAGAGCAAGACGTATTGCCATTTGCTGTTATATGGCAACTTCCATACTCCTGATTCTTATGATCCTTAGAGTCTCCGTCGTAATTGCCCCACGCAAGATTTTCTGTAGCATTGTACGGGTTAGTTTTCATCACTTCGCTACTCTTATAACCAGGGTGGTTTATTGCATGATCATGATTTGCACCAGAATAGAAGGAGTTTACAATTGACTCTGCAATCAAGCTAAGACGCACGTTAACAGCGCCCAAAGTTGCTTTGTCTTCAGTACTTGCGCTGTTTTTATCGCTATCTTCTTTGCGTAACTTGTTGAGTGCCTCGTAGTAAGTTGCAGCTTCCTTCATGTTTTGCAATGAATCCGCGCCGCCAACTTTACCGAGTTTTACAAGATCCTTATACCACATAGGTACTTCAACGCGGTCTAGAACGTTTTCTGTTTTGTCTCCGTTCTGGACTTGCTTCATGATTTCAACTCTTTCACCGTTCAAAATCTGCTTAGCGCGCTGAGCGTCTGCAAGAAGAGCTTTATCTTCTTTGCTAGTAGAATTTTTATAAGTTTTAATCACATAATCCAAGAATCCATCAAAGTTTGCTGTAGTTGTAGAAGCATTTTTAGCAGCTTCATCTGCAGCATTCTTAGCGTCTTTCACAGCTTTTTCTGTATCGCTCAACTTCTTAGCGTCTGGGTTCTTTTCAAGCGCGTCTTCTGCTGAGTTGAGATTCTTTCCAGCGTTATCTAAATCGTTTTGCTTATTTTTAGCTTCTTTGTCTTTCTTATCCTCATCTTCCTTAGCATCTTTAGCTTTTTGTTCAGCTTCAGATGCTTCACGCTTAAGTCTTTCTACTTCTTCGTTAGTGGTAGTAGTCGGATTATTTAGAGCATCAATCTTATTTTGCTTTTCTTGCTGCTCTTTTTTGTTATTTTCAACAGCGAGATCTGCTTGTTCTTGTTTTGTTTTGGCTCTATCAGCTATATCATCTAAACGAGCTTGTTCCTTCTTTTCGTTTTCTAACTTTTCTTGTGCTTCCTTTAATTTTTTGTCGTAATCGTTTTTCTCGTCTTGCTTAGATTCTAAAGTTCCTTTTGCTTTTTCTAAAGCTGTGTTTTTATCAGTAACATTATTTTCAGCGGTTTTCTTTTCTTCTTCAGCCGCAGCCTGTTCGTTCTCGGCTTTCTTCTTTGCTTCTTCAGCTGCAGTCTGCTTAGCTTGCTCGTCTTTTAAAGCCTTATCTTTTGCAGCTACATCGCCTGCAGCTTCTTCAGCTACTTTCTCTTTGGCGTTAACTTCATTGTTAGCTGCGTTTAAATTGTTGTCAGCTTCGGTCTTTTCTTTATCTGCTTTATCTTTTGACTTGTTAGCAGCATTTAAACCATTCTGAGCTTCTTCGGCAGTGTTCTTGGCTTCAGTTGCCTTTTCGTTTGCTTGCTTAACTTCATTGTCTGCTGTAGTTACATCTTTTTGAGCGTCTTCACTCTTGGACTTTGCATCCTTTATAGCTTGTTCTGCAGCTTCATTTTTCTTTTCTTCTGGCTTCGTTCCCTCGCTATTTCCACCGACTTGCTGGCCTGCAGGAGTGCTGCCAGGTTGATTCTGCCCAGAATTACCACCTTGATTTGTGCTTCCAGGTTGAGGATTTTCATTACCTGAATTGCCACTAGGATTTGCGTTACCACTTTGTGGAGCCTGTACAACAGGTTGTGGATTTGTGCCAGAATTTGGTGGAGTAACTGTTTCAGCGTTGGCAACACCTGCCATGCCGAATAATGCAAGAGAACTTGCGCCTAAAGATATTGCTACGGCAAGCTTAGCGTTCATAACTAACCTCTCCTCTTTCTAATGATTAAAATAGTAGACTCTGCTATTTAAACAAGATTTTGTGCGAGAATCGCAATTTTTGTTCGCTTCCATTGCGATCTTTTTTAAACCTTGCTTCATACGAAAACAGTATACAGCTCTACGGGGGGGTATCAAGTTTTCAATGCGATTTTATCAAATACCTATGGATTAACGTTCGAATCGACGATTTCGATCTGCATAATGCGCGAACGATTTTCCCGCTTTTGTTTCCCCAATCGACCAAAAAGGGAACAAACACGGGAAAATCAAAACATCAATCTGCAAACTTTGACGCCATAATGTAGACTAGAAAGATACTCAAAAATCAATCATGTTAAGCACGTTAAACGCGTACAAATTTTAAGGGAAGTGAATATGTCATCGAAATCGGCGCAGCAAAAGTCTTCGCCTATGTCAAATTATGCAAGATTGTTCTCTTTTGAAGGAACGCGAGCATTTTGCATATCTGGAGCAATAGCAAGGCTGCCTATTTCGATGATGGGTTTAGGAATCGTTCTTGCACTAAATCACATTTACAACAATTGGACTATTGCAGGCACTATGAGTGCCGCATACGTGCTATCACAAGCAGCCGTAACGCCATTATATGCAAAGTTTTTTGATAGATTTGGTCAAAGAAAAGTTGGAACACTTGCTCTAAGCGCGCAAGTTGTAGCTATGCTATCTTTTGCTGTTGCAGCGCTAATACGTGTACCATTGCCAATACTTTTTGTGCTTGCAATCTTAATGGGAGTTACGCAATTTGCGTTCGGCGCGCTTGTTAGAACGCGCTGGGCATACACACTTAAAAGTCAAAGCGACGATACGTTACTAAACGTTGCATATGCGCTTGAATCTGGAATTGACGAGATTGTGTTTATTTTCGGACCAATTCTTGCAGCATGGCTTGCCACTAGCGTTCACCCTGTATCTCAACTTTTTGTGCCGGTTTTAGCAAGTGGACTAGGTGGAGCGTGGTTCTTATCACTTAAAAACACACAGCCAGCGGTTATTAAAATCGTGCAAGTAGAAAGCGCGCCTAAATACGACGAAGACGTGCAAAATGCAATAAGCGAGCAAAGCGAAAACGTACAAAACACACATAAAAGCAACAACACTACAAAGCTTATAGACAGGCTTTCACTTAAACAACTCAAAAACAAAAATCGTAAGAAGAAGCCTAAAAACGTTCTTCTTTACCGCGGAATCATACCACTTGTTGTTATGTTCCTTGTTTTTAATATGAGTTTTAGCGCTTTTGACGTATCTGTTACTGCAGCAATGCGCGCGCAAGGATTAGACAAATTAATCGGCTTGCAACTTGCGCTGTTTGCATGCGGATCTTTAGTTGGAGCTGTTATTTTTGGTTCGCACAAATTCCGCGGATCTAATTGGTCTCATCTAATCGTGTTTTTAAGCCTTCTTACTATTGGCTTTATTCTTATGAACATTAACTTAGATAGACTTGTGCTTCTAAGCATTTTTGAGCTTTTAAGCGGACTATGTGTTTCTCCGATTTTTGCAACTGGAAATCTTATTGTTAAAGACACGATTCCTGAACACTCGCTTACCGAAGGATTATCGTGGCTGCCAACGGCATCTGCAACTGGCGCTTCTCTTGGATCAATGGTCGCGGGCTTTGCGATTGACGCGTGGAGCTCGCACGGCGGAATGATGGTTCCATGGATTTCTACGCTTGTTGCAATTCCAATCGCGTCAATTGGGTGGATTATTGTAACACGCAAACAACACTGACGCTTTTCATACTAAAAGGGGTATATGCCACAGCAAAAAACGTTACAAATGCCTCACCGATAATACAAATGTAACGAATCCGCATATCTCGCAACAGCAAACAGAGAATTACCCTTGCGCGCTACGCTCTAAGCGCGACAACCTGTCTGAGTTTTCAAAGCGTAGCACGAAGGCAATTCGGAGTATTATCTTTTGCAAAAAAGTATTGTAGAATTAGGAATAATAGGTTTTTATAACAAAACAATAAATAATAAACAAGAATTTTAGAAGGTGTGTAATGTTTGGTTCAGATTTATTCGCAGCAGCAGGCTTTGCTGACATTCAATCAGGCTCCGCAATTTTAGGTTCAATGATTTTCGCAATCGTTGTAGTACTAATCGGCATCGGAATCAAGATTTGGAAAAAATACGGTAAGCATTAGAGTTTACGCTTTAACACACGTTTCAACACACGCTTTAACATTTTGACTTTAACTTTAGCTTTATAGGTTATTTACGACAAATTCAAAGCGATTTGCTTCATATTTTTAAGTGTTAATCCGTTGAGGCGTAACGCTACAATGGATTAGATGAGTAAGACAACGATGCAATTGACGGATGAGATTCTTGCAGAAATTGTAGACTCTGTAAAAACCTCCCAACCTTCAAAAATAACGAATAAAAAGTCAAATAAAACTGTGAAAAAAGAAAAAACAACTAATACAAGTAAAAAAAGCAATAAAACAATCGATAACAAGATTAACGATAACAATATCGAATCTTTGAAAGCAAGCAAAAAAATCAAAAATACGCAAAGTTCTAAAAGTTCTAAAATAGTTAAAAACGCGCTTCCACCAGTGGTAAACGATCAGCGCGATGGTGCGTTAATCGCTCCGCCAAAATATCGCAAGGGGTCAATGAGAATTGTTCCGCTTGGCGGATTGGGCGAAATCGGAAGAAATATGAACGTTATAGAATACAACGGTCATATCTTACTTATAGACTGCGGAGTGCTTTTCCCAGAAGAAGAGCAGCCAGGCGTAGACCTGATTTTGCCAGATTTTCACTACATTCAAAACAGGTTAGATAAAGTAGATGCTCTGGTACTTACGCACGGACATGAAGACCATATTGGTGGCGTGCCATATTTGCTAAAAATGCGTCCAGACATTCCTCTAATCGGATCTAAATTAACACTCGCTTTTGTTGAAGCAAAATGTGCAGAACACAGAATCAACCCAAAAATGATTCATGTAGAAGGCAGAGACAAGCTAAAAATAGGTCCTTTTAATTTGGAGTTTATTAGCGTAACACACTCCATTCCAGACGCTCTTGCAGTGTGTGTAAAAACGCCAGCAGGAACGCTTATTGATACGGGAGATATAAAGCTAGATCAGCTTCCACTAGACCATAGGCTTACTGATTTAGTTGAATTCGGAAAGCTTGGCGAACAGGGAATTGATTTATTAATGGCGGATTCCACAAATGCCGAGGTTCCAGGATTCGTTAAGCCAGAAACCACTATTGGACCAGCTTTGGATCGCGCGTTTGCGGAAGCCACTCGCAAAATAATCGTCGCAAGCTTCTCTAGCCATGTTCACCGCGTTCAGCAAGTCGTAGACGCTGCACACAAGTATGGTCGAAAAGTTGTGTTCGTTGGGCGCTCAATGGTTAGAAATATGTCTATTGCGGCAGATCTCGGCTACTTGCATATTCCAGAAAATACTGTTGTAGATTTAAAGCAAGCAAAAGATATTCAAGACGACAAGCTTGTGTATATGTGCACAGGATCTCAAGGCGAACCAATGGCAGCTCTTGGGCGAATCGCAGACGGAATACACAAAGATATTACAGTTAATGAGCTTGATACCGTAATTCTTGCAAGCTCACTAATCCCAGGAAACGAGCATGAAGTTTACAAAGTAATCAACAAGCTTGTGCAAATGGGCGCTCGCGTAATCAACAAAGATAATGCTGCGATTCATGTTTCTGGTCATTGCAATGAGGGTGAGTTGCTCTACTTGTACAACATTGTTAAGCCAAAATGCGCTATGCCAATTCACGGCGAACACAGGCATCTTGTGGCAAACGGTTCGATTGCTGTTAAAACAGGCGTGGATCCTAAAAATGTTGTTTTGGCAGAAGATGGAGATGTTGTGGACTTGTACCACGGAAACGCCGCCGTTGTTGGATCTGTGCCATGCGGATACGTGTATGTTGATGGCGATTCCGTTGGCGAGCTTACAGACGAAGAGCTGGAAAAGCGTAGAATCCTTGGCACAGAAGGATTTGTGTCTAGCTTTATAGTGGTAAATACAGATAGCGCAGATGTTGTAGCAGGTCCAAAGATTTACTTGAATGCTGTTGCAGAAGACGAGTCTGATTTTGAAAAAGTTCGATCTCAAATTGTTTTCCAGCTTCAAGATGCCATGATGCACGGCGAGAAAGACACGTATAAGCTTCAGCAGATTATGCGAAGAACGCTTGGAAGTTGGATTGCGCGTGCGTTGCGTAGGAAGCCAATGATTGTGCCAGTAGTAGCAAATATTTCAGAAAATAATCAAGAATAAGGAAAATATAAAGGAAATATAAAAAGGAAGGTAAATATGCCAGGAGCAAATCTGACTCGCGTAGAAGCGGCGGAACGTTTTAGCGCAATTCAAATGCCAATTCACTACGATGTTGCGCTCGATTTAGGCAAAGGGGGACGCGATTTTAAATCGCACACAAAGATTGAGTTTGATGCTAAAGCTGGTGGAACAAGCTTCCTCGATTTGATTGCAAACAGCGTTGAATCCGTTGTGCTCAATGGAGCATCTCTTGATGTTTCTAAGGTTTTTGCAAACAGCCGAATTGAGCTAGCAAATCTGCTTGAGCATAATACCGTAGAAGTTGTAGCAAACTGCCAATATTCCAACACGGGCGAGGGATTACATAGAAGCGTGGATCCTTCCGACGGCAACGTGTATTTGTACACTCAGTTCGAGGTGCCGGATGCTCGCCGCGTTTACGCAGTGTTTGATCAGCCAGATTTGAAGGCGGTTTTTGATTTTAGCGTGGATGCTCCAGAAAGCTGGATTGTGACTTCCAACATGCCAGTTAAGAGCGAAACAGCGCTGGAAGGCCGCGAAACTGAAGCAGGCACTTTGGAAAATGGCGCTGTAGAAGGAATGAAGCGCTGGGTGTTTGAGTCAACTCCAAAAATGAGCTCCTACTTAACTGCGATTTGCGCAGGACCTTATGCTGAGTGGCATACGACTTACAACAACGAAGACGGTCGCGTAGTGCCAATGGCAATGTACTGCCGTCAGGCACTTAAAGACGCTTTTGCAAAAGACGTTGACTACTTGTTCGATATTACGAAGAAAGGTTTTGCTTTCTACGCTAAGACTTGGGGAGTGCCATACCCGTACGCAAAGTACGATCAGATTTACGTGCCAGAATATAACGCTGGAGCTATGGAAAACATTGGTATGGTTACAATTCGCGACCAATACGTGTTTGAATCCAAGGTCACGGACGCATATGCTGAGCGTCGTGTTGTAACAGTTTTGCACGAGCTTGCACACATGTGGTTCGGCGATTACGTAACTATGAAGTGGTGGAATGATTTGTGGCTTAACGAGTCTTTTGCAGAATTCACTTCTACGCTTGCAACTGCTGAAGCAACAGAATGGCATGACGCTTGGAGCACTTTCAATTCTGGCGAAAAAAGCTGGGCGCTTAATCAAGATCAGCTTCCAACAACCCACCCAATCGTGGCTCCAATCAACGATTTGAACGACACTTCCGTTAACTTCGACGGCATCACTTACGCAAAGGGAGCTTCCGTATTAAAGCAACTCGTAGCGTACGTTGGTCGCGAAAAGTTCTTTGAAGGAATCCACAATTACTTGAGCAAGCATGCATACAGCAACGCAACTTTGGCTGATTTGTTGCACGAGTTGGAGCTTACAAGCGGACGCGATCTTAAGGCTTGGAGTGCTCAGTGGCTTGAAAAGGCTGGAATTAACACGATTTCTACCGAAGTCGAAGAAGCAGCTGACGGTACTATTGCTTCCTTGCGTTTGCGTCAGAGCGCGCCAGCTGAGCATCCTGTTCTTCGCGCACACCGTTTGGCTGTTGGATTCTACAATGTAGACGAAGCAAGTGGCGAAATTAAGCGCACAAAGCGAATCGAACTAGATGTTGACGGCGAAGTGACGGAAGTGGCGGAAGCGCGCGGCGAAAAAATGCCTGCGCTTATTCTCGTGAACGACGACGATTTAACGTACACAAAGTTGCGTTTTGACGCAAAGTCGCTTGAGTTTGCTGCAGAAAACTTGTATCGTTTCAAGGATTCTTTGACTCGCTCGCTTATTTGGCTCGCATTGTGGGATATGACTCGCGACGCAGAATTCCCAGCAGAACGCTTCGTGGAACTTAGCCTTAAAGCTTTGGCAACTGAGCGCGAATCAACTACTTTCCGCTATGCTCTTGGTCAAGTAAAGGTAACTGCAAGCCACTACGTGGTGCCTGAGCGTCAAGCAGAAGTCGCAAAGCATGTAGCTCACGAACTTTGGCAGTTGGCTTTGGCAGCTTCTGCAGGTTCTGACGAGCAATTCCAGTTGCTCAAGGCTTATCTTGGATACGGCGAAGTTGGAGATGCTGAGTTTGTGCGCGTAGCTAACGGATTACTTGACGGTTCCGTGCGCTTAGAAGGCTTGGAAATCGACAACGACTTGCGCTGGAGCATTCTTATTGCGCTCGCAGGCGTGAACGCTTTGGACGAAGCTGGAATTGACGCGGAACTTAAAAAGCGCGATACTACCGAGAATCGCGAATACGCTTACCAAGCTCGTGCGGCTCGATCAACTGCAGAAGCTAAGGATTGGGCTTTTGAACAGGCTTTGCGTAATCTCAATTTGACTAATATGCAAATGGGTGCTGTGGTTGCTGGCTTTGCAAGCACAGCTAAAGGCGATTTGGTTAAGCCTTATGTTGAGCGCTACTTTGCTGAAGTTGAGTGGATTTGGAAGAATCGCACATTCCATATGGCGGAAACTTTGATTGAAGGCTTGTATCCAAATTATGCGGATGTAGACGAATTAGTTGAGCGCGGACAGCGCTGGCTTGATGAGCATAAGGATGCGGATCAAGCTTTGCGTCGTATGGTGCTCGGCAAGCTTGATTCTTCTCGCCGTACGCTTAAGGTGCAGCATTACAACGCTTCGCTTTAGTATTTTGCAAGTTAATGGCTATTTTCAATGTACATTCCTAATAAGAAAATAGGGAAATGTAGATTGAATCTAAGTTTATTAAAGATTAGGTTGATTAAAGATTAATTCAAGGAGTCGCAAGATGGCAGAAGATATGCATCAATCAACGCCAACAATACATGGTGAGCAACTAAACGCGGATGGTACGCAGAAAGCGCAAGACCGCGTAAACAATCGATCTTTGCGCCCAAACAGCGATTCCTTTAAAGAGTTTATGACTAGTGGCTGGGATAACCAGGAGCCACAAATCGAACCGCTTGAGTCCTCAAAGTACACGCCAGCACGCTTAGAAGCGCTTGGTAAGAGGTTCCCAGGCGAGCGCCTTGTTATCCCAGCAGGTCAGCCAAAAGTACGCAATAACGATTGCGACTACGCTTTTAGACCAGACACAACTTTCGCATACTACACTGGCTTGGGTCAGGATTACGAAGCTGGCGCTGTTCTTGTACTTGATCCGGTGCAAGCAGGTAGCGACGAGGAATCGGCTGGCGAAACTCACGTTCCGCAGCTTTTTGTGGCTCCTCGCGCAGACAATAGCACTGATGCGTTCTACAAAGACCCGCACTACGGTGAATACTGGGTTGGTCCTCGCGCAGGACTCAAAGAGTTGAAAGCTATGACAGGCATTGAAACGCGCGATATTGCGGAGCTTGACGACGCAATCGCAAAAAATGTTAGCGACGATAATAGCTCTGCCGAAAGCGTGCGTGTGCGAATTGTGCGAGAAGCGGACTCCGATTTAACAGCACGTGTAGATGAGTTAAGAGAAGCGAGCGGATTTAGCGACGAAGATGCAAATATTGCTGCAGACGATAAATTGCACGAAGTAGCAGCCGAAGCTCGTATGCTTAAAGATGCTTACGAGATTGGTGAAATGCGCAAAGCTGTTGCTGCTACAAAGTTAGGCTTTGATCGCATGCTTACGCGTTTACCTCAAGCTTTAGGCAAAGAGCATTCTGAGCGCATGATTGAAGGCGCTTTTAACTCCGTTGCTCGAGAAGTTGGAAACGAGGTTGGCTACGATACGATTGTTGCTTCTGGAAAGCACGCTCCAATTTTGCATTGGATGCGCAACACGGGCGTGGTTTCTAGCGGGGATCTTCTTTTGATTGATGCAGGCGTAGAAGTCAACAGCCTTTACACGGCAGACATTACGCGAACTTTCCCAACAAACGGCAAGTTTACAGATTTGCAAAAGAAGCTTTACCAATGCGTTCTAGACGCTCAGCAAGCTGGTTTTGAAGCGGCTAAGCCAGGCGCAACTTACAGCGATATTCACCACGCTTGCATGCGCGTGCTTGCGGAGCATTTGTACGAGTGGGGTATTCTAAAGGTTAGCGTTGAAGAATCGCTTTCGCCGCAAGGTCAGCAGCATCGTCGTTGGCATGCGTGTGGTGTTGCTCACCATTTGGGTCTAGATGTTCACGATTGCGCTCAAGCTCGCTACGAGGCGTATCAGGGTGCGAAGATTACTCCAGGAATGATTTTCACAATCGAGCCTGGCTTGTACTTTGCTGCCAATGATCTTATGCTTCCGCCAGAAATGCGCGGAATCGGAATCCGCATTGAAGACGATGTTTTGATGACGGAGAATGGCCCTGAATGGCTTTCTATCGATATTCCTAAGCAGATTGATGATGTAGAGGCTTGGATGGCTCAGTGCGCGTCAAAGTAACGTGCGGCAGAGCAACTTTTTTCGATGAGATTAGTGCCACTTTTCTTATATTTCGGCGGAAAAGTGGCAACTAACCGTTGAGTTGTAAAGTTCAAAATCCTAAAGACCCAATTTATCTAATCTTAACGCAATAATGTTGTTATATCGCTTTGTTATAACAGCATTATTTTATTATCGGCGTGCTGCGGGTAAAAATGTTGAATCAACAAGTTGTAGCCAAAATCATTGATGCTCTTGAAAGGAATATAATGACTAAGCCAATCGTTCTTTCGCTTGGAGAAATACTGTGGGATTTGCTCCCACAAGGAAAACGAGTTGGAGGTGCTCCAGCCAACTTTGCGTATCACGCGCAATGCAATGGAGCAGAAAGCTATGTTATTAGTGCGGTTGGAGAAGATTCTCTCGGTGATGAACTTGTTGAAGAAGTTAAAAAAGCAGGGATCAAGCACGTTATTCAGCGCAATGCTTGGCCAACTAGCACAGTAGATGTGGAACTTAAAAATGGCATTCCAGAATACACGATTGTGCGAAACATTGCGTGGGACCATATTGTTTATACGCGAGAACTTGTAGATCTTGTTAGCAAAGCAGACGCGATTTGCTTTGGTACTCTTAGCTTAAGATCGCAAGAAACGCACGACACTGTTTTGGAGCTTTTAAAGCACACTAAGCCAAACGCCATGAAGTTCTTTGACATTAACATTCGTAGCGATCATTATTCAAAAGATTTAATTGATGCTCTGCTAAAAGAGGCTACTGTTTTTAAGCTTAACGATTCTGAGCTGCTTCTTCTTAGAGACATGTTCAATATTCGCGAAACTTCAGACAATGAGGCTTGCAAATGGTTCCAGGCGCGCTACGGCTTGGATTATGTGATTTTGACTGGCGGATCTACTTTTAGCACAATCTTTACTAAGACGGGAGAAAGCTCCACATATCCGACCCCTCATGTGGAAGTTAATGACACAGTTGGTGCTGGCGATTCGTTCTCTGGTACTTTTACTGCAAGGATTTTGGCTGGCGATTCGCTTAAAGACGCGCATCGTGCTGCAATCAACACTGCTGCGTACGTTTGCACTCAAGCAGGAGCCTGGCCAGAGTACCCGAGCGAAATCCCAGACTATCTTTCTAAAGCAGGACTGTAGTCTGTAAGAATATAAACAAAAAGCTTCAACTTGTAAGATGAATTAGGTAATTCCTAGAATCAAACGAGTTGAAGCTTTTTTATACGCCATTAAGACGATTATCTAGTGGGGCCTCAGGGGCTTGAACCCTGGACCGGCGGATTATGAGTCCGCTGCTCTAACCGACTGAGCTAAAGCCCCACGCTAACAAAGTCAGCAACGACTAGATTAGCACACACCCATAAACGTTTAACACGCTATGCAACACTATTCATATACAATTCGTATTGCAATGCACACTTATGTGCTCTGCTAGTCTAGTCGCCAGCTGTTTTAGCTCGAATAATTATGCTACTGTAGCTTGTCCTCTTCCAGAAGCGAAATTACTCAAAGCTCCAGTTTTACGAACTGCAACGAACAAAATCCAAGGAATAATTCCAGCAATCACAATACCGCTTATAAACTCACAAATCATGTGAATTGTTAGATAATTTACAGACTTACCTTGGTAGATTACGAACATCAAATAAATACCATATTCAATAGCTGTAAGACCACCAGCAATAACGCTTAAGGTAAGGTTATACTTCTTATATTTGGCAATCGCAAAAGGAATTTCGCTAAACACAGCTTGTAAAGCGGCAGAAGCAAGAACCATGAATGCGGAGAATTGTTGACCAAGAATATTTTCGAATACAGCACCAAGAACATTAACATAAATCGCAGCACCAGGCTTACGAATTAAAAGAAGAGCAAGAGGGCCAGACATGTACCAAACGCCATGCAAAATGCTGCCAAATCCAGGCAAAATCGTTCGCAAAATAGGTGAAATCTGGGAGAAGAACACAATAGTAAAGCCCCAGTAGATTACACCAAACAAAGCAGCTAAAGCAGCTCCAAGTGATATATCTGCCACTCGCCAGCGAAGACTGCTAATTATTGTAGGCGTAACTTCTTCTTGATTCTGAGCCTTGTCTGTTATAGGCGTGCTGGATTGGGTGTAATTTGATTCATTATTTGATTCATTATTGAAAATATCACTCATAAGAGTCCCTTAACTACTAGACGCTGCGTATTGTAATTTCTTTAAAATCGTCTCTTGACCTACGCAGCCTGGGCGGAAACGACATCGAGTACTCTACCATTTAGTTTCCACTAACACGCCTTTTGAATAATTTTTTGTATAATTTGTAACATTTTTTACTATTGCAGAAATTTATAACGCGTTATAAAGTCGCTTACGCGACGCCAAGCAAGGAATATCGCTCGCGTTGCAAATGTCTCGTGAGCGAGACAAATCTAACGAATTTGAGCCAAAAAACGTTACAAATGTCTCATCAATGATGCAAATATAACAAAAAACAGCCAAAAACTGTTACATATGTCTCGTGAGTGAGACAAATCTAACGAATCTGTAGTGCATTTCTACTTCGACACGCCGTAAAGCAGGAACAAAAACACTACAGTTACTAATCTAGATAGTTGGAAAAATGAGCATGAGAATGTCGCATATAACGAACACAGCGTATGGCGAGAGTTAAATCAGGGGGAGTGCAAACAAAATGTCTATGGAACATCCAAATAGTAACGGCGAGCGCATTATTGATGTTGAGCGTGATATCATGCGACGCGCTCCAGAACATAATAAGACGAATCTTGATTTAGACAGAATGCGCCTAATACTTGATATTTTGGGACATCCAGAGCAATCGATGCACGTAATTCACATTACTGGCACCAATGGCAAGGGATCCACGGCTCGCATGGCGGAGGCGATTTGCCGCGCGTACGGTTTGCGCACAGGTCTTTACACTTCGCCGCATTTGCAACGCGTAAATGAGCGAATCATGATTGATGGCGAGGAAATTAGCGACGACCATTTCGTTGACGTGTATGATCAAATGAAAGACATTATAGACATGGTTGACGCTCGCATGGACGCTGATGGCAAGCCGCGCATGAGCTTTTTTGAAGTTCTTACAGCTATGGCGATTTGGGCTTTTGCTGACGCTCCTGTGGATGTTGCCGTGATGGAAGTTGGCATGGGTGGCGAATGGGACGCCACTAATGTTATGAATGCTGATGCTGCGATTATTGGTCCTGTAGACATGGATCACATGCAATGGCTTGGAAACACGGTTGAAGAGATTGCGCGCACAAAAGCGGGCATTATTAAGCCAAATTGCACTGTGATTTTGGGGCCGCAGCCACACGAATCGCAAGTTTTGCCGATTATTCAAGAGGTGGCAAATCGCAATAATGCCAAGCTTTTACGCGACTTTAGTGACGGCAGTGGCGAGCTAGAGGTTATTTCGCGCACTCCAGCTGTTGGCGGTCAAGTTGCCACTTTGCGCACGCCTAATGGCACTTATGAAGATGTGCCGATTGACAAGTTTGGTGTGCATCAGGCGCATAATGCTTTGGCGGCGCTTGCTGCTGCGGAGGTTGTTCTGCCTGTAAATGGCGCTTTGGATGGCGATTTGGTTGCCGAGGCTTTGAGCCAAGTTAAGGTTCCTGGGCGCATTGAGCAAGTGCGCACTTCTCCGACAATTATTATTGATGGCGGCCACAATGTTAATGCTGCTGAGTCGCTTCGTAAAACAATCGAGGAGAATTATAATTTTGAGCAGCTTATTGGCGTTGTGGCAATGATGGCAGATAAGCAAGTTGAAGAATACTTGGGTGTTCTTGAGCCGATTTTAACGAAGATTATTGTTACTCGTAACTCTTGGCGTGATCGCGTTATGGATCCAGAAGATTTGGAGAAGATTGCGGTTAACGTATTTGGCAGAGATCGAGTGATTCGCGTTGACGATCTTCCAGACGCTATTCAAGAAGCTGTGAATCTTGTTGACGAAGACGATGAGCTTGGAGTTGGATACGGACATGGAGTGTTGATTTGCGGAAGCTTTGTTACAGCTGGCGACGCTCGAACTATGCTTATTGAGCGCGTTAATCCAGACTTGAAGAAGCCTAAGGATCAGCGCGCTAATACTCATCCAAACATTGCGAATTGACTTTAGCTAAAGAGGTGCTTAGCTAAATAAGCGTTTAATAATAAACGAATCTCCTTCGTAAGGAACATGCTTGTTGTGCACCTTTATCCAGCGTTCGTCGCCCTTTCCAATAGCAAGTATTATGTTGAGTCTGTTGTTCTCTCTAGCATCTTTTCTTGCTTCTTCAACACTGTACTCAATAGCTTCAGCTCTGTTTATAATAATTCGCGATTCAACGTTTGGATTGGTTACGCAAGATTGCATGTATTTGCAAATGTCCATTTCGTCTTCGACATTTGTGTCTTCTTGAGTGAACACAAATTGGTTGATTCGATCTTGTGCAGCTTGAACTATTTCTTTTCTCCTGTCAACGGCTTTGTCTCCCGTGGATCCTGTTACAAGCGTGATTCTAAGATCATTGTTACCGTATTTGTCGTATACGAAGTCGACAACAGATTTTGTGGAAATGTAGTTGTGTGCGTAATCTACTATGGCAACTGTATTGGATTTTGTGTCTTTAAAGACTTCCATTCGCCCCGATATTTGAACGTTTTCTATAGCATGTAGGGCTTTTTGATCTGTGTTTTCATTTATGCCTAATGCGTTTGCGATTGCGATTGCTGCAGTGGCGTTTTCGTAGTTAAAGTCGCCTGCGATTTTTAGATTGAATTTGTCTATAGTTGTGTAATTAGGTACGAATTGTTTTTTGTTTTTCTTGCTTTCGTTGTCTAAAATAGCAACATAATGTTCTTGCGCGTCTGATGAAACTGGCATTGCTACATATTTTGTCCAAATAAGTTCTGGATATTTTTCGCTTTTTTCGTAAGGGTGAATGTCTGAATGATCGCTGCATGCTTGGCAGTTGCAGATGTTTTCGCCCATTTCTTCTTTTCGTACTCTTGAAAATGTTGTGACGTCCACGTATTCGTTTTGTGCGTCTTGGAGTATTAAGTCTGCGTGAGCGCAGTCTGCATTGAGTATAAGCGCGTCAGTGTTTTTTACGATTTGGCGTTTGCAATACAGGTAGTCTTCAAAAGTTGGGTGTTCTATTGGGCTTATGTGGTCTGGGCTTATGTTTAGGAATGCTGCCACATTAAAGTGTAGTCCGTATACTCGCTCTACTTTGTATGCTTGTGATGAAACTTCCATGACTAGGTATTTCATACCGTTTTTTACGGCTTGGCTCATCATGCGGAATGCGTCTAGGCTTTCTGGTGTAGTCAAATTAGATTCAACATATGTTTTTCCATCTAAGCAATTGTCAACGGAGGAGAATAGGGCTGCTTTGCCTTCAGAATGTTCGTTTAAAATTGCATGAGTGAAGTAAGCTGTTGTTGTTTTTCCCTTTGTTCCCGTAATTCCAATAACTCTAAGTCTTTCTTGCGGGTTTCCAAAGAATTCTGATGAAAGCAAGCTCATTGCTTTACGAACGTCTGTTACTATAAGTCCTACTGCATTGGTGTAATCCGCGTAACTTTGCTCGGCAACGTATGTAGTTAAGCCATTTTTATCAGCGTCTTTAAGATATTCTGGCTTAAAATTGCCTTTAATGAACAGAAGAGTGTTTTTCTTAATATCTCGTGAATCGTATGTTATGTGGTTGTATGTTTTTTTGTAGTTTTTAAAATCGTCCGCGTTCATAGACCAGATTTCGTTGCGAATATGCACGAAATCGTTGTTTTCTATGTTGTTTTCTATGCAGTTGTTTTGTTCGTCTGAGTGTTCAGTATTGGTCTGTGGGAGTTTTTGGATAATTTCTCGTAGAAGTCTGTAATTTTTTAAAATTGTGCTTGCGTCTAGCATGTTTAGATGAAGATTTGTTTTTTCGCTCATTTTGTTCCTCTTGATTTTGAATTATAGCCAGTTTCCGCTGCTAGCTGGTTTTCCTTTGGATTTTAGCCACTCGTCGAAGCTGTTTTTCCACTTTGTATACGCTTTGCGTTGCCATGTCATTAAATCGCATAATTCAAGATTTGCAACATCTTCATGTAATTCGCTTATAGGCTTAATCAAGTCCACTGCCGCTACAGTGTCTGCTGTTGCGTCGTGAAAGTCTCCGATTGGCTCTACGCCGTAGAATTGTGTTGTATGTGTAAGCGTTCGCTTGCCTGTGCGCTTAGAAACAGCGCGGTCTATAACTAATGGGTCTACTACAAGAATTTCTCCATCGTTGATTGTGCTATTCGGGCGATTGTTCAGGCTTGTTAAATCCCATTTTTTTAAATCATGCCTTAGCATTTCAACGTCGAAAGGAGCGTTGTATGCAAGCAGTGGAATATTTTTGCTCTGCGCGAGGCTTACCGCCGCAGCCAATGCTTCGATTTCCGCCGTTGGTTCCCCACCGTTTTCTTGTAGGAACTCGTCCGTAAATCCGTTGACTTGGCTTGCTTTTGGATTAATTGGCTTGTGCGGGTTTATTAACCAGGTTGCTATCACGTCATTGTGAGTCTTATTTTGTGGGTTTCTGAGCACAAGAGTTGCTGAACAAATGGAGTCTTCGCCGAGAATTGCGCCCGTTGTTTCTGTGTCGAAACCGAGCAGGAAGGATTGGCTGAGTGGCGTTTTTTCGCTTTGCTGCTGTGTCTCGTTTAGCGCTTCCATAAGCTCGTTAATGTTGTTTGGCATAGTCTTAATCGTAGAATGCGCTGCAGACCCTGAGTTTGTGTTAGTAAATGGTGGATTGTTATTTTTTGTAATGTTGCGTCTATGAGTTATTTAGTGCGAATTTTTGCAAAATATGTAATAAAATGCCCTCAAAGTACACAATTATATGATAGAATAGCATCAAGAACGCTCGTTATGTTACAAAAAGTAACATTTTCTGAGAGTTGAGATGTGCTTTTTGTTTAGGAGTCGTTGTGGATTTACCTTTGCAAAAGCAAAGAAACAAAATAATAAATACAAAATAACAAAAGATTTAAAATCAAAAGGACAATGGTGTATATGAACATGGACATCAATGACGGATTTAATGACGCACTTGGCGACGGACTTAACGACGCTCAAAATCATCAGAATGCTACTGATAATAATAATGGCGAATATTCTTATAATTCTTATAAGTCATATAAGCAAGGAGAGTATGCTCGCAATCATATTCGCATTACTGCAACGAAATTGTCTGACGGTCGTGACTTTTTCTATCTTGATGATAGCCCAGATTATGTTAGCGGTCTTAAAACGCGCGAATTGAAAGATCCTAGAAAATTAGCGTATAGGTTTGCCTCGCATATTGATGCGGATGGTAATGAAGTGCAGTATGCAGCTCCGCAAATGCGTCAAGATCCTCTTACTGGAGACTGGATTCCTATGTCTACAGCGCGCATGAATCGACCAATCACTGCTGGCCCTGGAGCGCTTACTAAGGGCAATCCGCTTGCCGCTCGCAAACCTGGTTCTGCATATCAAGATGGGGAAGTTCCAGACACTGATTACGATGTTGTGGTTTTTGAAAATCGTTTTCCATCCATGGTTCAAGTTCCTGGTGTAAGCCGTGAACCTCATTATCTTAATGGCAATCCACTATGGAAACAAGCTCCTGCAGCTGGGCGTTGTGAAGTGATTTGCTTCGGACCAGACGAAAATATGTTACCGGCTCAATTGCCAGTATCTCGTTTGCGAACTGTAGTAGAGGCGTGGGCTTTTAGAACGGCTGAAATTAGCCAGATTGATGGCATTGAACAAATATTCCCATTCGAAAATCATGGTGCAGAAATTGGCGTTACTTTAGCTCATCCTCATGGTCAGGTTTATTCTTATCCGTTTATTGCGCCTAGACTTGAGCAAGAATTGCGACATACTCAAGCTTATTTTGAACGCACTGGCAGTAATTTGTTGAAAGATTTAATGCTTTCAGAGATTGATAATGCTTCGCGCATTGTAATGAGAAATCACAGTTGGGTGGCATATGTTCCAGCCGCAGCGCGCTGGCCACTAGAGGTGCATGTTGCTCCAGTTAGAGATGTTCTTTCTTTGGATCAGCTCGATGACCAAGAGCGTTGGGATTTGGCACAAATGTATTCAACATTATTGCGTCGCGGAAACGCATTCTTCGATAAGGGAGATGGATTGGGAATGGATCTTCCATATATTGCAGCATGGCATCAAGCCCCATTGCATGACCCTCGTCGTGAAAATTATCGTCTTAATTTGCAATTCTTCTCATTCCGCAGAGATGTTAACAAAATCAAGTATTTGGCTGGATCTGAGTCTGGTATGGCTGCGTGGGTTTCAGATACTACGCCAGAACTTATTGCACAACGATTCCATGAACTCGGTGCGGTTGATTTAGACTAGTTAGGCTAGTTAGGCTAATGTTATTAACTATATTAGTAATATTAAATATTATTATGATTTGTGAGTACAAAGGAGTGCTATTATGCCAGTATCATTTATTGAAGCAGTGAAGAATGATGATGGTGCCAGACAAGCAACATCACTATTCAGCGAGACTTTTGGCGAATATTGCAGAATGCGTTTGCAAGATAATGGTGGAGTATGGGCAAGCCCTGGACGAGTAAACATTATTGGTGAACACACGGATTATAACGAAGGATTATGCTTGCCTATCGCTCTTCCGCATCGCACTTTTGTTGCGTTGCATCCTAGAAGAGACACAAAAGTTAGAGTAGTTTCAAGCGTTAACCCTATGTCAATCGAACAAGCGGATCTTGATCATCTACATGCTGGAGATGTAAAAGGTTGGGCGGCATACGCTATTGGAGTGGCGTGGGCATTGCGTAAAGCAGGCTACTTAAAGGTACGTGGTTTTGATGCTGCGTTTGTTTCATGCGTTCCGCTTGGATCAGGCTTAAGCTCTTCTGCAGCAATGACATGTTCTATTGCGCTCGCTTTAAGTGATGCATTTGACTTAGGATTATCTGATTCGGATGTTGGGCGCGTGCAGCTTATTCATGCGGCGATTATGGCAGAGAATGAAATGGCTGGAGCTTCAACTGGAGGCTTGGATCAAAATGCTTCTTTGCGATGTGTTGAAGGTAATGCGCTTCTGTTGGACTGCAAGAAAGATTTGACGCCATTACAAAGCGTGAGCCAGCAGCCGTTTGATTTGGCGGCGAATAATCTAGAACTACTGGTTGTAGATACTTGCGCTCCTCATCAGCTTAATGATGGTCAATATGCTGCTCGTCGAATGATGTGTCAAGAGGCTGCTCAAGCGCTTAATGTGTCATCTTTGCGTGCTGTTGCTGATTCTATTTCTAATAGTGAGGATTCACAGCAGACTTTACAAGATACTCTTAATCGAGTGCAGAAACTTGGTGGCGAAACAATGATGAGAAGAGTGCGTCATGTTGTTACGGAAATAAATCGCGTTCGAGAGTTTGTTGAGGCTTTCCATAAAACAGACATTACTCTTGCGGGAGAATTGATGAACCAGTCACATAATTCATTAAGAGATGATTATGAGGTTACTGTTCCAGAACTCGATACTGCTGTTGATGTGGCTCGCAATGAGGGAGCTTATGGCGCTCGCATGACTGGCGGCGGATTTGGTGGTTCCATTATTGCTTTAGTTGATACTAATAGGGCTAAGCCGATTGCTCAGGCTATTGCTGATGAGTTTGCAAAACGTGGTTTTGCTGCTCCGCGCGCTCTTTCGGCTGTACCGTCATCAAGTGGTGAGCGAATTTTGTAGTATCTGCCTTAAATGGTGTATGCCTTAAGTAGTATCGCCTTAGGAATTGTGTATAAATATTGTGCATAAATAGCATATAACGTATAAACAAATAATATATAAACAAATAAACGCATAAACAAAATGTGCCTTTGAAAGTCTCTACTTGTTTTTCAACCTGTAGAAACGATCAAAGGCACTTCTTAATGGTAATTTATTGATCTTTTGGATTATTTTTGATTAAAGCTTGAATCCAGCGTAGTTTTTAGCTACTTCGATTACTCTGTAAACATCAAGATTCGGTTGAATATTGTTTTCTTCCCTTCTAATAAAATCAAGGAATTCGTACCAATATTGTTGGGCTTGTTCGTTGTGTCCGCAAGAAATTTCTCGCAATGCTTGGGAAAGTTTCTTAACGTATTCACGATGCCAAGAGAGAAGCAACCATTCGTTAGCAATGTGACCAGTTTCATTACTTATCTGTTTAGAAATAGTTGTTACCATTGAGTCCGCTAGGCAAGCAATGGCATTGAACTGTTCGCTTTGCTTTAGATTAATTCTTTCACCAATGGCGTTGAAATAATCGCATGAAGAAAGGTAAGAAACGGTTTGCAGCCAATCTACAGCAGTTTTCCAACTATTGCCATACAGTGATGCAAAGTATTCTTGCTTTATATCATCGTAAGTGCGCGTATTGTTCCACAGCATGGATCCCATAACATAATTAGGGAAATTATGTGGGAATCCTGCTCGAAGCTCTTGGCAAGAAATGTATCCATCTAATCCTAACTTACTAAGATGTGCAATATCGCGGTAAATAGTTGAACTTATAGCCATGTACCCTAAATCGCCATAATGTGCTCGTCCGAGTGGATAATCGTACACAAATCCATCTCCTTGGAAGGCTTTTTTCCAAGAAAACAGGTAGCTTAGATTTTCTTCTAGCGAGTTCGGCATAACTGTATTGTTGCGATTGTAGGCTTCAGTTTGTGGAATACCATTCTTGTAGTCAACGTCTGCGTAACTTTTTTCAAACGTTCTACTAATTGGTGCAAACATCATGGTGAAACGTTCTGGATTAGCAATTTTCGCATGCTCTGGTGCAAACAATAATTCGTGGTAAAGCAAGAAGCAAATATGAGTGTCAAAACCTTTTTCCGTAAGTTTTTTGTCAAGCGCGTTAAGAAAATCAACGTACTGATCGGAAGGGAACGTCTTTTTGCATTCTTCACATTCACAAATATTGTTGCAAGCGTCAGACAGCCATACGTGCAGATAATCTACGTCTGAATGTTCTTGAGCGTACGATACAACAATATCAACAAGTTGCTTAGTTACTTCTGGATTTGCAAAATCCAGACTCGTTAATATTGGAGCGCCGTTAAACAGTTCTCGTTTCCCTGCAATTTCGGCTACTAGTGGTTTTTTGTCTTCTGGAAGACTAACGCCTGACTCCCAGCCGTATTTTGAGGAGTATCCTAGAACTTCACCAGTCCAACCGTGTCCAACTCTATGCTGAACAATACCGCGCTTTTGCATTGCTTCATCAACAGAATCACTCATTTGTTGCGCAATATCAATGCTGAATGGCTCTTTCTCTTGATACGGATTAAACTCGTGCTCATACCAACGTTTGAGGAATGGGTACGGGTTTTCAAATTGTATAAAGAAGCTATTCATGCCAATTTTAGGAAGCCAATCAATGAAATCGACTATGTTCTCAATCTTGTCGGCTCCTTCGATGCATACACCTCTATGAGCAAAACTCGCCGTTTCATCAAGTTGAATATTTGCCTTTTCAAAGTCTTCTTCGCTAAGAGAAGGTAGTATTTCGTTGCTTCTGCCTGGTCTTAGGAATCTTGCTCCAAACTCGTAAGCAAACCTGTAAACGGCAATTAATAGTGCTACATCTGTATTAGTGTGAATTGAGATTTTTGCGCTAGTCACTTTCAAGCTAAAAGCATCTTTTAGATTCGCACGTTGCTTCTGCTCGTCGGATAAAAGCTTGAAATCTGCCTCTTCTAGTGTGCTTGCAGGCGTTATTTTCATGCCAAACATTCTTTTGCAGAGGCGTTCCATCTCATTGTAAATAAATTCACCAGTATTAGGATTAGCTTGAACATATAGTGTCTTAGACAACATGTTAATTAATCCTCCTTAGAAGTAGCGCTGTTCTTGCTATCCATTAAATCCTTTTCAGCCTTAGAATGAGCTGCGTCTGCTGCCTTGAAGAATGGGAAGTAGATTATAAAGGATAGTACTACAAGCAGTGCTTGTAATATAGCACCTTGCCAGCTTCCTGTAGCAAGGAATCCGCCGATGATTGGTGGAGTCGTCCATGGTAGTGCGACACCAGTGGTGTAAGGAACTAATCCTGTTGCCATAGCGCCGTATGTTACTACAGCATTGATGATAGGCGTAAAGATGAATGGGAAGATCATAATAGGATTGAGAACGGTTGGGAAGCTGAAGAGGATAGCAGTGTTGATGTTGAACAATGCTGGTATGCCTGAAATGCGACCCAATGTTTTGTATTCGCGGCTCCTTGAGAAGAAGAGAAGGCAGAGCGCAAGACCGATTGTTGCTCCGCCGCCACCCATGTACACGAACAAATCCATGAACGGTGCAGTGATGATGTTAGGAAGCGCGTGACCAGCTTGCAAAGCAATACGATTGGCGTCGGCTTGCTGAAGCCAGATTGGGTTCATAACAGAACCAACAACTTGACCGCCGTTTACGCCACAGAACCAGAATACGGAGTTGAGGAGTACGGCAACGAATGTTCCTGGAAGTGTTGCACCAATAAGAGCTAATGGAGTTCCAACTATAATAGCGAGAAGATTATTGAGGCTGCCAATTCCTGTGACTTGCAAAACTTTTGTTACTATTGCAAATAGAACAATTATTACTGTTCCTGGCACGAGTGCTGCAAACGAATGTCCAACAGCTTCTGGAACGCTTTTTGGCATTTTAATTGTGAATTTACGTTGAATAAACTGGCGATATATTTCTGCGGTTATGAAGGCTATAACAATTGCTGTGAATAAACCTTTTCCGCCAATAAGTCCGTAAGGAATGCCGTTTGCTCCTTCTTTGCTTGCGATTGGTGGAGTTACGAGAAGGAATGCGCCGATTGCAAGAACTCCTGCAGAAGGTCCGTCTGTTTTGTATGATTCTGCAAGTCTGTATGAAATTCCAAATGCGGTTGCTAGACCGATTAATCCAAAGGAATTGTTTGCCATAGTGCTAAGTAAAGCATCTAATTCGCCGTGTGTGTGAAGCCATTTGGTCCACGCTTCAATAGGGAAGCTTCCAATTAATGTGAAAATGGAACCAATAAGTACAAGAGGCATTGCCATAAGCACGCCTTCACGCAATGCTTTCAAATGCCGTTGTGCTGCGACTTTTTCGCCAAACGGCGCAAGTTTATTGGACAAAAAATCCATCATTGTATTTCTAGCCATTTTTATCCTTTGTTTGTTGTTCATCAATGAACTTTTTGTTTGGCTTATGTTATGTATAGGGTTCTTCACTGAACATATTTAGTTCGCTTTACTTTCTAATTATTGGTTAAAAAATAAAGTATATCTATCATCGCATTTAAATTATCAAAAATCAAACTTTGTCGTCGAATCGTTTTAATTCCAACAGTTATGAGCGTGTCGCTCTTTGTCTTATAAACTATTTGATTCATTTTTTGCATGTATTTTACAAAATTTAATAAGTGCGGAAATCGTACTTATGAAGGTGTAGAATAGTAATACGGCTTAAGCAATGGTGCGAAGTCAAATATGTTTTCAAGGAGCGCGCATGAGACGAATATACGGAAAGTGTACTGCTTATGCGGTTATTACGCTAGCAATGGCAATAATGCTTAGTGGATGCTCTATAGGAGCGCCAACAAGCAGCGTATCTTCCCAATCCTCATCCAAAAATGGCATAACAGTGTGGGTTATGCAAGACGATTTTACAAAAGAAACACTTAACGCAATCAACAAACAGTTTGAAGCACAAACAGGCGTGCGAGTACATGTACAAGTTCAGCCCTGGGACGGTATTTCTACAAAACTTACAACTGCATTATCTACATCTCGTCCGCCAGATGTTGTTGATATTGGTAATACAAAAATAGCGGATTTTGCAGCAAGTGGAGGATTACTAGATATAACAGAACACGAAAAAATGCTTTCACAAGGTAAACGTTGGCTTAAAGGATTACGAGAGCCAGCTATTTATAAAGATAAGCTGTATGCTGTCCCAGCATTTGCAGCATCTAGAGTTGTTATTTACAACAAACGCATATGGTCTTCAGCTGGAATAACAAATCAGCCAACAACTTTTACTCAGCTGATTTCTGCACTTAACACAATAAAACAAGCTCACAAAAATGAAGCGGATTTTAGTGCAATGTATCTTCCAGGACAGAATTGGTTTGCTGGAATGCAATTTGTTTGGGATTGTGGTGGAAGCTTAGCTTCATTCAATGGAATGCAATGGCATTCGTCTGCAATAAGTAAGAAAACCTTACAAGGACTTAAAAAATGGGCAGATTTTCAAAACGCATTCTCAACAGAAGCATCAAGATCTGCAGAAATAAATAATCCTGATCAAGCGCAAATACTAGCTCAACAAAAAGCTTCAGCAGTATTGACAAATAGTGCAGCTGTTACAAAGGCAATCTCAATTAATCCATCTCTTTCTAGAAAAGATTTTGCCACATTTCCAATGCCAAGCATAAATGGTAAGGGTATACAACCTTCTGTTCTTGCTGGTTCAGACTGGGCAATACCGTCTAGAAGTAGCAACGTTGCGTTGGCATTAAAATGGATACGCATTGCTGCAAGCCCTTTAATTCAGCGTAAGTGGATAGTGGAACACGATGGTTGGCTTCCTAATAGTATTGACTTGTTGGATGAATATTTACATTCTCGCGATTTAGACGAGGTGCAAAAAGGATTCTTCGAAACAGCTAGAGTATCTCAATCAACTCCTGCAGCTCCTGGATGGTCAACTATCGAAGCAGATGGTTCTCTCAAAGAATTATTCGCTTCATCTGCTATGTCTGCAAAATCTGTTTTGCAAGCAGCACGCGTATTTCATGACCATGCACAAGAGATTTTCTCTCATAATCAGGTTGGTGGTGACTTATGAGGCTCCTAAAAGTTAGCAAAAATTATAGTAGTAAATCTGCTAGTAAATCTGCTAGTAAAAGTGCTAGTAAAATAGTTCCAGCTCTAATGCTACTTCCAGCTTGCATATTACTTATAGTGTTGGTTATTTTGCCTCTACTTATGCTTGTTGTAGCATCTCTTAGCAATTTTAATGCTAGATCGTTGTTCACTGGAGAATTCGAATTCGTTGGTATTCAGCAATATTTAACTCTTTTTGCAGACAAAGGATTCTACTATTCTCTAGGAATCACAATTGCTTTTGCTGCATTTCTCGTTATTACTAGCGTGCTCATAGGGATGTGGGTTGCGCAAACCATGTTTAAACAATCTGCAGTAGTAAGGGTGATTATGTCCATTGTTCTTGTAGCTGCATGGGCAATGCCTAATGTTGCTGCTGCATTAGTGTTTAAATGGATGTTTCAACCTGGTTATGGAGTAGTAGGTTGGCTGTTAACTCAGTTAAAAATTTTTGGCAATATTCGCAATCTTTCGTGGACTAGTAACACGAATTTAGCTTTTTGCTGTATTGGATTAATAATCGTATGGCAGGCTGTTCCATATATTGCTATTACCTTATATGCGGCACAAAAGCAGATTGCTCCTGAATATGCTGAGGCTGCGGCAGTTGACGGAGCTTCAAAAACGCGTATATATTGGCAAATTACAGTACCTATATTGGCTCCACAATTAACGGCTATAACCATACTTTCTTGCATATGGGATTTCAACGTATTTAATCAAATATGGTTACTTACTCAGGGCGGTCCTCGTGAATCTACTGCAACCGTTGGAGTTTTTACATATAAGAAAGCATTTATTAATTTTTCTATTGGACAAGGCTCTGCAATAAGCGTGGTAACTACTCTGATACTCTTTTTTGCCACGGTTTACTATATTAGACGACTTCTAAAGAATGGTGATGAGCTATGAAGATAGTTACCTTATTGGATTTGCTTCGTAGGCGCGTTACATTGAATAAAATTATTAACACGTTGCTTGCTTTTGTGTTTATTATTGTATGGATTTTCCCCGTGTATTGGATGTGTGTTACGGCATTTTCACCTCGAAACGAAGTTCTACAATCCAAGCCAACTTTGTTACCAAGTCACTGGTCGTTTGAACATATGCATGATGCTTTTTCTTCTGATTCAATGCTTTCATATGCTTGCAATAGTCTGTTGGTAACAGTGTTGAGTGTAGTTATTGCGGTTATTGTAGCGTTTTTGGCTTGTGCTGCTTTAACTATGCACGCGTTTGCTGGCAGAAAGCTTATTATGGCTGCTGTGATTGTTGTGCAAATGATTCCAGCAACAGCAATTCTTATACCACAATTCATTGTTTTCAATCGTTTTGGAATGCTTGATACTTACGTTGGTTTAGTTTTAGCTTATGTTACTGCTGTGCTTCCAGTGGCAATTTGGAATTTGCGAGGATTTTTCTTGGCTATGCCAATGTCTATTTTTGAATCAGCTCGTGTTGAAGGTGCTAGTGAATGGCAAATTTTGTGGAGGATTACATTTCCGCTTGCAGCTCCAGGGATTATCGCAACATCAGTATTTGCTTGTATTCACGCATGGAATGATTATTTAATAGCGTATACTTTTATGAAAACTCAAGAAAAATACACTCTTCCTGTATGGTTGGCGTCATTTGCTACACCTTCAGGAGTTGATGTTGGTGCTCAGATGGCTGCATCTCTGATTTTCTCTGTGCCAGTGATTGTTTTCTTCTTGATTATTCAACATGGTCTTACGTTTGGTTCTATGCAAGGCGCAATAAAATGATAAAAATAAATAATTACCTAGTGTGGGAATCTTAGGAGAAACAAAGAATGAAAGACTCTGATGATTCGCGTAATAGATTGATCTCATTTACGCCAGAAGATATTCGTAAGAAGAATCGTTGTAATGTTTTAAATCTTCTTTACTCAAATTATATTCTTTCGAGATCTGATGTGGCAAAATTAACTGGTATATCTAAATCGTCTGCATCCGCAGTGGTAGAATCCTTGATTTCCGACGGTCTTGTAAAAGAAGGCAAAACAAAGTCTGCAACGTGCCCTGGTAAGCCTGCAGTTTTATTGCATTTATGCGAGAATTCTAGGCAAATAATAGTTGTTGACATTGCTGGAGAGAATACGATTGTTGGAGCTATAACAAATCTTGTTGGAAATGTTATAGAGCGTATTCAAACTCCGATTCGTTTAGATGACAAGCTTTCTGTAGATGATATTGTGTCTTTAATCGTTGATTTGCGTAAAAAGACTACGGCACCACTATTGGGAATTGGTATCTCATCTCCTGGAGTTATTGACGATGAAGGGAAAATTCTATCAGCACCTCATCTAGGTTGGAAAAATGTTACACTGGCGGATGATTTGCGAAAAATATTTAATGTTCCGGTTCGTGTTGATAATAATGCTAATGCTGCAGCCTTGGGAGAAAAACAACTTGCTAATGGATCGAGTAATTTAATATACATACAAATCGCTCGTGGTGTTGGTGCAGGAACACTGATTTCTAATAAGATTGTTGACGGCGGAAAATTTACTGCAGGCGAAATTGGACATGTTGTTGTTGATGAAGATGGTCTTTTATGTCGTTGTGGTAAACGAGGATGTTTGGAAACACTTATATCGATTCCGCGTTTGCAACAGCGTATTGCGGATGCTCCATCGGAAAAAGATAGGATTATTACTCAGGCTGGAACTTCTTTGGGTAAGATATTAGCCATTCCTATAGCTATGAATGGTATTGAAGATGTGGTAGTAAATGGTGATAGCAGTATTATTAACGATACTTTTATTGCTAATATGCAGTTTGCGATTAACAGCAGGATTGATAGCAAGCTATTTGGGGCTGTAAGAGTGCGATTCCCAGCATTAGAACAAGATGCGTCATTGCTTGGAGAAAGTGTAGCTGTTATGCGAAGCGAACTTTGTTGATGCGTGTTGATGTATGCATTAGTGTGTTTGTGTGCTTAGTGGTTTTGTGTTAATTGTTGGCTGGTTGGCAATAATGCAAATTTAAATAATTATAAATCATAATGTAAATAGCTCCTTCGTTTATAAACATATGTTGTGATTTAGATTCATATGTTGCGTTTTACGAAGGAGCTATTTTGTTTATGTGTCTTTGTTTATGCGTCTTTATTTTTATGTATCTTGTTTTAGTCTTGCTGCTTCCAAGTATCAACGTCAATATGATGTTCTGGATTTGCTTGCCAAGCTTTCCATGCAGATTCAACTATGTCTTGCACGTTGTATTTTGCATGCCATCCCATTTCTTCGTTGATTCGCTTCGGGCTGCCAATTAGCTGAGGTGGGTCGCCAGCTCTACGATCTAGAATTGCCTCTTTAAATGGCAATTTCGTAACTTTGCGAATCTCTTCAACAATCTGGCGCACTGATGTGCCCTTTCCAGTACCAACGTTAAACGCATCGTACTTGCGCTCGTCGCGATCCAAGTATGATAGTGCAGCAATGTGTGCATCTGCAAGATCGGAAACATGAATGTAGTCGCGAATGCAAGTGCCATCTGGAGTAGGGTAGTCGCTGCCAAAAATTGCAGGCGCTTTGCCTTTCTGTAAACGTTCAAGAAGCATAGGAATAAGGTTCAGTATAGCTGGATCTTCTAGCTCAACAGGTCCGCAGCCTGCAACGTTAAAGTAGCGTAGGGCGCAGAAGCGAATGCCGTATGGTTTTTCACATGCCCGTGCCATCCATTCGTCGAAGAGCTTTGTTTGACCATATGGGTTAATTGGAAGCATTGGTACAACGTCTTCTGGAACAACCTCTACAGGAGGCTCGCCGTATGTTGCAGCACTAGACGAGAACACGAGTTTTTTTGCTCCACTTTGTCGCATAGCTTCTAAAACATTAAGCATGCCGTTTATATTCTGCTGATAGTACCAAAGCGGCTTTTCTACAGATTCCCCAACCTGCTTGCGCGCTGCAAAGTGAATAACGGAGTCAACATTTTCATCCTTCATGATTTGTGCAAGTCGCGCACCAGCGTCTGGAGAAGATATATCCATTCCATAAAGTCGCGCGCCTTCGATGCGAGTTGGTTTGCCATAGCTAAGGTCATCCACTACGACGACGTTTTGCTTGGCTTGATGTAGTGCGTGAACAACGTGTGCGCCAATGTACCCGCATCCACCTGTTACAAGGACTGTCATTTTGAAGCCTTTCTTGCATGTTTTACGCAAAAGTATTGCATAAGATTTGTTATACGAACTTGGTTGTATAAGGTCGCTATATATTTTTTAAGGCAAAAAATCATCATATAAAGCAAAAGCTGAAATAGAAAGATTGAAAAACATACAGATTGTGATATGCACATTTTCCATCAGTTCTGTGTTCATTTTTGCTCATATATGTTATCTTTTGTGATTTTAGTATACAACACTTGCTCGAGAATTTGTACTTTTGCAGCAAATTTTTAGAAGCAATGCGGGAATCGAAGTGCATTCGCGCGTTACGCTTTGAGCGCGAAGGCAGGTATCGCGTCCGTGTTTGTTTCTATTTTGCTAAAAAAGGGAACAAACGCGGGAATCTAGTTGGGTGTGATTGCCTTGTAGCATGGCATTTCGTTTGATGTTGGTTTGTGTTGGCGTGGCGCTGTGTGGCGCTGCGTGGTGTCGGCGTGTTGCGTGTGTGATGTGTGTGGAATGTTGATTTTTCAATGGTTTTATAGTGTTAGTGTTCTTGTCTGAGTAGTTTCCTGAGAAAAGTCTGGGAAAATTCTTTAAAAACCTTGAAATAATGTGTTTTTACGGTTTTATTAGTGTTAATCCACAAATATTATGGTGAAAATAGTTTTTATTGTGGATTAGTTTGTGTGTAACATTATTTTTTTCTGTTTGTTTTATGTGGCTGCCTCTTGACTTTTTTAAACGGGGGGGGGGGTATGTTAATAACAGCTGCTAGCTAGATGCTCTAGATGGTGGTTATCCACAATATTTCGGAAATGTTGTTGGATGTTTAAAATTTCTCTTCGCGTGTTTTACGTGGAGGAGAAGAAGAAAGGAAATTAAAATGATGAATAAGAAGGCTATCGCCGCTTTCGCTGCTGGCGCTACTTTGCTTGCCGGCTTCGCAATGGCAACCCCAGCATTCGCTGGTGCTAAAGGTGATGCTCTTGCTGATGCTGTACAAATTCATGAGGCTAACAAGACTCTTCGTGAAAGCCAGCGTGCTGTGAGAACTGCAGAGATAAGTTTGGTCAAGCTTCAAAGCGCCCAAGCTGCAGCTAAGACGGCTTATGAGAATGCTAAAACCAAGTTTGATGCTGCTAAGAAGGCTGCAGAAGCTGCTAAGAAGGCAGTGGAAGATGGCTTGACTGCTTATCTTGGAAAGCATGTTAACGATAAGGATTTCGATAAGACTAAAGCTACTGCAGAATATAAGCAGTCTGAAGAATACAAGAGTTTAGATAAGGCTAATACTGAAGCTGAAGCGAAGCTTAAGGATACAGATGCTGAAGGCAAGACTCTTGAGAAGAAAGCTGAAGATTTGAAGACTGCTCTTGATGCTGCTGATGCTAAGGTTACAGCTCAGACTGAGGCTGTTGCTGCTGCTAAGGCTCAGGTTGAAGCCAATCAGCGTTATTTGAACGCGTTGCGTGGTGTGAATCCAGGCGGTGAGACTAAGCCAGATCAGACTAAGCCTGGTGAGACCAAGCCAGATCAGACTAAGCCAGATCAGACTAAGCCAGATCAGACTAAACCTGTTCAGACTGCTGATCCATCTAAGTCTGCTGCTTCTGCTGAGTTGATGCGTACTCAGGTTGTGCTTGCTGAGGCTGATGCTACTAATAAGGATGCTCAGGATAAGTTTGTTAAGGCTAAGGCTGGTTTTGAGGCTGCTAAGACTCAGATGGCTGCTTTGGATGCTCAGGTGAAGTCTGCTGCTGATCGTGAAGAGGCTCTTCGCGTGGCTGGTAAGACTGATACTGATGCTTACAAGGCTGCTGTTATTGATTTGAAGGCTGCTCAGTCTAGGGCTAATGCTTATAGGACTCATGAGTATGCTGATGCTGAGAAGAATTTCGGAGAGAAGAGTGGTAAGGCTTTGCTTGCTGCTACTGCTTATAATACTGCTCTTGTGAATTATCGTGCTGCTTTTAATAAGGCTGTTGAGGTTGAGGCTTCTGCTGTTAAGGGCTTTGCTGATCCTAACACTTTGAACCCAGTTTCTACTGATTTCCCTGCTGCTCCTGCTGCTGCTAAGGCTGAGGCTAAGAAGGTTGAAGCTAAGGCTGAGGCTAAGGCTCAGGCTGCTGCTCCAGCCGCTGTTGCTGGTAAGGCTGCTGCTAAGGGTGAGCTTGCTGGTATGGGCACCAAGGGTGGCAATGGCCATGGTGGTAAGGCTGGCGAGAAGCTTGGTAATGCTGGTGTTGGTGTTGCTTTGACTGCTTTGGCTGCTTCTATGCTTGCTGGTATGGGTGCTGCTGTTCGCAAGATGCGTCACTAAGTTAAAAAGCACGTTAAGTGTTATCGGTGAGCGTGCTGCGTATTTTTCAGTGCGCTCACTTCTATAATTTTGCTCTCAACTGTGGTAGTTTTCTTTGATTTCTGTCGCAAGTTTTCTTGCAGGATTGCATTACTGGTTTTTACTGTTTTGCTTAATTTCCTTTTTTCGCAGTGGATTCTGGTGATGCTGATCTTGTGAGTTGACTGTTGAGGGTAATTAGCAGTGCTGTTTTTGCTAGGGACAGTAATAGTGCTGTGATTATTAAGGGCTTGGAGATAGATGCTACTAGGGGCGTCAACTCTCCGAGCCTTTTTGTTTTCTTTAAATCTTTTATTTTGGCTTATGACCCTTTTTATTTTCAATTATTGAGCAATTTAATATTTTTGTATGTGTTGTGAGAGTTTAAAAATTTTGTAAAGATTTTGCACCAAAATTGGTGCTTCAATGTTTTTTGTTATATGCTTATATCACAAATAAATCTTAAATCTTAATTTTGAATTAATTGTTATTGCAGATTTTTTATAAAAGGGCGTATATATGGTTTCTGTGAATATTCGAGCACTACGTCGCTCAAAAAAAATAACTCAACAAGAGTTAGCTGAAGCATTAGGAGTATCTCGTAATAGCATTGTGCGATACGAAAATGGTACAAGTGCTATTTCAACTAGGTTAATAGATAAGATTTGTGATAAATTCAAGGTTTCTCTTTTTGATATCGTACATGAAAAAGAATTATCTGCATCTGATAAATACGATTTGAATATGAAGATTGAAGTTTTAAAGGAGCGTGGCGCACTTTTACTGGCTCGTTTATATAAATACGAGGATAGTATGAATATACAATTTGATGATTCTTCTAATGCATGGATTGCAATTAGTGATGATTTATCAGATGTAATTAATACAAAGATTTATACATCTACAAATTTTGAAGATATAAATCGTTATATCGGATATTTAGATGGCATAGAACGCTTGCTTGAATACGTAAGTTGCAATAAAAATAGTTAACAATCTTATAGAAAAATATGGGTAAGTGTGATTTTGCTATGGTTATAGAAGATTTTAGCGAAGAGTATTTTACTCACTGTTTGTTAAGAAATTTACGTTCTTTACAAATGTATAAGCATGCAGATTTGCATCCTAAGGCGGTTTTACTCGGTGGTCAAAGTGGTGCTGGCAAAACGACCATTCATGTAATAAAACAAAAAGAATTTAACGGTAACATAATAATCCTTGATGCTGATAGCTATAGGACTCAACACCCTTATTATTGCGAGTTGCTTGATAAATACGGTAAAGAAAGTGTTAAATATACGAGTGCTTTTTCAGCAAAAATGGTGAGAAGCTTAATTGATGAGTTAAGTTCTAAAAAATATAATCTCATAATTGAAGGTACTTTGCGCAGTGTTGAAGTTCCTAGTAGTACTGCGAAAATGTTGATAGATCGTGGTTACCGTATTTCTCTTGCTGTCATTGCAACAAAACCTGAATTGTCATGGATCAGTACGCTGATTCGCTACAGGGAAATGTATTTGGAAGATCCTAAAAGTGCTAGGGCAACTCCTAAGGATCATCACGACAATATTGTGAACAATATAGTAGATAACTTGTTGAAATTAGAACAATCGAAAATATTTGACAGAATTCAGATTTACAAGCGAGACGAAAAATGTATATATGATTCTGATTCGTATAAAAATAGTCCAAATATTACAGCAGCTAGTGTTCTTAAGGAAGTGCTCTTTGGCAAGAAAACTATTGATGAGAAAAAGTTGATTTGCCACGCTAAGAATAGGTTGAATGAACTAGACAAGTTGATAGATAAAAGTTTGTAGAATTTGCAGAAGCTCGCATTAGTGTGGTTGATTTGCGCGAGTGGGTTATTTTGTAGTATTTTGTTTTTTTTTTATCCCGCATTTGTTCCCATATTTGGCGTTTTGATAAACAAATGCGGGGTAAGAGATAGGCAGAGTGAAGAGTTGTGGGGTAAAAAATTCAGATAAGCGGCAAAAGGTGTGTCAACAACTCGAGTTTTCGTTGAAATATCAAGAAAGACTTGTCGTAGTTAATATAAAAAACGAGCATGTCCACAATAAAAGTGAATATGCTCGTTTTTTTTTTTTAAAATAGTTTAAAATCACCAAAAATAAAGGTTAATAAATCACTAACTTAAGCATTTGGTCTTTTGCCGTGATTTGCTGCCTTTTTGCGGCGTGCCTTGCGCTTACGTCCACGCATACCCATAATAAACTCCTAACGATTAAAATGAACAACCTTAGGGATTATCGCACATTGCCAAGACGTTCAAGCTTTTGTCTTTCACCAGATGTCACATATATGCAGCTATCACATATTCTCAATCAGAGGTGAAATTCTAAATTGGTTAACAACAGTTTCCTGTGGTGCTATAACAGTCAAGTCTGTTCCTGTGTTAAATGCATTCGCATACGCCGTCTGTGGTTCTACAGCAACTCCGCAAGGATGCTTGTCTGCAGGGAAACCAGTTGCAGTGCACACTTGGAATGATGTTACGCTTTTGTCGCCTTTCACCGCTATTTGTAAGTCGTCAGCTCGCGTAAAAATCGCAGTAGTCCACTCATCGTCATCCCTAATTAAATCAGTCCAAGCATCATCAAATGGCTGATTAACTAAAAATGGATTATCGCGTAAATCAAATCGCGTTCCGTCTACGCTTTCTGTACCAACTGGTATTAAACGTTCATTTGCGCGCACATGCGTTTTTGCAGGAAGTTTAAGCTTGCACTTAGAGTTTAGTTGATCAATCTCGTCTCCATGCCCTTGTAATCCGTTGCACAGCCAAGGGTGCATTGCAGCAGCCCATGGAGCATCATCATTGCCATGATTGGTTGTATTCAACGTTAAATGAATCCCATAATCGTCAAGCTCCCAAGTGGCTATTGTAACAATGTCAAAAGGATATCCTTCCATATTTGGTGATCGCCATAAAAGACTCACACTGGATTGTGTAACGCTTAAAGTTTGCCAGTATGAGCGGTATCCGTAGCCGTGTAAAGCTGTGTCTCTATCTCGCTCGTCGATAGGCAGAGTATAAGACGCGTTTTGGAACTTGTAAGACGCTTTATCTACACGATTTGGGAAAGGAATAAGTATTTGTCCATTGTAGCAAGGCGGTAACTCGTCAGCCTCAAATGGCACAACAATATCACTATTTCTCCAAGTAAAATTGCGTAGTGCAGCTCCAAGTTGTGTTATTGTAGCCTTGTAATCTTTGTGGCAAATCGTGTATTGGTTGCCTGTTCGCGGTGGTAGCGAATACGATTTCATAAATCACCCCTATGTGAAAACGTTTTTAATAATACGAATTGTATTACTTAAGCCAATATATCTGCTACGGTTGCGTTAAGCAAGCTAACTAAATCGTTTGGATTTAGAACAACATCAAGACCGCGTTTGCCTCCAGAAACAAGAATCTCATCAAAGTGCATAACACTAGCATCCAGAACGGTTTCGTGATGAGTACGCTGACCAAATGGGCTGATTCCGCCAACCACGTAGCCGCTTTCGCGTTGGGCTACATCTGGGCTTGTCATACTGGCTTTTTTGGCATTTACTGCGCTAGCAATCGCCTTCATACTCAATCTACCGTTTACTGGCACAATCCCAACTACGCGTTTTTCCCCAGTGTCTACCATAAGTGTTTTGCACACTTGTTCAGCATTTACGCCTAATTTTTGCGCTGCTTCCATGCCATACCCATCATCCATGTGGTCTGCATCGTGCTCATAGTCAACAACGCGGAACGTAATTCCAGCGTTTTCTAACTGTGCGATTGCTGGCGTTGCTTTACCTGTCGTAGCATGTTTTTTGCTCATTTTTACCCCCCGTGTGCAAAATGTTTTGCGAAAACCCCCTGCGATGAGTCATCGCAAGGGGTTTATAGCTTTTATTTAAGCTTTATTAGCTTTACCGTGTTTCGCTAACTTTACTCAGCAATCTCAGCGAAGTAAAGCAAGGTGCGAATCATGTTAGCAGTAAAGCCGTACTCGTTATCGTAGAAGGTAACGGTACGAGCCAAAGTTACGCCGTCAACAGTGTTAACATCGGTCTGAGTTGGATCGAAAACGCCACCGTGGGTGTCGCCAATAATATCGGAAGACACAATGCTATCGGCATTGTAACCGAAGTATTCGCAGTTTTCGAATGCCTTCTTAAAGGCTTCGTTGATTTCTTCGGTGGTTGCTGGCTTCTCGAGAACAGTGGTCAACTCGGTAACAGATCCATCTGGAACCTGAATACGCTGAGCATGACCCTGAAGCTTTCCGTTAACCTCTGGAACAACCTTGCCGATTGCCTTAGCAGCACCAGTGGAGTGCTCGATGGTGTTGCAAGCTGCAGAACGGTTGTTGCGTGGCTTGGAGCCGCGTGGGCCGTCGAGAATCATCTGGGTGCCAGTGTAAGCGTGGATGGTGGTCATGAAGCCAGACTTAATACCCCAGTTATCCTGCAAAAGCTTAACCATTGCAGCCATGGAGTTAGTTGTGCAAGAGCCAGCGGACACAATGTTGTCGGTTGGCTTCAAAATGTCTTGGTTCACACCAAACACAACGGTTGGGGTGGTTTCGTCTTTAGCAGGAGCGGAGATAAGAACCTTCTTAGCTCCAGCGTTCAAGTGAGCCTGGGACTTTTCTGCAGAAGTGTAGAAACCAGTGCACTCGAGCACGAACTCAACGCCATCGTTCTTAACCCATGGAATATTGTTTGCGTCTTTTTCAGCGTAAACCTTGTAAGTCTTACCATCTACGACGATTGCGTCTTCTGTGGAGGTAACCTCAACTGGGGTGCCGTCGTCGTGGCGGAAAGTGCCATGAGTGCTGTCGTACTTAAGCAAGTAAGCAAGCATCGAAGGAGTGGTCAGATCGTTGATGGCTGCGACTTCGATATCGCCAGCTTGACCGCCACGAGCCTGAAGCTCAAAAATACGACGGAATGCCAAACGGCCGATACGTCCAAAGCCGTTAATACCAATCTTGACTGTCATATGGGATCTCCCTTGAGTGAAACCTTAACGCATAGTTCTAGCGATTTTTCGCGATTTTTAACAATACGTTTTGGTCTTCGTTATTTAAACTAACATGTTCATTTTAATGTGCGGTATGTACGACGCATTACGAGGCATTTTTGCTCTCTACACCGCAAATTTGCGATTATTTACGCTATTTTGATGGCACAGCGAGAGCGCTTGAAATGCTAGTGTTTATATCTCCCAAATCGCCAACTGGCCGCTTAAACCAGCTGACTTGCGGCAGTGGAGCATCTATAGGGAATGTGATTACAAGAGTGCCTTCATGAACGTCAATATGTGCAGGAGTATCGTTTAGTAACTCGTTGCTTAAGCCTTGAACGGCATCACCATACATAGTTGCGTGCTGAAGTTGATATTTAAGACCAATCTCGTTTACATCGCTAGAAACGGGCGTGTGTGAGAACACAGAAACCATGCGGCCTTCGTGACCATTAGATGCAGGAAAGTCAAGAGAACCGTTGTGAATTGCTGTAACAATCGTGCCGTCTCCATACAAGAATCCAATTCCGCCTCTAACGGCAAGTCGAACCATAAGCTGAATATTGGAAATCGTGTGATCGACGCGACCGCCTAAGCCGCCAAAAATATGGAATTCTCTAGAACCTTTAGCCCAGCCAACTTTAAGAGCAGAAAGCAAATCTGGATCATCTTTTTCGGCGGGAAGTCGCGTAATGGCAGCATCTGTTGGAAGCTTTAAGCGCACAGAATCAAAGTCACCAATTAGAGCATCAACATGCAAGCCGAGTCTGCACGCATGATCCCAGCCACCATCTGCCGCAATAGTTAAAGCGCGATCAGGAACATGTTCGCGCGTATGGTCGTAATAATCTCCAGCTGCTAAAACAACGCAGCGCTTTAAAGGCTCCATAGTCTCATAATATCGCGCGCGTGGAATTGCGTTTATTTTGCGTGTTTTACTGCGATTTGTTTAGTATTTTTGAGCACGGTTGATTATTGGCATTGATTAATGTCAAGGCTCCAAGTAGAATAGACATTTGGCTTGAGTAATCAAGAAAGTGGTATATCCCACCTGGAAGCCCAAAGTGGTTTCGGGTTCATGACTTCGGTCACGTGGCATTTATTTATTGCTACAAAGCCGCACGGCTATGAATTTAGGTTGCGTGCTTATTTTGATTGATGTGTGAACTTGAATTTATCTTTGCCTTTTGGTGTGCTGTTCCACTGTTTTAACAAGGATTGGAGTCATCATTAGCGACGAACCACGCATTAACGAAGAGATTCGCGTCTCCCAGGTACGCCTTATCGGTCCGAAAGGCGAGCAAGTGGGGGTCATCGCGACCTCGGTAGCGTTGAACCTGGCAAAGGAAGCGAACCTCGATCTCGTCGAGGTGGCACCTACTGCTAAGCCTCCTGTAGCCAAGCTTATTGACTACGGTAAGTACAAGTACAACGAGAAGATTAAGGCTCGTGAAGCGCGTCGTAATCAAAGCACAGCTGAGATTAAGGAAATTCGTTTCCGACTCAAGATTGATGATCATGATTTCGACGTTAAGAAGGGTCATGTTCTTCGATTCCTAAATGGCGGCGATAAGGTTAAAGTCACCATTATGCTGCGTGGTCGCGAGCAATCGCGTCCTATCGGCGGAGTTGAGTTATTGCGTAGGCTTGCAGATGAGGTTTCCGAAAGTGGAACTATTGAGTTTGCCCCTAAGCAGGAGGGTCGTAACATAATAATGACTCTCGCTCCTAAGGGCAAGAAGATTCATACTCAGTCTGAGCAGCGTCGTAGAGGCGCTGAATCGCGCGCAGAACGTCAGGCTCGCCAGGCAGCGCGTCTTGCAGCAAAGCAAGGAACTCAGGATGCGGCAGCAGTCGCAGCACAAGCTTCTGTAGAATCTGATCAGAATCATAAGGAGGGCAGCAATGCCGAAGATGAAAACTAATTCCGCAGCGTCCAAGCGCGTTCGCCTTACCGGCACTGGTAAGGTAATGCACGATGGTAGCGCAATGCGCCACAACTTGGAGCATAAGTCTGCTCGCAAGCGTCGTGCTTTGTCTGCAGATAAAGTTTTGGCTACAGCACAGAGCAAGAATTTGAAGGGCTTGCTGGCTAAGTAAGTTGCAGTAAAGCGAAGACGCAATTAAAGATTTTTTAAGAAAGCTGAGGAATACTTATGGCACGAGTAAAGCGCGCAGTTAATGCTCACAAGAAGCGTCGCGTTGTTCTTGATAGGGCTTCGGGTTATCGCGGTCAGCGTTCCCGTCTTTATCGTAAGGCAAAGGAACAGCTGCTTCACTCATTTACTTACAACTTCCGCGACCGCAAGGCTCGCAAGGGCGACTTCCGCAAGTTGTGGATTCAGCGTATTAACGCTGCAGTTCGCGCAGAAGGAATCACCTACAACCGCTTCATTCAGGGCTTGCGTTTGGCTGGCATCGAATTGGATCGCCGCGCTTTGGCTGAGCTCGCTGTTAGCGACGTTGAAACCTTCAAGGCAATCGTTGAAGCTGCTAAGGCTGCTTTGCCAGCTGATGTGAATGCTCCAGTAGAAGCCTGATTTAGTTTGATTTAGCCTGTTCGGTCTGACTATTCTAGCTAAGCTGACTAGTCAGGCTAAATAGATTAGGCTGAATAGATTAAGCTAAATAGATAGTTTAGCTAGGTTTTTATATTAAACCCGCCCATTGTGGCGGGTTTTTGTATAAGTATTTTGCATATGTATTATGTATGTTGCGTTTTATACATAACGGGCAATAGTATAAGCATTGAGCAAAAACCAGCGCTTTACTAGATCGAAACAGATCAGGTGACGTGCTGATGAGTCGCCAGCAACCGTCGGTCGGTAAGGGTTTTGCGCCTAATAAAAATAAAAAATAAAAAAATAATAAGACCAATAAAAGAGAAAAATCGCCAATAGGAGTGATTATGAACACCACTAATCATGATGAAAACAAAGCCGTAATCACCGTAGTAGGCAAAGATGCCGTAGGAATCATAGCCAAAGTAACATCACATTTAGCAAGCCGCAAAGCGAATATCCTAGACATATCTCAAACAATCGTCAATGGCTTTTTTAACATGATGATGATTGTAGACGTAAATGAAATAAGCGTAGAATTTGGCGAATTAGCGGAAGAACTAGCAAAACTAGGCGAAGAAATCGGCGTTCGCATACACTGCCAGCGCGCGGAAATTTTTACAAACATGCACAGAATCTAGGTATTAGTAGGAGAAACCCATGCTAAACATTATGGAAGTGAGCGAAACAAACTCAATGATCGAGCAAGAAAAACTCGACGTTAGAACCATAACAATGGGAATAAACCTGCTAGATTGTACGGACTCGAACATGCAAAAAGTGTGCGAAAACGTGTACAACAAAATTACGCGCATTGCAAAAGACTTAGTCAGCACGGGCTGCGCGATTGAACGCGATTACGGAATTCCTATTGTGAACAAGCGTATAACCGTAACACCAATAAGCCTAGTTGGAGCTTCTGCGTGCAAAAGCCCAGACGATTTTGTGCAAATTGCGCACGCGCTAGACAGAGCAGCTAAAAAAGTTGGAGTGGATCTAATCGGCGGATACTCAGCGCTGCCTGCAAAATCCATGACAACAGCCGACCGCATGCTTATAGAATCATTGCCAAAAGCCTTGAGTGAGACAGATATTGTGTGCTCAAGCGCAAACGTAGGTTCCACACGCACTGGAATTGACATGGATTGCGTGGAGTTACTTGGGCGAGTAATCAAACAAATCGCACAGGCAACTGCAGACCGAGACTCCTACGGATGTGTGAAGTTCGTAGCATTCTGCAACGCTCCAGACGATAATCCGTTTATGGCAGGTGGATTCCACGGCGTAACAGAAGGAGACGCTGTGATAAACGTTGGCGTATCTGGACCAGGCGTGGTTTCGCGCGCGCTAGACGAGGCGCGCGGGAAGGATTTTGCGTTCTTGTGCGAAACGATTAAGCGCACGGCTTTTAAGATTACGCGAGTAGGCCAGTTGGTTGCGCAAGAGGCATCTAGAAGGCTAGGGGTGCCATTTGGCATAATCGACTTGTCGCTTGCGCCAACACCAGCCGTGGGAGACTCCGTAGGCGAAGTCTTAGAAAAAATCGGACTTTCTACTGTTGGCGCTCCTGGCACAACAGCCGCTCTTGCAATGCTTAATGATCAAGTTAAAAAAGGCGGAATAATGGCTAGCAGCTACGTTGGTGGGCTTTCTGGCGCGTTTATACCTGTTTCGGAAGACGCAAACATGATTGCTGCGGCAAAGTCAGGCTGCCTTAGAATAGAAAAGCTAGAAGCAATGACGTGTGTATGCTCTGTAGGCTTAGACATGATTGCAATTCCTGGAAGCACAACAGCTGCAACAATATCTGGAATGATAGCGGATGAGGCAGCAATAGGAATGATAAATCAAAAAACAACTGCTGTGCGCATAATCCCTGTAGAAGGGAAAAGCGTTGGGCAAATGGCCAATTTTGGCGGTTTAATGGGGTATGCTCCGATTATGCCAGTAAACACCGAAAGCTGCGAGGAATTCGTTTCGCGCGGTGGGCGAATTCCAGCGCCTGTGCATAGCTTTAAAAATTAGGGCGATGTCGTCTAAAAGTGACGACGTCTAAAATTGTGTGAATATCTGTGAATATTTATGAATATTTATGAAAGGGTTTCTATGATAGAAAAAACTACTCCGTTAAGCAACGAAAATCTTGCTAACGCGCTTAAAAAAATAGGCGAAAGTCAAAATCATGTTGCTGTACTAGGTTCCATGAACGCAGATTACACAATAGTTGCCGACCGTCTTCCAAATCCTGGAGAAACTGTAAACGGAAGTGATTTGCGAGTACTACCAGGAGGAAAATCTGGGAATCAAGCCGTTTCTGCAGCAAAAATCGGCGCGAATGTGCAAATGTTTGGTGCTGTAGGCAGCGACGAAAACGCAGAATTCCTTCTTAACACGCTAGAATCTGCAGGTGTAGACACGTCTAAAATTTTACGTGTAGAAGGCATAAAAAGTGGCGCAACAGTAATAACAGTAGATGCAAAAGCTGGCGAAAACACAATCGTCTATGCTCCAGGTTCTAATGCAAAAGTAAGTGTGGAATATATTAGTCAAGAAGATGTTAAGAAGGCTATTAGCAGTGCAAGCGTTTTAGGATTGTGCCTTGAAAGCCCAATGGAAACTGTAACGGAGGCTGCAAAAATTGCGCGCACAGCTGGTGTAAAAGTTTTACTTAATAATTCGCCGTTTGTAAACACGCTTCCAAGTGATCTGATTGAAAACGCAAGCATACTGCTTGTAAACGAGCATGAAATGGCGCAATTGCTTAAAATTCACGAGCCAGAAGATGGCAATTGGGATGATTTTGACTGGTTTGATGCGGCGCGCATTATGCACGAGTATGGTTTCGACGAGGCAGTTGTGACTCTTGGTGCAGAAGGCTCTGTTGTTTTAGATTACAATGCGGAAGATGGTAAAAAGGCTGTTCGTATATGCCCGCAAAAAGTTTCTGCAGTAGACACCACGGGATGCGGTGACGCATTTATGGGAACCGTTTTGGCAGGACTTGCAGCTGGATTTAGTTTAGCTCAAAGTGCGCAAGTGGCAACATATGTTTCTGCGTACGCAGCAACAGGATTTGGAGCGCAATCGTCTTACGGCAGCGCGCAACAGGTGGTTCGTGCGTTTGAGTAGTGGCGCTGTATGCTGATAGACTAGGTTAGTATGCGTTTTTACCGATTTTGCAAATGGGAAGGCAGATATGTCAACAATTCTTGAAGGCACTCCAAAAAAGCAAATGATGCTAGTAACGGGTAGAGCATATCCGCAACTTGCGGAAGAAACTGCCAAATACCTTGGAATAGACGTTCTAGAAACAACTGCCTACGATTTTGCAAACGGAGAAATGTATGTGCGCTTTACGCAGCCAGTTCGAGGTGCAGACGTTTTTGTTTTGCAAGCGCACACCGATCCAATCAACAATTGGATTATGGAACAGCTACTTATGGTTGACTCTTTAAGGCGAGCATCCGCTAGAAGCATAAACGTTGTAGCACCTTTCTTTGGGTATTCGCGTCAAGATAAAAAGCATCAAGGTCGTGAGCCAATTACAGCGCGGCTTATGTTTGACTTATTCCGTTCCGCTGGAGCTAAAAGGATTCTTACCGTTGACATGCACGCGGCTCAAGAGCAGGGATTCTTCGACGGACCTGTAGACCACTTAACAGCAATGCCAGTGTTGATTGATTACGTTCGTAACACTATGAGCCTAGAAAACACTACGATTGTTTCTCCAGACGCTGGACGAATCAAGGTTTCGGAGCAGTGGGCCGCAAAGCTTGGTGGATTGCCGTTAGCGTTTATTCACAAAACTCGAGATACAACAAGGCCAAATCACGCGGAAGCGCACGGAATTATTGGCGATATTCAAGACAGAGATTGCATTGTTGTAGACGATATGATTGACACGGCCGGCACGATTTGCGAAGCTGTTCGCACGCTTAGAGGAGCAGGTGCGAAGTCTGTTACTTTGGTGGCAACTCATGCGCTTCTTTCAGGACCTGCCGTAGAGCGACTTAAAGGTTGCGGAGCTCGCGAAATCATTTTGACAGACACTGTTCCTGTTCCAGAAGAAAAGCGCTTAGAGAATATGACGGTTCTTTCGATTGCACCTCTTCTTGCTGCTGGAATTAGGTCTGTGTTCAGGTCTGGATCGCTTGTTTCGCTTAGAAACGCACTTCCAGAAGACATGAAGCACAGAAATATTTACGCTCATTAGTGTTGTTGATTAGCTGCGCGGTGGCGAGTCGCCAGCATGATGTAGACTTAATAGGTTGTTCGTAAAATTAAATATGCAAAAAATATTGCGTAATAACTTAATTTGCGAACGATTTGCAAACACACTCCTGCTGTGGAAATTCCACAGCCGAATAGTCCGAAGGAGGTGGGTGATGTCTGCACATAAGTATGAACTGATGTTCATTGCCGATCCAGAGCTTGATGAGCGCGGTCTTAAGAAGTTGACCGAGCAGTATCTTGAGCTTGTCACCAAAGAGGGCGGTTCCGTTGACGGTACCGACTACTGGGGTCGTCGTAAGCTTGCCTATGAGATTGACGGCAAGACTGAAGGCAACTACGTTGTAGTGAATTACACTGCTGAGCCAGCTCTTAGCGACGAGCTTGACCGTGTTTTGAATCTTAACGAATCTGTAGTCCGCACGAAGATTCTTCGCAAGGACGCAAAGTAAAGTCAAAATAAAGTTGGATTTTTGTTCTAAAATCTCAAAGTAAGAAAAGTCTTAAAGTAGGGAATGAGGCTGCAATGGCTGGAGAAACTGTTATAACGGTGATTGGAAATTTGGCTAAAGAGCCAGAAACTGCCACCAGTTCTAACGGCAGTGTTAGAACTTCTTTCACAATTGTGTCTAATTCTTCGACTTTTGACAGAAGAACAAATAGCTACATTAATGGCACACCATTATCGCTTAGATGTGTTGCATGGGGAGACTTAGCTGAGCATTGCGCGCAAACGCTTACAAAGGGAATGCGTGTTATTGTTCAGGGCAGATTGCGTGCAAACAACTACGTTGATAAAAACAGCAACGAAAAGCGATACAGCATCGATTTGATGATTGATGAAATTGGGCCATCCCTGCGATTTGCTACTGCTCAAGTTAATCGTTTGAGCTCTAAAGGCGGTTTTGCTGGGAACAATAATGGATTCAATCAGGGCGCTGGTGCTGGAGCTGGTATGAATGCTGGTGGATACACTGGCGGTTATGCTGGCGGCGCGAATTATGCGAATAGTGCGGCTGCTGGTGCTGGAATGAATGCGCAAAATGGCGCTAATCAGGGCGTAAACGTTGAAGACCCGTGGAGTGCTTCTGCTCCATCAAATGGCGGATTTGCAACGTTTGGAGCCAGCTCCGATTTTGGTGGATCAGACGAAGAGCCAGAGTTCTAGTTTACTAGCTTACTAGGCGAGATAATGGCGGTTAATCCGCGGTTGCTTGCGACTATCTAGTTGGGCGCTTGTTAGTCTAATCTAAAACATAATTTAGAATTTGATTTAAAATCTAACTAAAAATTGACTTTTATAAACTTAAAAACATCAGTTTAGCGTGTAAACAAAAATAAATGTTTATAACGCATTTGAGAGAGGACATCCTATGTCACGTAAGAGGCCGCAACCACCGGTCAAGCCTTTCAAAAAGAAGCCAAATCCTTTGAAGGCTGCCAAGATTACTGAAATTGATTACAAGGACGTTGCTTTGTTGCGTAAGTTCGTTTCGGACCGCGGCAAGATTCGTTCCCGTCGTATTACTGGTGTAACCGTACAGGAACAGCGCAAGATCGCGAAGGCAGTTAAGAACGCTCGCGAAATGGCTTTGCTCCCATACGCCACCACTGGTCGCTGATTGAGAGGATAAGAACATGGCAGAAACCAAGGTTATTCTCACCAAGACCGTTGCAAACTTGGGTCACTCTGGTGACGTTATTACTGTTAAGGCTGGTTACGCACGTAACTACTTGATTCCACAAGGCTTAGCTTTTGCATGGAATAAGGGTGCTGCTTCCCAGATTGAAGCAATGCGCCGCGCTCGCTTGGCTAAGGCTGTTGCCACTCGCGAAGAGGCTGTTGCAGCTAAGGCCGCAATCGAAGGCGCTGTTGTAGAAATCGCCGCTAAGGTGAGCGAGTCTGGCAAGCTCTTCGGTGGTATTTCCGCCGATAAGATTGCTGCTGCTTTGGCACCAAAGGCCGCCGTTGAAGCACGCGCTATTAGCGTTGCTGCAATCAAGACCACTGGCGAATTCCCAGCAACTGTGGCTCTTCACCCAGAAATCAGCGCTTCCTTTACTGTTAAGGTTGTAGCTGAGTAGTTAAACGTGTTCCAGCTTCCCACGCGAGTGTTGCGAGTTTTGTAGGATTTGCGTTGTATTTGCGTTGGGAGGCAATCCATTTGGATTGATCTTAAGCATTGGCTCTGTGTGAGTTGTGGCGAGTTTTACTTGCTGTGACTCACACAGAGCTTTTTATTATTCTGCGTGCGAATCGACCTGCCTGAGCGCTTTGTGCTTTTCCCAAGATTTGTTACATATGTCTCGCTCGTGAGGCATTTGTAACGTTTTTTGACCCAAATTCGTTATATTTGCATCATTGATGAGATATTTGTAACGTTTTTTGGCTTAATTTCGTTAGATTTGTCTCGCTCGTGATGCAAATATAACGCGAGCGATATTACCCATTTGTTGTTGCGCGAGGTTTGATGTATTTCTCTCCTCGCAAGTCCCGTCGCTACGCTCCTCTTTTATTGCTCGTATAGAAATACATCAAACCTTCTGAATATCTAGGACTTTTGCGTGGTTTTTATCACCGATATTCGAGATTTTTCTTCTTCATTCGATGAATCACCATCGGAGGACTGCGAATCGACTTGCATGAGCGCTTAAAGCGTAGCGCGCGAATGCACTTCGATTCGCTGAGCTTGCTCAAAGTTGAAAGCACAGTGTGCTTTCAACGCAAGCGAAGACGTGAGCGCGCTGTAACGCGCGAGCGATACATCTCATTCAGTGCGAAAAATCTCGAATCTCTACCTTGCTTTGCGCAGTCTCGCGCGCGGTTTCCCGCGTTTGTAGTTCTAATCGACGTGTTGAGCTACAAAGTGCGGAAAAAGTTGACGCACTTTGTACCAAATTTGATCTAAATCACGTACAAAAAGCGGAAAAAGTTGATGCTTGCGGCGAACGAAAACCCACTACAGAGGGTCTAAAAATGTGATTTGTATCATAACAAATGTTTAGATTGGTTAATGAAAAGTTGTGAAAAAACGCCCCTATTCAAAATATTTACAAAAAAATATTAATCCCTAAAACCGTTGAAAAATATGGCTTGGGGGGGGGGGGGGGTACTATAGGCTTTTTTGATTTAAACATATGTTATTTGACTTCAAAAAAATTTTTAAATTGTTATAATAACCTAACAAAGATAGCTTGCGATTTTATAAACGTGCGCTATGAAAATTTTAAATTAGCGTTGTTGAAAATTTGCATTTTGCATGTCTATAGGCGGGCATGCGAATCTGCCTCGTTATCGGATTACTAAGTGAAAGAAGTATATCATGGTATCAAAATCCAGAAAGCATGCGAATACTGTGAAGTTAGATGCTGTAGTAAGTAAAGCGATTGAAAAGGCTGTTGATATGCGTAAGGTGGCTGCTCTTTCGGCTGGCGCTGCTGGCGTAATTGCTGGCGCTGCGATTGCTTTTGGCGCAACTCCTGCAATGGCTGTGGAGGCTAATGTTGCTCCTGTTAATACGAATGATTCTACAAAGGAGCAGAATTTAGTTGCTAAGAAGAATGCTGAGGCTGAGGGCTCTAAGGATTCTGATAAGACTGCGACCGAAACTACTAAGAAGGATGATGCTTCTAAGATTGAGGATTCTAAGAAAGCTGAGCCTTCTGCGGCTAAGAATGATCAGGCTGATAAGAAGGTTGCTACAGACAAGAATGTTGCCGAGACTCAGGATAACAAGTCTAAGACCGAACAGAATTTAACTAGCAGTAAGAATGCTTCTGTGCAGTCTGTAGTAAAGACTGATGGTAAGAAGCAAATTGAGAATAATGCTGAGCAGAAGAAAATCGCTGAGCAGAATACTGCGAGCACTGAGTCTGTAGATAGTAAGACCACTACCAATAAGACTCCTGCAACTGATAAGACTAATGCAACCAGTCGCACCACTGCGGAAAATAGCGCCCCTGCAGAAACTACTGTAAAGAAGAGTCGTTCAAAGCGTTCGATATATGAAAATAAGCAACCTGAGACTCCTGCAAGCACAGTAGCTCAGGGAGAAGATCGCGCTGGTGCAGAGCACAATCCTGATGAGGTAGCTTTTTCCAAAAACCTGCCAAATATTTATGGTTGGGCAACTCCTAGCAACACGTTTGATGAGAATCTTGAAAAGCAGCAAGTTGTGTACCATTTGCCAAAGAGTGCGGATGGTAAGACGGTTGTACGCGTAGTAATTCTTCCAGATTCAAAAGATAGTATTAATACTGATGATCCTGAAGCTTACAAGAAAATCATCGAATTTGATTCTGCTCGTGTAGATGAAATGCACCAAAGCTATTCCGGAATTTACGAGTTAAAGACGAATACTGACGGTAGTGTGGACTTGGTTATGAAGCAGCCATTCAGGGATGGCGGCATATCTTCGGGTCAAGGCTATTGTGCAAATCGCTCAATCTTCTTGTATTATGATAAGGATAATTTGCAGCATGATCAAACATCTAATAACTTCCGTGTTGCAACGCTTGTTCCGCCAAAAACAGCAGGATCAATTGTCTTAAAGTATGACGAGAGGTTGTCGGCAGATAAAGTACGAGAAGTTCTTCACAATGCAGTAAATCTTCCTACTGAACATAAGTCTGGTAGCAGTGTAGCTGATCAGCTTGTTGCTCAAAGTAAGTCAGCGGGTGTTGGTTTACGTGTTGATGAAAGCACTGTTAATAACACTCCAGATACGGTAGATGCAAAAATTCCGCAGGGCATGGGTTCTTATGACGGAGCTATGTTTGGAGAAATTAATAAAACTAATGATAGTGGAGATTACTCATTTGGCGAGCGAAAGCTTAAAACGTATCTTGTAACAGATTTGGGAATGAAGTCTCCGGAAATACCTCTTACTGTAGTGCGCTATAGCACTCGCATTGAGAAGCCGGTTGTGGATACAGTTGATTTTAGCAAGCTTACAGAGGATCAAAAGACTCAAATCAGAAAGAATCTTGCAAAACTTAACGGCGTATCTACCGACAAAGTTACGTTTGACAGCAGTGGTACTGCGACAATCGACTTCGATGGCTTGAGTCCGCAAGATGATCCAAAGATTCCTTTGAGTGACTTAGTGCTTACAAGAGTTTCTACTGATAAAGTTGCAATTCCAAGTGATTCTGAAAACTCTAAGGTTAAGGCAGTGGTTGTTGCTAATCCTTTGGGCTATTCGCAAGCTGAGTTGAAGCAAATCAAGAAAGCTATTTACGAAGCTAATAAAGACAATCAAGAGCTTGGTTTAAGTGCAAAAGACTACGAAAAGCAGATTTCGCTTGGTTGGCTTACTGGAGATACGACTGCAAGTGGTGGTCAGAACACGGGCATTTCCAACGGTATGAATGAAAATAAAATTACCGTTACTATCAGAACCGATAAAGCATATGCTCAGTTTGAGTCCGACATTCAGAAGCATGAGCTTACGCGTTTGATTGATTTGCGCAAGGATTACACACTTAGCTGGGATGCTAGCAATAACAAGATTAGTGGGCGCACAAGCGACGAAGGTCTTGCTTGGATGGAAGAAGGAAAGACGCTTGTTTATCGTTACGATCCAGATAAGGGCGAACAAATCAATACGCAAGCCGTACTTGGTTTATTGAAAGCTACTGTAAAGTCTGATGTGAAGACTGATAACCCACAGTTGCGAGAGAATCTTCTTGGAACTGAGATTGATACTGTTAAGCGAGAAGGTTCGAACGGGCAAGCTAGACGTACTCACAGGTCTTACACGGTTGACGACAAAGGAGAGCCAATTGGTGTTCTAAATCTTGTTAAGCTTAATGGTAGTAGCTATGGCGGTTTTGCAAAACCTGTTGATAACTCCAACAAGAAGATGGGTGACGAGCAGTCAAGTGTAGGCGACTTTACGTTTGACGATGACAGCAAAAAGGTAAACGTTGCTGGTAAAACAGGCAAATTCATGCTCGGGCGCTTGTTTATTGAGCCTTATAGCTTGTATTACTACAACTACGTGTATGGCGAGAACAAGTATAATTTGCGCAATACTCCTAAGGGTATCAACGTGGTGTTTGTACCGCAGACGAAGAATAAGAAGGATGATCTTTCTAAGTCGATTGGCGATCACAAGCTTGCTGCTGACAAGAAGACTCCAACCGAGTCTAAGTATTACAACGCGTCTGCTGAGAAGAAAGATGCGTACGATAAGGCGCTTGATGCTGCTAAAAAAACGCTTGAAAAAGTTGGTAACAAAACTGATGCTGATTTAACCGAAGAGCTTAAGGCTGAGGTTGATAACGCGACTATTACTTTGAATAAGGCGCGCGAGGCTCTTGATGGTGATGCTACCAAGAAGGAAGAGCTGAATAAGTCGATTGAAGCCAATGGTAAGGCTCCAGAAGGCGCTACTGCTGCAACTCCTGGTACGGTAACTACTGATAAGTATAAGAATGTTACTGATCAAGCATTCCAGACCGACGATGGAAAGCCTGATACCAAGAAGAATGAAGCAGCTAAGGCTGCTAAAAAAGCTTATGATGATGCGCTTGCTGAAGCTGAGAAAGTAAAGGCTGACGACAACGCCACACAAAAGGCTGTTGACGATGCCAAGGCAAAGCTCGATGCTGCGCGTAAGGAGCTTGATAAGTACACCACTAACAAGGATAAGCTTAACGCTGCTATCGCTGAGCATGGCAAGGTGAATACGGGCGATGCTGATAAGCAAGGCGACGAAAAGCTCAAGACCGCCGACCCAACCTACCAGAACTCTACGTCGGATGAGCGTACAGCTTACGATAACGCTGTAAAGAAGGCAAACGAACTTTCTAAGGATCCAAACGCTTCTCAAAAGGATGTAAACAAAGCTATTGAGGATCTTAAGAAAGCTAAGGATGCGCTCGACAAGAATGCAACAGACAAATCTCCTCTTGACGCTGCCGTGCAAAAGAGCTTCGATAATCCTGATCCAAATGACGACAGCAAGCAGAGTGTATTCTATAAGAATGCAAAGAATAAGACTAATGACACTGCTGCTCAGCAAGCTGTTAAGAATTACGATGACGCTTTAAAGAAAGCTAAAGACGTCCTCGCAAACGACAAAGCCACCAAGAAAGATGTTGAGGACGCCAAGAAAGCGCTTGAAGCTGCTGAAACCGCACTTCATTCCGACAAATACTCTACCGATAAAACCGATCTTGGCAAAGCGCTTGCAGACAACTTCAGTGGCTATCTAATGCCAGCCTATTTCAATGCGTTTGATAAGGCGCAGGCTGATGGTCAGGATTCTCAGGCTGCGAAGGACTTTAAAGCCTATAACGACGCTTACCACGCTGCAAAAGATTTGATGACGGAGCTTAATAAGCCGAATAGTACGGTAACGCAAGACGAGGTTAACAAAGTTAAAGACCAGCTTATCGCCGCGCGTAAGATTATCGACACCTACGCAACGGACACTTCTAAGCTTTCTGCAGCTGCATTTAATGACATTGCTATAAAGTTTAGCCCTGCGTACCAGAACTTGAAGGCTCTTGCCGAAAAGGAAAATCCTAGTGAAGCAGAAAAAGCTGATGTAGAAGCTGCTAAGAAAGCTAAGAAGGCTTATGACGATGCAGCTGAAAAGCTACATAATGCGATTACTAACAAGCTTCCAAAGGATCAAGCAAATGGTCAGGATATTCCTGATAGCAATATCCCGAAGAAAGATGGCGACCCTAACGATAAGGACTACCTGAAAGGTATTCAGGCGCACAAGAACGGTGAGCCTCTGAACAGGGATGTTGACACAATCCTTAAGGAAATGAACGAAGCAGCGAAGGCACTGGATAAGTTTGCGACTAAGACCGATAAGCTGCAGGAATCCATCAACAAGGATACCGATACTCAGCACGATCCAGCGTATAAGAATGCTAAGGATCCGCACAAGCTGGGTACTGATGGCAATGAAGATACTTCTGGATACAATGACATCAAGCAGAAGGCTAAAGACTACGACGATGCGCTTACTGAGGCTAAGAAGCTCTTGACGAATCCAACCGCTACCCAGGCGCAGGTGGATGCGGCTCTTAAGAAGCTTGATGAGAAGCGTGACGCTCTTAAGGCTCAAGATACTAACGTTGAAGCACTGAAGAAGAGTGTTGATAAGAACGGTAAAGACGCATCGGGTACTGAGCAGGCTGTTGAAGGCACAAAGGATTCCGACGCATATCGCAACGCATCTGATCCTCACTTCTTAACTGCTGATGGCAAGCCTGATGACACCAGGAACAACGCTGCTAAGGAAGCCAAGAAAGCCTACGACAAGGCGTTAGCCGAAGCTCAGGAGTTGCTCTCAAAGCACGATGATACTAATACGCCTCTCGACGCTAAGCCAACTCAGAAGCAGATTGACGATGCTTTGACAGAGCTAAATAAGAAGCGTAAAGCGCTTGATGATTACAAGACGAACGTCGATGCGCTTAAGACTGAGGCAGAAAAGTCTAAAGCAGACACCGCGCAAACCGTCGGTGAAAACGACTTCGAGAACACGCCAGAGTTCAAGAACGCAGACGCTAAGAAGGGCGAAGGTAACAAGGACAATGACGATGTTACTGCTTACAAGGATGCACTCAAGAAAGCACGTGAACTTGTAAAGGCTGCAACTGATTCAGGCAAGAAGAACAGTGAACGCCCAACGCAGAAGCAGGTTGACGAGGCGCTTGAGGCTTTGAAGAAGGCAAAGCAAACTATTACTGATGGTTACAAGACCAATCTTGATGCGCTAACCGCTGCTAAAGATTTTGCGAATGGTGACTTTAAGAAGACTCCTGAGTATAAGAATGCGTCAGCTCTTAAAGATGACTCCTCTGATACGCAGAAGCAATCCAAGGCTAAAACTGATGTTGGAGCTTTGGATGAGACCACTGAAAACAGTGCTTTGAAGAAAGCTAAGGACATCATTGATAATCCAACTGGCAAGACTCAGAAGGAAGTTGATGATGCTCTTAAGACCCTACAAGCAGCCATGGATACAGTTACCAACGGGTACAAGACTGTTGTTGATCCTCTTGAAAAGGAGGTTGGCGACAAGGATGCTACAGGCAAGCCTATAACTCCTCCATTCGAGGAGTCGATTCCGTACAAGAATGCTCTGTATAAGAAGCAATCCGAAACTGGTAATGATGCAACGGCTGATACTTCTGCCACCAAGAAGCTTCAAGATTATAACGAGAAGTTTAAGGCTGCGCAGGATCTTATTAACAAGGTGAATAATCCAGATCCGAATGCTGATTCAGATAAAAAGCCAACTAATGCTGATGTTAAGACAGCTTTGGAAGCCTTGCAAAAGGCAAAGAAAGCTATCGATGACGCTTTTACGACCAGCGCTAAGGATTTGAAGGATGAGTCTGCGAAGTCTACTGCTGACGGAGGCACAGTAGCGGATGCTGACTTTGAGGCTACTACTGAGTTCAAGAACGCTGATTCTAAGAAGGCTGAAGACGGCAAGTCAGATAATGCTGACATCTCTGCTTATAAGGAAGCGTTGAAGAAAGCTAGGACTTTGCTTGAAAAGTTCGGTGATGACAATAAACCAAAGTCTGATGCTAAGGATGTTCCAACCCAGAAGGAAGTTGACGAGGCTCTTAAGAAGCTGAAGGAAATCAAGGATAAGATTCTTGCTGACTACAAGACCAGTTCTACTGAGCTTCAGCAAGAAGTTGACAAGTCTAAGGATGGAGATAAAGACACTAGAGATGACGTGTTCGAGAACACTCCTGCGTTCAAGAACGCGACTGCTAAGGGTGATGAAGATTCCAAGAAGGCTCTTGAAGACTATAACACGAAGCTAAAGACTGCTAGGGATCTTCTTAAAGCTTTCGATCGTACTACTGGCAAGCCGAAGACCAAGCTTCCAGAAGGCGTAACAACGGTTCCAACTCAAAAGCAGCTTTACGATGCTCTAGATGCATTGCAAGCTGCTAAGAAGAAGATTACTGAAGGCTATAAGACTGATAAGTCTGATTTGAATACTGAGGCTGGTAAGGATTCTGACTTTACTAAGTCTCCTGAGTATCAGAATGCTGCAGGAAGCTCAGAGGCTGAGGCTTATAAGCGCGCATTGGATGAAGCTAATGCAGTTCTTAAGAACCCTAATGCAACTCAGGCTGAGGTTGATGAGGCTTTGAAGAAGCTCCAGGATGCTAAGCAGAAGCTTACTGATTCACACAAGACCGATAAGTCTGATTTGAACACTGAGGCTGACAATGATCCTGATTTCCGTAAGTCGATTCCGTTCATTATTGGTAAGGCTGCTGATTTGGCGGAGTATCAGCAGGCGTTGAATGATGCTGATAGTGTGCTTAAGGATCCTAATGCTACTCAGGATCAGGTTAATCAGGCTCTTCGTAGGCTTCGTGATGCTAAGCAAAAGTTGATTGATGCTTATAACAGACTTATTAATAGTGGCAGTGGTGTTGGTGACAATACTGGTGTTGGTGTTAATGATTCGAATACTACTAGTGTTAATAATGTTGTTGATAAGAGTGCTTTGCAGGCTGAGGTTGATCAAGCTCTTGGTGATGTTTCAGCTAATGCTAGTGGCGTAGTGGCTGATTCTAACTTGGTCAGTGAGTTTAATGCGGCTTTGAATTACGCTCGTTTAGTGTTAGCGGACGCGAATGCTACTCAGGGGCAGGTTGATTCGGCGTTGGCTCGTTTGCGTGCTGCGCGTGCAGCTTTGCGCGAGGGTATGCTCGCAGCGCGTAATTCTGCTGGAGTGAATCTTAAGCGTGGTGACGTGAGTGGTGTTAATACTGGCGCTAGTTCCTCGGTGTTTGCTGCTTTGGCTGCGGTGTTTGCTGGGCTCGGAGTGGCTGGTGCTGCGTCTAAGCGTAGGAAGCATTCGGCTCGTTAGTTTAATCTGTAGCAGTGTGTGCTGCTGCAACGTAGTGTAGATTAATGGCTTGGGGATAGTTTCTTCAAGCCATTAATTATTTGGTGTTGCGCACTATTCCTTACTTGGTATTGCGCGACATTCTCTGTTTACTGTTGTATGAGGGCTGGGTGTTTCTGCGCTCGCGCGGATTAGCCGCGCTCACGTCTTCGCCGCATGTAAAGTCCACTGGACTTTACATTTAAGCGGCTCAGCGAATCGAGGTGACTTCTCGCGCGCTATGCAGCTCGAAGTCGTCGATTCGCACAACGCTCCGCCTATTACGTGTAGTCTAGAGTTGCGGTTGTTCCGTTTTGTCTTTGATTTTGTTTTTGTGTTGAGGTTTGTTTGTAGTGGTTGATCATTTGGATTATTTGGTATCGGCTGCCGCTCTTATATTGTTCGACCAAGAATCACCCAGCCCTCTTACAAGTCTGAACAATTGCGTATCACTTAATCATCGAGATTCTCGATTTTTCTTGCTCTCTCAGCGAGTCACCATCTAGCGACGCTGAGGCTCGCTTCGATAGCTGCGAAAAATCTCGAATCTCTACCTAGTTTGGCGTAATCATGTAGTGCGATTGTACCGAGTTTACGACGTGTCGTGTCGCTCGCGCAGGTTAGCTGCGCTCACGTCTTCGCCGCACGTAAAGTCCACTGGACTTTACGTTTGAGCGGCTCAGCGCTCCGAATTACCTTTTCGCGCTACGCTTTAAGCGAAAAGGTAGATTGGAGCGCAAATTCGGGAAATGTGAATGTGTTGTGTGCGTATAGCGCAAATCGTGGTGTTTAATCGCTTTAGCGACTAGATTATAAAAGTTGGGCAAATAAGCTTAAACGCGCATCAATTAAGCAGTGCCAACAAGTAAGCCAGATGTGTCGCAAAGGAGGATTAGTGACTGAGTGCAACACTTTAGCGAATCGCCACGCATCCAATCCGTGCGAGAGCAAGAATGCACACAAGAATGAGCGTGATAAAGAGCGCAATAACGAGTTCAATAGTATGCTCGTGGTTGCGCGCGCAAAAAATCGCGTCGGCAGAGGCACAACTTGCGCAAAAGTGATTCTTTTTGGCGAACACTCGGTTGTTTATGGCTACAGCGCAGTAGCGCTTCCACTGCAAAATCTTAAGATGCACGCAACAGTAACAAGTGCACGAACACTCAACGACACAAGCGCCACAGCAGACGAAGGCAAAAGAGCAGAATTATGCGATTCAGCAGAAGACCTTAGCTGCCAGATGCAAAACCTCATAACACTTAAAGCATTAGGATTTGATGGTCTTTTACGAAGCGCACCTGCGCGATTCGCGTCGATTAAAACCGCAATACAAGAGGCATTACGTTTCGCCAATTGGCAGGGCGAAGCATTGCAAATAGAAACCGCTTGCGATTTTCCGCCAGAGCGAGGATTGGGGTCTTCGGCGGCAGCGGCAGGAGCAGTGATCCGCGCAATACTCGACTACTACAGTATTAATGCCAGCGATGAAAAACTATTCGAGATTACGCAAGACGCAGAACGCGTTGCGCACGGGAAAGCATCTGGATTAGACGCCACAGCAACCAGTGCGATGCTGCAGCAGCCAGTTCGCTTCTTGGATGGCAAATTTAGCCGAATGAGCATAAGCCCAACAATACGCGCTTGGATTGTGCTAGCTGATTCGGGATTCAAAGGAACAACAAAAGTAACAGTAGAAGCATTACGCAAAAAACGCGATAGCCAGCCGAAAATCGTAAATGCACTTTTGCAAGAGCTTGGTCAAATCGCTCTTAATGCAGAGAATGATTTAGAGTTTGGCAATATACAAAATATTGGATCGAGCATGACTCGTGCTCACAAAATTCTTGCGGAATTAGGTATAAGTACGCCATTTTTAGACGCTCTAGTTAAAAATGCTTGCGAAAATGGTGCTTTAGGAGCAAAGCTTACAGGCGGAGGCGGAGGTGGATGCATTATAGCCATTGCGCAAAGTCAGGAGGATGCGTCTAAAGTAAGCATAGCGCTTAAAAACGCTGGAGCAGCTAGAACGTGGATTGTAGAAATCGGGCAATAATCATAACTAATTCGTTAGTATGCTTTAAAAACGCTTTAAAGACTAAAGACTTAAGAAAGGATACGCGTGGAAAACGTTGAAATTGAGCCAAAAATAGCGTTTAATGTGCTTGATGATATTGATTCGTTTAATAACAGTAATCACGGAGCCGCTTTTACAGCTACAGCAAACGCAAATATTGCGCTAATCAAATATTGGGGGAAACGAGATGAAACTCTGATTTTGCCATATACTTCCTCATTATCTCTGACTTTAGACGGATTTTCCACAACAACAAAAGTACGATTTGATGATTGCCTAGAGGCAGACTCGATTTGCTTAAACGGAGTAAACTTTACAGGCGATTTACTCCAAAGTTCAGAGCGTGCACGAATAGTAAAAATGCTAGATATTGTGCGAAAAATTGCTGGAATTAAGAGCAAAGCACAAGTCGTAAGCGTAAACACAGTTCCAACAGCCGCAGGATTAGCTTCTAGCGCATCTGGTTTTGCGGCACTTGCGTCTGCAGCATCATACGCCGCAGGATTAAACCTAAGCCCACGCAACTTATCGATTCTAGCTCGCAAAGGATCTGGATCAGCATGCAGGTCGATTTACGGCGGATTAGTATTATGGAACGCTGGCACAAGCGACGAAACGTCTTACGCAGAGCCAATCGAAACACCAGAAGAGCTTCAACTCGCAATGGTAACTGTTATTTTAAACTCTAGTAAAAAGAAGATTTCAAGCCGTGAAGCAATGCGACGCACAGTAGAAACATCACCAATCTACGCAGACTGGATCAAAAACTGCAAAAAAGACCTAAATACGGCGTTATCAGCTATCAAAAATTGTGATATTCAAGCATTGGGAGAAGTGTCGGAGAGAAACGCTTTAGGAATGCACGACGCAATGCGTGCCGCTGCTGAAAGCGTAAACTATTTAACAGATGAAACGCATGTTGTGCTTAACGTTGTGCGAAAAATGCGCGATGAAAGCGGATTTCCTGTTTGGTCTACAATGGATGCTGGTCCGAATGTTAAAGTTTTAACTAGCGCGGAGCAAGTTTTGCGAGTTAAAAACGAGTTGAGTTTGCGCGTGTTGAGTGAGATTAAGCGTTTGCGCGAGTCGCAGGAATCGCCGTCATTTAGCAGCTTTGCGCAATCCAATCCGCAGTTTGTTATTGCACGCCCAGGAAGTGGCGTTAGCATACGGAGAGAATCATGACTAATGAGCAAGCTTTAGCGCCTGGAAAACTTTACATAGCAGGCGAATACGCTGTTGTAGATGGATGCGCTGCAATCGTAGCAGCTGTGAATCGTTATGTAAAAGTTACAGTTGACGATGACAACCTACTAATACGCGATAGCCATGGAAAAACGTATAACAGCTGCGACTTTAATAAAAACGAATCCGAAAAAAATAATCTTAAAAAACTAGATTTACCAACATTTTACGGAAAAATCACGAGTGAGTCTAAAAACTATAAGCCTCTTTATTGGAAGCGTGGAATCTTCGGCAGGGAATTTATTTTAGACGAAAAAGATGCAGAAGATATAACTATGAGCGCAAAAGACTCAACGGATGCTTGCGACTTGCCAGCGGAAAAGTCGCCAGCAACCAGCGATGAACAAAACCAAGATTCTCAAATAAAAAAATTAAAAAAAATCTATTCATACGTATTTTCCGCAATGCAAATAGTAGACGATTTTGCGCGCGAAACAAAAGAAGTAAAAAACGTTTTACTAGATGAAGGAAATACAGCCATAAACCTATACAATCTACAAATAGAAAGTGATTTAGACGATAAAAAAACAGGCAAAAAATACGGGCTTGGATCATCTGCAGCCGTAACGGTGGCGGCTGTGCGAGCGCTGTGCAAATGGTACGGATTAACGCTTACAACGCCAGAATTGTGCAAGCTAGCCATAATTGCATCGTCGCTAGTAAAAAAGTCAGGAAGCGGCGGAGACGTGGCAGCAAGCGCATACGGCGGATGGGTAATGTACCGCGCGTACAATCGCGAATGGCTTGAAGCAGAAATAGAAATGATTGAAAGTGGAGACTCAAGCCTACACAAGCTGCTTATAAAAAAATGGCCGCGATTTGAAGTAAAACGATTAAAAGTAGGCGCAGGCTTGCGACTCTTAGTTGGGTGGACGGGGAATCCTGCCAGCAGCGCAGAACTTGTTGGAAGTGTAAAAGCTGGAGTGAAGGCTGGCGATTTAACCGCGCACAATCCCTCTAAAACAAGCGCTAAGACTTACTCTAAAACATACGAAGATTTTTGCGTACAAAGCGAAAAATGCGTGCAAAAAATCGCAAATGCGCTAGAAAATGGGCGCATAGACGCGTTATTAAGCGGATTTGCGCGAAATCGTGCGCTGCTAAAAGATCTTGGCGAGATCACGGGAACATTAATCGAAACGCCAAAACTTACGCGGCTAATAGAAGTTGCCAATGGTGCAGGATTGCCGTCCAAAACAAGTGGAGCAGGCGGAGGAGATTGCGGAATCGCAATTGCGCGCGCGGAAGATTTTGATGCTGTGTTTGCTCGCATTGAAGAAGAATGGCAAAACAGCGGTATTGAGGCGCTTAATCTGAAAGTCGCAGAATTTGATGAAAGCGGCGACCTCTCGCTTATTGAACAGCGCAAAGACGATCACATAAAACTCGCGTGCGAACAATACGATGCGCACGCGGACGCTGGTTTTGAACACGTGCGGTTTATTCCAAACGCGCTGCCGCAATTGGCATTAAGCGATGTAGATACAAGTGTGAGCGTGTTTGACGAAAGCACAAAATGGGATACTCCGCTGTATATTAACGCAATGACTGGCGGCAGCAAAAAAGGCGAAAATATAAACGAGTCGCTAGCGAGGGTAGCTGCAAAAACTGGCTTAGCAATGGCTTCTGGCTCGCTAAGCGCAGCGCTTAAAAATCCGCGGCTTGCAGAAACATTCAGTGTGATTCGTCGCTTTAATCCGCAAGGATTTGTAATGGCGAATGTAAGCGCAGGAGCAAGCGCTGAGCAGGCAATTAAAGCTGTAGAAATTTTGCAAGCAAACGCGTTGCAAATCCACCTAAACGCGGCACAAGAGCTTGTGATGAGCGAAGGAGACCGCGATTTTAGTGCGTGGCTTAACAATATTGAGACAATTGTAAGCGCGCTTGATTCAATGAAAGTGCCAGTTGTTGTTAAAGAAACTGGATGCGGAATGAGCGCTCATGATGTGCTGCGGTTGAAAAATGTGGGCGTGCGTGCGGTGGACGTTGGCGGACGCGGAGGCACGAATTTTGTTGCGATTGAAAACGCAAGGCGTGGGCGTAAAAGCGACTACGAGTTCCTCGACTCCTGGGGGCTTACAACTGTCGAATCGTTGCTAGACATAGCGCAATGCGATGAGATTTTGTGCGAGCCGCGCGATTCATCGGATTCTTGCAATAGTGCGCGAATGCAAGTGTTTGCAAGCGGAGGAGTGCGTACGCCGCTTGATGTTGTGCGCTCATTGCGGCTTGGTGCAAGCGCTGTTGGAGTCGCTGGCGAGTTTTTGCACACGCTTATTAACGAAGGAGAAGATGCGCTTGTTGAGCAAATTGAGTCTTGGAAGGCGCAGATTCGTGTGATTATGGCGTTGCTTGGATGCAAGAATATTGAGGATTTGCGCGAAAATTCGCGGATTTTGATTGATGATAAGCCCTGTGTGATTTAATGTCGGGCGTAGTGATATACTTGTGTAGTTGTGCGTTCAAGCATGCTTATTTGTTTATGCGATTTAGCGTCGGTTAGTCGCGTGGGCGGTTTGCGTGGGTGAGCGACGCAAGACTTGCAAGTCAAAGAAAATAGGAGTCCAATTATGGCAGCTCGTTGCGCAGTATGTGGCAAGGGACCGCAAACCGGTTTCAGCGTTTCACATTCGCACATCCGCAATAAGCGCACCTTCCGCCCGAACCTTCAGCCGGTTCGCACCACCATTGATGGCGAAAATGTTCGCCTTCGTGTGTGCGTAAAATGCATTAAGGCAGGCAAGGTTCAGCGCGTTGAGGCGTGAATCGCGTGTTAGATGTAAGGCCCTGAGCAGTGCTCGGGGCTTTTTTGTTTCCCTATTTTTCGCTTAAATCGTAGCGCAACGATTATAATCGAAGTATGGCAGCACGCATAACACTAAACACAGCAATATCGTCAATCGTAAGCAACAAGAGACGCGCGTCTGCTCTAAAATCGCTAGGTGTAATCACAGTAAAAGACGCGCTAACATACTACCCGTTTAGAGTCACAAATCCGTTAAAACGCGCGCATTTAAGCCAAATTTTGCCAGGTCAAGAAGTGGCGTTCTCAGCGACAATACAATCTATAAACATAGTGCAAATGGCAGCGCGACGAGGATATCGGCTAGAAGTAAACGTAGCGCAAGATGCGGCACAAGCACAGATTGTGTATTTTTCAAAGAACAGACAATACGTGCAATGGGTTAGTGGCAGAATTGCAGTAGGACAAACCGTTGTTGTAGGAGGCACAAGCGGCGAGTTCAATGGGAGACTACAGTTTACACATCCGCAGATTCTAACTGTTCGAGCAAAGAGTGCTGAAAGCGATGATTCTGCTTATAATACTGATGTGCGCGTGCAAAACAGCGATGATTTTTCTGTGCAAAGTGTAGAAGATGGGATTGAAAAACTTTGCGCGCCACAACCGATTTACCACGCAAATTCTAGAATATCTAGTGAACATATTCACGAGACGATTTTAGGATTATTGCGACTTTTTAAGACTTGCGATTCTAGCGATTTTAATGTTGATACTACAGGTGTTGCTGATACAAATGTTCCTGATACAAATGTTCTTTCAGATGTTTTGCCAGACGTTCTGCCACAATTCGTCACAAACAGTAGAAACCTAATGCACCGCGCGGCAGCATTCGAATCAATCCACAATCCACAAAACAAAAACGACTTTGAAAACGCAATACACACAATGCGCTACGAAGAAGCATTCATATCACAAATAGCAGTTTTGCAATCACGCAAAAAATCAGGGGAAAATAAGGCATACACGTGCGAAAACAGCGAGCTAAGAAAACACTTTGAAGAAAGCCTACCATTCGAGCTAACAGAAGGACAAAAAAACGTTATTAGCGAAATAACAGCAGATATGCAAGGCGAATCTCAAGCAACCGAGGAGTCCCCATTAAAACCAATGCGTCGTCTTTTGCAAGGAGAAGTCGGCTCTGGAAAAACAATAGTAGCAATGAGCGCAATGCTACAAGCCGTAGGATCAGGACACCAAGCGGTACTAATAGCCCCAACACAAGTATTAGCATCACAGCATGCCACAAACCTACAACAGATGATTGAGCGTGCAGGGATAAACGTTGAAATAACGCTCATAACAGGCGGAATGAAGCTAGCCAGCAGACGAAGTGCACTAGCAAAAGTAGCAAGTGGAGAGCCAGCGATTATTGTGGCAACACACGCAGCTTTCTCCGCAAGCTTTAAACCAACAAACCTAGCGCTGGTGATAATCGACGAACAGCACAGATTTGGCGTAGAACAACGAGACACACTATTACGCAAGATAAGCGGAAACGCGGTTCCACACTTGTTAGTCATGACAGCCACACCAATACCGCGATCCGCAGCAATGACATGGTTTGGAGACCTAGACGCATCCTATTTAACAGAGCTTCCAGGCGGACGCAAACCAATCCGCACTTTTGTAATAAACGAAGAAGACTCGCATAAGATGGCATCCATGTTCTACCACATTCGCTCCAGAATCGATGCAGGAGAGCGAGCATATGTTGTATGTGCTCGAATAGACAGTGAAGACAGTGAAGAAAACAACGATAATACTTACAATACTTACAATAATGCTGATGCGATCTACCAAGAAAACCAAGACTCATACACTCTAAATTCACAAAATACCCAAAATACACAAATTGCTCAGCGAGAAGTCCACACAGTTTTACAAATATCAAAACGCTTACAAAACCTACCACAATTCAAAGGCGTAGAATTCGCACAACTAACAGGTCGTACAAGCGACGAAGAAAAACGCGAAATAATGCACAAATTCGACAGTGGACAAGTACAAATCCTAGTTTCCACAACGGTTATAGAAGTCGGAGTAGACGTAGCAAAAGCCAGTTGTATAGTGATTTTCGACGCAGACCGCTTCGGACTAGCACAACTACACCAGCTCAGAGGACGAGTGGGACGTTCAGGCACACAATCCTGGGCTTTCCTAGTGTCAAACGCACCAAACAATCAGTTAGCAGCTGAACGTTTACAAGTAGTAGAAAACTCGTTAGACGGCGCCATAATAGCCCAAAAAGACCTAGAATTAAGAAACGTTGGAGACGTTCTAGGAGACAGTCAGTCAGGTGGAAAATCCAGTCTAAAACTATTAAGAGTAGTAAAAGACGCAAAAATCATTGCAGAAGCAAGAGAGGACGCAAACACGCTACTAGAACACGACCCGACCTTACTAGAACATCCACAAACCGCCGGAGCAGTTTTAGACTTTACACAAGGTAGCAGCACAGCAATACTAAGCAATTAGATTAATGAAATCAGATTCATGAAACACAAATTGCCCAAGTAGTTTTGTACAAAAATCGCTTTTAATAGGCTAAAAGCACTATTAAAAGCGGCTGATAACGATTAAGCACCCAGACGCCAAATAAAAAAATAAACGCCAAATAAAAAATAATATAATAAAAAATAATATATATTTTCACAATAAACGTGCGAAAAAAACAATTTTTGAATATCCTAGATATATAGAAAGGTAAAATCGCGAGAGATGAGGCAAAGATGACTGAGCGCGAACAACAAATTCTATCGTGGATTCAACAGAACCCTATGATTAGTCAGCAAGAACTTGCAGACCTAGCAGGAATAACAAGATCAGGCGTAGCTGCACACATTTCCAATCTTATTCGCAAAGGATACCTTAGAGGAAAAGGATACATAGTCACACCACCTAGCTACGTAACAGTAATAGGCGGAATAAGCATGGACGTGCTGGGAATCGCGTGCGGAGACCTAATGGACTACACTTCAAACGCTGCAAAAGTACGATACGCGCTAGGCGGAGTCGGACGAAACATAGCCGTGGCACTAGAAAGAATGAACACACGAGTAAGCCTAGTATCCGTGTACGGCGGCGACCACAACGGAGAATTATTCAAAGTCGACGCGTCTGTAAACGGATTAGAAATAGGATACTCAAAGCAGCTACCAGATGCAATGACAGCATCATACATGTATGTAGGAGACGCATCGGGGCAAAGGCTTTTAGCACTAGACGACATGAGCATCTACGATTACATGACACCAGACTTCTTGCGCGAAAGAATATCGATAATAGAAAACGCAGACATAGTTGCACTAGATACCAACATTTCACAAAAATCCTTCGAATGGGTGTGCGACAACTATCACAGACCAATAATGGTGCGCGCAATAACCGATGCAAAAGCTCCACGAATACTTTCCAGACTACACTGCATAGACACACTCATATTAGACACAGCCGAATCGCAGGCGTTAACAGGCATTTGTGCGGTAGACGAAAAATCTGCAGTAAGATGCGCTAAAGTATTGCTAAAACGCGGAGTTGGGCATGTGTTTGTTAACTCGGGGCGCGAGGGAGTAGCGTATGGCGTAGCGGACGAGGGAGTAGCGTTCTATCCCGTACCGCTAAAACGTGTACAAAGAATGATTGTTGCGCACGGAAACGGTGGAGAAGGCGTGCGCGCGGTTGGCAACGACAATGGTTCAAGCGATGCTGCTACAGCGGCGTTGATCTATGCTAGGTATAATCATTTTGATAACACGAAGACAGGGCGATTCGCTGTAGCCGCCGCAGCTCTTAACACGGAATCGGTAGAAGCTGTGCACGAGTCGATGACTCCAGAGCTTGTAATGGAGAGAATGGAAAACATTCACGAGCGCGTGTAAATACCAAATCTCTATCTTTGGTGTTGAGCAAAAAATTAGCCTGAGAATGGTGCGCAAAATATGATTTCTGCAACATTCTCAGGCAATTATTAAAAGAATGAAAACGAATGAATTAGATTAGTGAATCACTCGCAATCTTCTGGCTTAGGAATCAAGAACGAGCATGCAAACGCCAAAGCAAGTAGCACGATTCCAGCAACCATCGAAGCAATATATCCAGCTGATGCTCCAGCAGATTGTACAAAATTAGTCATAACAGCGTAAAGAATCGCAAAGCTCAAGCCTGCACCAAGATTAAACGCACCAGCATTCATTCCAGGCAAATATCCAGGATTATCCTTTGGCGAAAGCACAATTCCAAGACCGTTAAGCATAATGTTTGCAACGCCAGCATAGCTGATACCAAGCCACAAAGAAAGCACTACAAGCGACCAAACAGAAGGCGAGGCTGCAACATAAATTCCAAACACCACGCCAAGAACGCTCACAAGAATTCCAGCACGCAGCACAAGACGATACCCGAACTTTGCAGCAAGCATACCCGCAACAGGTCCAAACACGAAGCCGATGATTGCGTAAGGTGTAAGAGTTGCAAAGCTTACGATGTCCGCACCCATTCCAGCGCCAGCCTTAGCATCTTGAGCTAGCTGTGGAACAACGCCGTTCATAATTGCAAATACGCCAGTCATAGTAAGAAGTGTGCAAGAAAGCAAGCCCCAAGTGCGACGCTGACTCATATATTTTGTAGAAACAAGAGGAGCAGAGTTTTTGCCCTCTACGTTCCAGAACACTACAAAGAATACTACTGCAAGAACCACAAGACCTGCTACAAGACTCAAATTCGCGCCAGCAAGTTTACCAATCTCGTTGATAGCAAGATATGCTGCTAGGAATGCTATACCAAGGGTTACAACTCCAACCCAATCCATCTTTGGCGTATCTTGAGCATGGGATTCTTCAGCATAGAAAGCAACCAAAAGAACAGCGATTATACCAATGGCTGCCATAGTCCAGAATACGGATCTAAAGCCAAAGTTTCCTGCAAGCCAGCCGCCAAGAAGCGCATCAACGCCTGCAATACCGCCGTTCACAGAAGTCAGAATTGCCATTAGCTTTGCGTAGCGTTTTTCTTCGCTAACGCGCACGCGAAGCATAATCAAGCACATTGGTACAACAGGTCCGCTTGCTCCTTGAAGAATTCGTCCAATCATAAGAACTGTTACATTTGGCGCAATAGCGCTAACTGCACAACCCAAAATAGTGGAGATTAAAATTCCAGTAAGAACCTTTTTTCGTCCAACAAGATCAGCTAAACGCGGCAAGAACAGCGAGAATAATGCTGCTGCAGTAAAGAATACTGTTTGAGTTAAGGCGATTTGAGAATCCGTTGTTTTAAGCTCTCGAGTCATTGTTGCTAGAGCTGGAGAAAGCATAGATGCGTTAAGCTGGAATGCGAAAATCGCCACAAGCAGCGCTACCATAAGCGCTACGATTGATCGTCCACCCTTATCCAACATAGATGGTTTTTTAGATGAAACCTCAGTCATAATTAACCTCTATTTTCAATTACCTCAATTATTTCAATTCTTTTAAAGCGTCAATAATCAAATCCCAGAACTTGTTAAAGTCGAGTTTAGTTGCCACTTGAGTATGGCACTTGTCAGCCGATGGCTCTGGTCCACGCAAATCTGCTACCGTCATGCCAAGCGTCAAATCTCCCTTAATCTCAACGTCTACAGGGCATCTGCGAGTTTGTACAACGCTGTGATCTATCAAATATGCAACCGTGCAAGGATCATGAACTGGTGGGTCGATAAAGTCTTGGTTGTTCTTGTATGCCTTACGGAAGAAGTCCATCAATCCGCTTGCAAAAGCAGAAAGAGGCGTACCGATAGCGTCAATCCTAGCTTGTACTTCTGGAGTGCAAAGTGCCTGATGAGTTAAATCAAGACCAACCATTGTAATAGGCCAATCTTCATTAAACACAACGTGAGCGGCTTCAGGATCTACCTTAATGTTAAACTCTGCAACTGCGCTCCAATTGCCAACGTGATAGCCGCCGCCCATGAGAACGACTTCCTTAACTCGGCTAACGATTCGTGGCTCTAAGCGAACTGCCATAGCTATGTTTGTAAGAGGTCCAGTTGGTACAAGTGTGATCGTGCCTGGCTCATGACTCATTATTGTGTCAATAATCCAGTTTACTGCGTGTCCCTCATCTAAAGGACGAGTTGGCTCTGGCAAAGTCACTCCATCCAGGCCGGTTTCTCCGTGAACAGCAGCAGCAACTTCTAGAGGACGAATCATTGGGCGGTCGCAGCCTGCGTGAACAGGGATATTTGTAGCATGTGCCATTTCTAGAGTTGCTCGCGCATTGTAAGTCACCTTTTCTAGGCTTTGATTTCCGCCGACTGTTGTTACACCAAGCAAATCAATGTTTGGATTGCCAAGCGCTAGCAGAATAGCCATAGCGTCGTCATGACCTGGATCGCAATCTAGAATGATTGTGGTCATTTTAGCTCCTTAGTTGTTTAGTTATATGTCAGTTGTAGTTGGGATTTATATATTTTATGCTTAGGCTTTTTAGCGAACTTCATTGTTTAGCGTAGTTTGGGATAAATCGTCAGAAACCAGTGCTAAGCAACATTTGTTTATATAAATAAACAAATGACCGTTCCAAGTATATCAATAACAAAATTCGACACAAGTCTAAGTAATTTAAAATGATATGCTTAAAACATGCACGTAATTGCAGGAAGATTTAAAGGCACGCCATTATGCGCTGCAAAGTCATGTACAAGACCAACAACAGATCGCACAAAAGAGGCGATTTTTTCTAGGCTCGACTCATGGGGAGTATGCGATGGTGCTCGAGTACTCGACTTATTCGCTGGCACAGCGGCGTTAGGTGTAGAAGCGATTTCTAGGGGCGCAAGAGAACTCGTGTGCGTGGAAGCGAACGCAGCTGCGGCGGCGTTAATAACAAAAACTGTTAAAGTACTACAAAGTCAAGGCGCGTGGAGTGAAGATTTAAGCGCTCGCGTAAATAAAAGACGCGCAGAGCAGTTCGTACAAGACTACAGCGGTGAAGCGTTCGATTTGGTGTTTGTGGATCCGCCGTACGCATTAGAGACAGAGCAAGTTGAGCTTTTGATTGAGAATATGGTCAGTAAGGGCGTTGTAAGTGCCGCAGCTGACACGCTTATTGTTTTAGAGCGTAGCGCGCGCAGTGTTGCGCCTAAGATTTGTGCTGGGTGGGAGATTTTCGACACGCGCAACTATGGCGAAACTGCTGTTATGTTCATTCAATCTACTAATTGACCTTTATTCGCGTTTAGAGCGTGACCAAGTGCGGTAGAGATTCGAGATTTTTCGCCGCTATCGAGGCGAGCCTCAGCACCGAAGGTGGTGACTCGCCGAGAGAGCAAGAAAAATCGAGAATCTCGGTGATTAAGTGATACGCAATTGTTCAAGCATGTAAGAGGGCTGGGTGATTCTTGGTCGAACAATATAAGAGCGGCGCCGATACCAAATAATCCAATGAGCCACCACTACAAACAAACCTCAACCCAAAAACAAAATCAAAGCCAAAACGGAACAACCGCAACTCTAGACTACACGCAAGAGGCGGAGCGTTGTGAGACAAGAATTAGCCAGCCCTCACGCAACATCAAGTAAGAAATCGCGCTAGCGCAGCTAAATTTTACAGGTTGGCGCGCTTTGGCGAATCGCCAGAAACCTCCCACCCAAGGCTAATCAGCGTTTTTCTATCTTGCTTACTAAGCGACTTGCAATCAAGTTTCTCAATTAAATCTGGTCTAATCTGGCTCGTGCGCGCTAGTGCATCATCTCTGCGGAAGCGATCCACTTTAGTGTGGTCGCCCGAAGTAAGAATCGCAGGCACGCTAATATCGCGCCAAGTTGTGGGACGAGTGTATTGGTGATGCTCAAGAATCGCATCCGCGCCAGTGTACGACTCTTCAACAATCGACTCTGGGTTACCCATAAAGCCTGGAATCAAGCGCGTAATGGCCTCTACCATAACGCTAACAGCCACTTCGCCGCCGTTAAGAACGTAGTCGCCAATGGAATATTCGCGCACATCTACTCCGCGCGATTGATAGTATTCTGGGATTCGCGCGTCATAGCCTTCGTAGCGTCCGCACCCAAATACAAGTCGCTTTGCGCTTGCTAATTGGGTAGCGTCTTTTTGCGAAAACAGTGGGGCAGAAGGGTTTGGGAGGATTAGAACTGTGCCGTTATCGCCAATATCGGCTTTGTTATCGTCATTATCGGCGTCATCTCCATTATAAAGCAGCTCATCAAGGCATTCCGCCCACACTTCTGGCTTCATCACCATTCCAGCGCCGCCACCAACTGGCGTATCATCAACCGATTGATGAACGTCATGCGTCCATTTTCTAAGATTATACGCGTTGATTTTAAGCAAGCCATTATCTTGCGCTTTACCAAGCAAGCTCAAATCTAGCATGCGAAAATATTCAGGGAACACGGAGATTATGTCGATTTGCATTTTATAAAGCCTTTAAGCTTAAATCATGTGTTTTAGATTCCTGGGATTAATCCACCTGGAGGATCTAAAGTTAAATATTTTTCTTTAAGATTAACTTCTGGAACCAGTGCTTGAACGAAAGGCACTAGCGCAGTTTTATCATCGCCAACAGGAGTTGAAAGTCGGATTTTAAGCAATGATTGAGCACCATCAATAACGTCTACGACTTTGCCGATTTCACGCGGCGCAACTCCAAGTGAATTATTCTCACAAATGCGCGCGCTAAGACCCACCAAATCCTTAATATACCAAGCATTTTCTTGCTCTAACTCTTGCGCGCTTTGAGCCTTAGTGTAAAGCTCTAAACCGTTTAAGGCCTCTGCATCGTTGCGATTTAGACTTTGTTCAAAAAGCAAAATCCAACGGCTTTTAAACGTTCGCGCAGACTCGATTGTAAACTCGCGCTCGCCGTCTTGCGTGTAAAGCACATTGCCTGCTTTAAAGCGCTCATAAGGTTCGTCGGTAAAAATTTGGACAGTGACTTCGCCTTTTAGTCCTTGCGCTTTTCCAATACGACAAACCCTCAGTAGGTTGTTTGAACCTTGCTGAGGGTTGTCAAAAAGTTGGTTTTTAGCCACGTTCAATCTCACTTACGTACGTCCATAATGTCTACGCGAACGTTGTGGCGGCTTAGAGCCTGTACAACAACGCGAATGGCATTAGCGGTACGACCGTTTCTTCCAATAACTCTACCGATGTCTTCTGGATTTACGCGCACGCGCAAGAGTTCGCCGCGAGCGTTTTCATGAGAACGCACGGACACGTCATCTGGAAAATCAACGATGTTTTTAATGAGATGTTCCACAGCTTGAGCCAGCATAATTACTCAGCCTTTTCCTCGGCTTCAGCATCTGCTGCTGGAGCTTCTTCAGCTTCGTTCTTAGCGGCTTCTGCAGCAGCCTGAGCCTTTGCAGCGGCTTCGGACTTAGCAGCCTTAAGCTTCTGAGCTTCGGCTTCTACAGCCTCAACGCGAGCCTGTGCGTCTGGACCAGCTTCGCCAGTCTTCAAAGTGCCTTCTGCACCTTCAAGACCCTTGAACTTCTGCCAATCGCCAGTAATCTTTAGCAGCTTCAACACTGGTTCGGTTGGCTGTGCGCCAACGCCAAGCCAGTACTGTGCGCGGTCAGACTTAATCTGAATCAAAGATGGCTGCTTGTTTGGATCGTAGATGCCGATCTCTTCGATGGACTTGCCGTTACGCTTGTTGCGCGAATCAGAAATTACAACGCGATAGAAGGCGTAGAACTTCTTGCCCAATCTCTTAAGACGAATCTTGGTTGCCAAAATGGCTCTCCTTATAACTAGAGTCGTAGAATTTCGCTCGGGTGTGGGGCACTCCTTGCGAGTTCCACTGTTCCTCGCGTGGTCGATAAGAGGGCTTCGATTCACGCGAATAACTTTTCTATTATGACTGATTGCGTGGACTAAGCATTTTGCCAAGAATGTTGCTCAAACTGGCGTGTTGAGCTACAAATTCGGGCTAAGACGTGGGCGTCTTTTCCTTGCTTAACGTTGCGTGAGGGCTGGGTGTTTCTACGCTCGCGCGTTACATCGCGCTCACGCCTTCGACGCACGTAAAGTCCACTGGACTTTACGTTTAAGCGGCTCAGCGAATCGAGGTGACTTCTCGCGCATTATGCAGCTCGAAGTCGTCGATTCGCACAACGCTCTGCCTCTTGCGTGTTGTCTGGTGTTGCGGTTGTTCCGTTTTGGCTTTTATTTTGTTTTTGGTTGAAGTTTGTTTGTAGTGGTTGATCATTTGGATTATTTGGTATCGGCTGCCGCTCTTATACTGTTCGACCAAGAATCACCCAGCCCTCTTACATTCTTGAACAATTGCGTATAGCTTAATCGCCTGAGATTCTCGATTTTTCTTGCTACTTCAGCGAATCACCATCAAAGATGCTGAGGTTCGCTTCATTCGCTGCGAAAAATCTCGAATCTCTACCTGACTTAGTGGGGTATTGTATGCAAAGAGCATAGTTATTCGCGCGAAGAAGGCGGTGACTAGATGTGGATTGAAACGCAAACGATTAACGCAAAGTGGTCGCTTCCATCCACGCGAATCGCGCGTTGCTCTGTGGCTATAGCGTTGCATCCTGTTGATTTTACTAGCACATGGTCAAGTGCAAGATTCGGCCATTTTTGCCACGTTGGCCAAGTCTTTAGTCGCTTGCCGATTTGCATTGATGCGTCTAAAAAGCCTGATTTTAGTAGCGCTCTAAAGCTTGGGTGGTCTGGAGTAGAGTTTAAGTCTCCGCCGATTATTTTGACTTTTTTGACGTCTTTGACGTTGTTTTCATTGTGATTTTCGCCGATTTTTGCAAGCGCCATTATTCCGCTGCTCCAAGCCGCACATCCGCGCATAGGCGACTTTGGATGCGCCGAAGCGAATGTTATTAAAAGATTTTCCGCGGATGAGTCGCGAGTAACCGCCGTAACGATTGGAACGTTTGCTGCATCAATCTTAATAGACTTACCAAAAGATTTAACATTGCTTAGTCGCGTATAAATCGCGTTAAAGCCGCCATTTTCATGTCCGTTCGCGCTTCCCAATTGCACATGTGCAAAATCGCGCTTAATCCCAAGTTTTTCAAGGTTTTTTACAAGTTTTTTGCTTACTTCTTGTAAAAGAATCGTATCGATTTTATGCGTTTTTGCTAACTTTATTATTTGACTTGCGTTTGCGCGACCATATCTGCAATTAAGCGTCATAACGCGGATTTCTCTCGATTTTTCTAGTGATAATTCTGGCGATTTTTCCTGTTTTATTCGCCGCAATCTTACTGCCCAATACGGCGTATACGATTTTAAAGAGATTACGAATAACAGCGCATATGCTACGCACAAAAATAAATAAGATTTATAAAATTCATTTTGCGATCGTGTTGCAACTGCAGCCACAGCGCTGACGACTAGCCCAAGCGCAGCGCAAAACGGTGCAATTGGAAGCAATGCAATAACATATGGCAGTGGCTTTAGTCTATCCGCTCCAGCTGGCAGCCACCTAAGTAGCTGCCAAGCTAGAAGCAAAACAAGTGCAACAAGTAAAATCGCAAGTAAAATAGCGTAAATCATCTACTGATTATTCGTATTATTCGCGTTATCTGCCGAAAAGACCTGCGAGTCCGCCGCCCAAATTAGGCGGTAAATCAGGCATTTCGTCAGCAAAGTCGCCTTCGCCACTCATAAGATTTTGAAGATTTTCTGGCAAATTATTAGGCAAATCCTGCTTCTTCTTCATAAAAGCAGACTCGCCATTCGCGTCATCATTTGCACTATTTGCAGAAGAATTTCCAGACAAGCGTTCTCTAAGAGCGCGCTCCTCGGCCTCGCGACGCATAGGATTACCAGACTTTCCGCCCTTCTTCTTGCTCTTCTTGTCTTTACGCTTCGACTTTCCGCCAGGACCGCCAAACCCAGGCATTCCGCCCATTCCAGGCATTCCTGCGCCGCCGCCATTGCTCATGCGCTTCATCATTTTAGCTGCTTGCTCAAAGCGTTGCAAAAGCGCATTCACTGCAGAAACTGGAACGCCTGCGCCAGCTGCAATGCGCGCGCGCCTAGAACCATCAATAATCTTGGTGTCTTTGCGCTCTTTAGGCGTCATCGAACGAATAATCGCCTCTGTGCGGTCTATCTCGCGGTCGTCAAACTGCTCAAGTTCCTGTCTGTGCGCTGCCATTCCAGGCATCATACCAAGAATCTTCTTCATAGAACCAAGCTTTTTAACCTGCTGAAGCTGATCCAAAAAGTCGTCTAGTCCAAAAGTTCCTTCAGATATTTTAGCGGCAGCTTTTCGAGACTCTTCCTCGTCGAACTGCTTTTGCGCATTCTCAATAAGCGTTAGAATATCGCCCATGTCGAGGATTCTTGAAGCCATTCTATCTGGATGGAAAATCTCAAAATCCTTCAAACCTTCGCCAGTAGAGGCGAACAAAATCGGCTTTCCCGTAACGCTTGCAACAGATAATGCAGCGCCGCCTCGTGCATCGCCATCTAACTTAGAAAGCACAACACCCGTAAAGTCAACGCCCTCGTTAAAAGCTTGAGCCGTACGAACAGCGTCCTGACCAATCATGGCGTCTATAACAAACAGAATTTCTTGCGGATTAACAGCATCGCGAATTTCGCGCGCCTGCTGCATAAGAGCATCGTCCACGCCAAGGCGACCAGCGGTATCGATAATAACCGTGTCGTACATTTTTGCGCGCGCGTAGTCAATAGAATCTCGCGCAACTTTAACAGGGTCCCCAGTGGCTAAACCAGCCGAAACAACTTCGCTGCCGCCGTCACTTTGCACGCCTCGCTCTGGCGCAAAAATCGCCACACCTGCACGCTCTGCAACAACCTCAAGCTGCGTAACAGCGTTAGGACGTTGCAAATCCGCCGCAACAAGCAAAGGCGTATGACCCGAATCCTTAAGCCAGTAGCCCAACTTTCCAGCGAGCGTTGTTTTACCAGCGCCTTGCAAACCAGCAAGCATGATTACAGTTGGTGGATATTTTGCAAAATTCAGCGGTCTATCAACGCCTGAACCCAAAACGTTTGTAAGCTCGTCGTTTACAATTCGCACAACTTGCTGAGCAGGATTCAGTGCGCTAGAAACTTCCTCGCCTAGTGCGCGCTCGCGAATTTTAGCAGTAAACGATCGCACAACATCTAGAGCTACGTCTGCGTCTAAAAGCGCACGACGAATTTCACGAATCGTGCCGTCGATGTCTGCGTCGGATAATTTCCCTTTTCTGCGCAAGTGTTTGAATGCGCCAGAAAGTCTTTCTGTTAACGAACTAAATGCTGCCATAATTGCTCTATTCTACAGGTTGTTTGGAATGTTTTGTTGTATTGCTTTTTATCATGTTTACATTGCTTTTACTTAAGACAAATGCCACGATGACCCTTGTGCGCAATCTTCGATTACAACGCCAGCGGCGGTTAAAGAGTCGCGAATCGCGTCTGCGCGTGCAAAATCCTTAGCTGCGCGTGCAATAGCCCTTTGTTCAAGCTGATTTGCAATCAAAGATTCAAGAACCTTATGCTCCGCGCTTGCGCCATTATTCGCACCTAAATCTTGCGATTTTTGCGACAGATTGCGCCATTGTGGAGAATAAGGGTCTAGTCCAAGAGTGTCTAGCATTGCACGAACTTGCAAAACACAAGTCTTAATAAGGCTTTTAATGCCGTTGCTTTGATTTTCGTTTTGATTTTGCGCATAGTCATCCAAAAGCGCGTTACCAGAGCGAATCGCAGTAAAAATCGCAGCCAACGCGCCCGAAACGTTAATATCGTCGTTCATAGCTTTAGTAAAATCTTTTGGAAGATTATCTGCATCAACGCTTTGAACTTCCGCATAATCTGGCTGATTTTCGATTACGCGATTTGCGCGCTCGAGGAAGTTAGATATGCGATCATAAGCAGATTGTGCCTCGGTCAAAGATTGATCCGACCACTCAAGCATTGCGCGGTACTGCACGCCGCCTAGCGCGTATCGCACGACCCACGCGGATTTTTGAGCTAAAACAGATGGAACAGAAAGACCGTTTCCAAGGGATTTGCTCATTTTTTCGCCCTTAGATGTAACCCACGCGGAGTGCATCCACACGTTTGCACTCTTCCATCCAGCAGCGAGTGTTTGTGCCATCTCGTTTTCGTGGTGTGGGAAGCGCAAGTCTAGTCCGCCGCCGTGAATGTCGAAGGAATCGCCAAGATAGCGGTGGCTCATTGCTGAGCATTCAATGTGCCAACCTGGGCGTCCTGCTCCAAACGGCGTGTTCCAGCGCGCGTCTTTTTGGTCAAAATCGCAAGGTGCTTTCCAAAGTGCAAAATCGCGAGCATCATGCTTATCTGGGCTTGCGTCAGCAGGGTCAACTGGATTGTATTTGTCGGCTTTGCTGGATTTGTCGTCGCTATTGCTGCCGTCTGAATTACCATTTTGATGCGTTAGCGCGCCGTAATCTTGCCAACTTGGCACACTAAAATACACGTTTCCAGTAGGATTGCCATTCGCGTCTGTTATTGCGTATGCGTGTCCGCGATTAATCAAGCGCTGTATAAGCTCCACCATATCGTTTATGTGACCAGTCGCGCGCGGCTCCACAGTAGGCGGCATAACGCCAAGAGTGTTGTAAGCTTTAGTGAACTCGCGCTCGTAAATGTAGGCGCGCTGCCACCATGTTTGGCCATTTTCGCTAGCTTTTTTGATGATTTTATCGTCAATATCTGTAACATTTCTAACAAAAGTAACAGTGTAGCCAAGGCGCAAAAGCCATCGGCGAACAACATCGAAGGCGATTGCTGCGCGAATATGACCTATATGAGGTGAGCTTTGCACAGTTGCGCCACACACGTACATGCCAACGTGGCCAGGAGTAACTGTTGTAAACCCGCTAGTGTTGTGCGTTGCTGTGTTATATAGGCGCAATCGTGCCGCTGCTGCTGTAAGAGTTCTGTTCGTATTTTCAAGCATAATCTCAATTATATGTTTAGCTAATAACTCACGCGTTAAGCTCGAGGTTGTCGATTCGAGTATTTGTTGCGATTATGACTTATGCTTGTATAAACATGAGTCGCAATCAACAAAGCGCGATTTGTACGAAAGGGATGCAATGACGTTTTCAAATGATTCAAAGTATAGCGAAGATCCAAACGCTGCTAATTTGAACGCTGTTATGGAAGACGATTCACAAAGCCTCCCAGATTCTGGGTCTAGCACAAGCACGAGCGTACTTGAAAAGCCAGAGGTAGATGAATCAGCACGAATGGACGATGGCGGTGACGCAGACCGCTTTGCACACTACGTTTCCAAGGATCGCGTAATCGAATCGCGCTTGACTGGCCGCCCAGTTGTAGCACTGTGTGGAAAAGTATGGATTCCAAAGCGCGAAGCTAACGACTATCCTGTTTGCCCAGAGTGCAAAAAAATCTACGAAGAGATGAACAATCTGGGCTTTTAGCCTAAAACGTTGATTTCTGTAGGAATAGCAGGGTCGCCACGCATAAGACTTTGAGCAGAAATCGGAAGTCTGCTAAGTGCTCTAGCACAATAGTCCTGTGCTCGCATAATTGCGTCATGACCCATAAACTCCGTATTAAATTCGCCATTTTGCACGTAGTCAACTAGCAAATCTTCCCAAGAATCTTGCGGCTTAAAAGTCGCGAGGACACTCTCCGAGCCAGAAATTACATGCTCACAATCGGCTACGCCATTGCTAGCCACGCCGCCATTTGCACCGCCGCTAAAATCGTAGGAACGGTACGCAAGCTTACGCCCTGGAACAGTCGCCTTATTCTTAGACTTCTTAGCAACAGGTTGCATAACTCCATCCGCGCCCTCGCGCTCCGTAAGCTTATAAACCATTGCGCAAGTAGGCGCGCCCGAACCTGTAACAAGCATTGTTCCAATGCCGTAGGAATCAACTGGCGCATTTTGCAAAGATGCGAGCGCATACTCGTCCAAATCGTTCGTAACCGTGATTTTAGTATTTTTAGCACCCAACGCATCGAGCTGAGCGCGAACGCGACGAGCCATAACGCACAAATCGCCCGAATCAATGCGCACACCGCCAAGATCTGCACCAGCAACTTGCACGGCGGTTTTAACAGCCTCTTCTACGTTGTATGTGTCTACAAGCAACGTTGTTCCTTTTCCGAGTGCTGCAATTTGTGACTCAAAGGCATCGCGCTCCGAATCGTGCACAAGCGTAAAGCAATGCGCGGCCGTTCCAATCGCCTTAAGCCCGTAAAGCTTTGCCGCAAGCAGGTTTGCCGTGCCTTTAAAACCGCCGATTACCGCCGCGCGAGAAGCAGCCACAGCCGACCACTCGTTTGTGCGCCTGCCACCCATATCCATGCACGGCCTTCCAGCAGACGCGGAAACCATGCGTGCGGCGGCGCTCGCCACTGCGCAATCGTAGTTAAGCACGGAAAGTAGCAACGTTTCTAGCAACGTGCACTCGCCAAAAGTGCCTTCAACTTGCAAAATCGGCGAATCTGGGAAGAACATTTCGCCTTCTCTGTAACCGCGGATTTTGCCGCTAAAATGGTAGTTTTCTAGCCATTTAATGGTGTCTTTGCTTACAATTTTGCGGTCTTGCAAAAATCGCAAGTCATCGTCGCTAAAGTGGAATCGCGCTAGCTCCTCTAGGATTCTGCCTGTGCCTGCTACCACTCCGTAGCGGCGGCCTTGAGGAAGGTGCCTAGTAAAAATCTCAAAAACGCATTTGCGATTTGCTGTTCCGTCTTTTAGTGCTGCGTCGAGCATTGTGTACTCGTACATGTCTGTCATGAGTACGGAAGAGTTTGTGTAAGACTTTACTTCAGACTTTGCTTCGGACTTTGAGAAATCAAAAGAATCAAGCATTTTCAATCCTTTCTTGCGATTTTAGTAATCAAACTTAAAGCGCGTTCTTTACGACTTTTATAAGCGACTTTTACCTGCAGCCAATCATAGTCCTACGCCTATCTACTATTAGTGCGTGGGGATTCTCGATTTTTCGCCGCGCGAATCGACGACTTCGAGCTGCGTATTTTGCCCGTGTTTGTTTATCAAAACGTCAAATATGGGAACAAACGCGGGGAAAAAGAAACACAATCAGGAAAAATAGGCTTATGTCTAGCTTATGTCTAGCTCATGCCTGATTCGTGTCAGACTCGTGTCAGATTCGTGGTAATCTAAAAGCATGACTATAGCTGTTTGCCCAGGCTCCTACGATCCCGTTACAGCCGGACACTTAGACGTGATACAACGTTGTACGCATCTCTTTAAAGAAGTGCATGTTTTGGTAGCTGTTAACGCGGCAAAAACGCCAATGTTTTCCGAATCGGAGCGTGTGGATATTATTCGCAATGCTGTTAAAAACCTAAAAAATGATTTTCCAGTCGGGGAATTTGCTCCACCTTTATGCGGAGCAGCACAGTCGCCAGCGTGCAAAATAGTTGTTGCCTCAACAGATGGTCTTATCACAGATTATTGCAAAAAAGTCGGCGCAACCGTAATAGTTAAAGGATTGCGCCAAAATGGTGACTATGAGGCGGAGCTTGGAATGGCTCTGGTTAATCGCAAGCTTGCTGGGATAGAAACCATGTTCCTGCCTGCAGACCCTATTTTGGAACATGTTTCTAGCTCCGTTGTAAAAGATGTTGCTCGTCACGGCGGAGACGTTTCGGGAATGGTGCCAGATAATGTGGTTCCACTTTTACAGAACGTTTTTTCTAAAACAATTGCAATATCACAAAAATACGTACAATAAAGTCATAAAATTAAAATAATAAAATAAAATTATTAGGAGAAACAGAGAGCAGCTACTTAGCGAAGGAGAAAAAATGAGCGAAAACGAAGACGACACAATGGAAAGCCAAGTATCGGCAAATCGCAGCCAAAAGTTGCCATTAAATCCAGTGATTGCAAACAACGATGATTCGCCCAGTGCTGCTTTTGAAGCTTACGACGCAGTGCCTGCGGCAAATAAAACTAAGGATGATAGTGCTGGCGATTCTACGGTTGCTGGCGATTCTTCTGCTGATTCTGCGGCTGCTGGCGATAATGCGCAAAACTTGTTCCCAATGCCAGATTTGCGTGAACGCGAAGACGGTGGTGCAATAGAATTTGAAGATGAAAAAGAAAACGTGTTTAAAGCCGCTAATCCGCAAACAGTAAGCGAAGAAGTGCGAACAAAGTCGCGTGAAGAATTCACAACAGTTTACGACATAATCGACACAATGGAAACCACATTAAATGAAGCAAAAGGCGTGCTGTTTTCTGCTGGAATGGCAAAGATTGATCGCGAAGAATTCGGCGACTACTTATCTAGGTTAAAAGACATGCTACCAGTGCAACTTGAGCGCGCGAGTGCATTAATGCGAGAGGCAGAGAGGCGCTTGCGCACAGCTCAGGCTCAAGCAAATTCAATCGTAAGCTCTGCGCAAAGCCAGGCTGCTCAGATGATTGAAGAAGCACAAGAGAGAGCTAAATTCTTGGCTGGGCAAGAAAACGTGGTCGCCATTGCAAGAAATCAGGCGCAAGGAATCGTAAACGAGGCGCAGGCAAAGGCTGATAAACTCACGCGTGGTGCAGATCAGTACAGTGCTACGGTTATGGAAGGTTTAAAACAGCAGTTAGACAAGCTAGAGCAGGATGTTCAAGCAGGTCAGCGAGTTCTAGAAGAACGCAGGCGTGCGGCGGCGCATGTGCAAGACGAGATTAACAGACAAGTTAATGGAGAAGTTGTAAACGAAAGCGAAGAAAGGAACTAAAAATGGCATCGCATCCCTCCCAGTCTTTATGGGCGGTACCAGTTGCGCAAATGGCGGCACGAGCAGGAAGTAGCATGCAATTGCATCGCGTTTTCCCGGCGCCAGAAGGTATAGGAGACAGCGTTATTGGCGTGAAGCCAGGGAGCGATGTTACAGTAGACTGCAACTTTGATTCCGTAGTGGATGGGCTTATGTTCCAGGGTACGATTACAGCGCGCGTACACGCAGAGTGCTCTAGATGCCTGATGCCGTTGCATAGGGATTGGAGCGTCGATGTGTGCGCGTTCTTTGCACAGGTGGAAAGCAAGGGTGGTGCGCGTTCCAATAATTCCAAATTTAATAGATCTAATGGCGATAATGATGATTTAGAAGATGCTGATATTTGGGACGAGGGCGACGATTCTGGAAACGTGTATCCACTGGTTGGCGGAGGCGACTTTGCTGATATCGAGGCATTTATTAGGGACACAATGGTTAGCGAGCTGCCGCTTAAACCTTTGTGTGAGCCAGATTGCAAGGGCCTTTGCTCGCAATGTGGAGAAAACTTGAACGAGCATCCAGATCATCATCACGATATTACGGATATTCGTTTTGCGGCGCTTGAGGGACTTAAGCAAAAGCTTGAAAACTCGCAAAATCGCTGCTGATTTACACTAATTACGTAGTGCGCGACGACCTGCCATGTAGTGCGATTCTGAATAATGTATGGCGCTTGCTGTAATATACAGAACGCTTAAGCTCAATCGGTTGAACGAAATAGAGGAAAGATTATGGCACTGCCAAAGTACAAGACCTCGCGCGCTAATACTCATTCGCGTCGCGCCAATTGGAAGGCTTCTGCCGTGCAGACTATTACCTGCCCGAACTGCGGTTCGCCAGCGTTGTCTCACATGGCTTGCCCAACCTGCGGTAACTTCCGCGGTCGCGTGTATCGCGAAGCAATTCGCTCTGCGCACACCAAGTAGGTTGTATTTTAAAAGAACCCTGCCATCGACGGGTGGCAGGGTTCTTGTGTTTTTGCACGCTTTTATTGAGCTTGAAATTGCATGAGGTTGTAAATCAACGACTTCAACGCATGCGCTATAATGTTGAAAATATGAGTGGGAACAATACAAAAGATCAGCATGACATTCAAGATGATGTAAAAAATGACGTTCAAAATCGCAATTATCAGAACCCAAATCATCCAGAAAATGCTAGAACTAGCAGCATAGGTGTTACGCGTTCTAAAGACGGACATACTCATGATGGTGACCCTACTCAGGAGCTTTTACGCGCGCTCGGTACTACGATTTCGCCAGATTTACTTGTTGAGGCGCTCACTCATCGCTCGTTTTCGCACGAGCATCCAGGCACTAAAAACTACGAGCGTCTAGAGTTTTTGGGAGACGCTGTTTTGGAGCTTGTTTCTACAGAAACGCTGTTTTCTGCTCACCCAGATATGACGGAAGGTCAGTTGGCTAAGCTTCGCGCTAAGGCTGTTTCGGAGTGGGCTTTGAGCGCGGTTGCGCGAGATAAGTTGCACGTTGGACCGTATATTCTTTTGGGTCATGGCGAGATGGAGCATGGCGGCGCTCAAAAAGACTCGATTTTGTGCGATATTGTTGAGGCGCTTATTGGCGCGACTTTTGTTGAGCATGGCATTGACGAGGCGCGCGCTGTAGTGCATCGTTTGATTGACGACACTTTGGCGGAGGTTCTTACAGAAGGTCCTGCTCTGGATTGGAAGACTTCGCTTACGGTTTTGGCGCACGAGATGGGGCTTGACGAGCCGCAATATAGGATGTCGGTTTCTGGCCCAGATTATGCGCCCGTGTTCCATGCGCGCGCGGTTTTGGCACACGAAAGCGGCGACGAGCTGTTGGGTGAGGCGGATGGCTCTAGCAAGCGCAAGGCTCAGCTTGCTGCTGCAGATAAAGCTTGGCACGTGTTGGATAGAAGGCGTAAGTCTAGCGGAGAAAGCGGTAATTAGAGCTTTCTGATTGCTGTGATATAGGCGATTTGAGGCGGTTCTATGGCTAGCAGTCGTAATAATAATGATTTATTATTTGACGATGGTTTGGTATCGTCAACGGAAGCTTCCGACTTATCCGATCGGTATATTGATTATTTGCGTTCAAATAAAGGCCTTGGAAGTCGCACTCTTCGCGCATATAGGGTAGATGTTTTGCAATGCCTTGAATGGTGTGGTGTAAACGATCTTTCTGATTTAAATTCTGTGTCTACAAGCGTTCTGCGTCAATGGATGTATTGGCTTAATAAGAATCACGCGCGCTCTAGTTTGGCTCGCAAAGTAGTGGCTGTGCGCGGCTTTTTTGCATGGACTACACACGTTGGTTTGATTAGCGCAAATCCTGCGCAAATTCTTAATACACCTAAAATTGTTAATGAGCTTCCTACGGTTTTAGACGAGGCGCAAGCGGAAAAGTTATTGGATTGTGCTGAGGATCGTTCTGAAGATTATGCTGTGGATAAGTCGCCAGCAACCGAGCATCAAGAAAATACACCACTAAAGTCGCAAATAAAAATGCGAATAAAATCTAAAATAAAATCTCAAACAAAAACGAAACAAGAGTATGTAATCGCACTCAGAAATGCTGCGATTTTAGAGCTTTTATATGCCACGGGCATGCGTGTGGGGGAGCTTACGGGTCTTAATGTGCAAGATATGGATTTTGAAAATCACACTGTAAAAGTTACAGGTAAGGGAAACAAGCAGCGTGTAGTACCATTCGGTGTTCCTGCTGCGAAAGCGTGTAAAAAGTGGCTTGACTGTGGGAGAAGTGCGCTGCAAGAAAAATCTGCCGCAAGCTCGCAAGCGTTGTTTTTGGGCGTGCGAGCAAAGCGCATTGACCAGCGCATTGTTAGGAGCATTGTTCACGAGGCTGCAGCTGCTGCAAACGTGCCAGACGTTGCGCCGCACGCGCTTCGTCACAGTGCTGCAACGCATATGCTCAACGGGGGAGCGGACCTTCGCGAGGTTCAGGAGCTTTTGGGGCATTCGTCGCTTAACACAACGCAGCGCTACACGCACGTTTCTATTCAGGCTCTTAAACAGCGTTACTCGCAAGCCTTCCCGCGTGCGTAGATTTTGCGATCATCTATCATAATGTGAACCGCACTGAACTATTCTCATTATGTTTCCATCGATTCGGTAAACTATTCTGTTACAGTCATCAATCCGTCTACTCCAGTATCCAGAAAAATCACCTTTCAGAGGTTCTGGTTTACCTATGCCGTTATATCCGTTGCGATCAATATCTTTAAGAAGCTGAAGGATCCTCTTAAGAGTTTTCTTATCTTGCTTAGACCAGTACTCAAAGTCTTCCCACGCTTCATCTGTCCAGGCTTTAATCATCGAGCGGAACCTCGTGTATAGTGCCGCCTGTTTCTTCCATGTGTGCTATGGATTTTTTAAGACGACTTATATTCTCCGGATTGTAAAACGGATCTGCTGAAACTTCGAATGGTATTCTGTGTTCTCTTCCAACTTTCTTAGCAAATATTGTGAATGCTGCACTCATTGAAAGCCCTAGTTCTCGGCAAACATTTTCCATAAGTCGTTTATCGTCTGCATTTAGCTTGAAATTAATGTTCACTGTATTTGTTGTCATCTAAATTACCACCTTTCTAAATAAGATTTTAATAAAAATGCAATAAAAAATAAAGTATTTTTCTTTATTTTCATTTATACAGACAAGGTTTATACAGAGAATACAAAGATGTGATTTGAGTCACGTTTGGTGGCAAAATGGTGGCAAAATCGCGCAAAGTCAAAAATCTCGGAGCGTGCGTTGCGTGGCTAAATGTATAATCGATTTATAAGCTTGATAGGAGGGTAAAACAGTGGTTGATGATTCAAATAAGCCTGAATCAAGCGCATCATTGAACGAGAATGCAGCGAATCAAAACGGGTCTAGTACTGAAGAGTCTAATTCTGCAGAATCCAGTATTTCAGAATCCAGCGCGGCAGACGTTGAAATGAGCCAGTACGTGGCAGATCGCGCTCGCGTAAACGAAGATAAAATTCGCCAAGACGAGCAGATTGTTGCTGAATTTGGCGAGTACAATTACGGCTGGCATGATTCGGATGCGGCAGGCGAAGCTGCAAAGAAGGGCATTGACGAGTCGGTTGTTCGCGCAATTTCCGCCGACAAACACGAGCCAGAGTGGATGCTAAACCTTCGTTTGCAAGGCTACCGCGCGTTTTTGCAAAAGCCGATGCCTGATTGGGGAGTGGATTTAAGCGGTTTTGACGCAGACGATTTTAAATACTACGTGCGCCCAGTTCACGATCAAGCGAAAACTTGGGATGATTTGCCAGAAGACATTCGCAAAACTTACGATAGGCTTGGCATTCCAGAAGCGGAGAAAAAGCGTTTAGTTTCGGGCGTTGCGGCACAGTATGAGTCGGAAGTTATTTACAATTCGATTCGCGAGGATTTAGCATCTCAAGGCGTGATTTTTGTTGATACGGATACAGCAGTTCAAAAGTATCCAGAGCTTGTAAAAAAGTATTTTGCAACTGTGATTCCAGTTGACGACAACAAGTTTGCGGCTCTTAACACAGCGGCTTGGAGTGGCGGATCGTTTGTGTACGTGCCAAAAGGAGTGCACGTAGATATTCCGCTTCAAGCTTACTTCCGCATTAACACGCCGAACATGGGGCAGTTTGAGCGCACGTTGATTATTGCAGACGAAGGATCGTACGTGCATTACGTTGAAGGTTGCACAGCTCCAATCTATTCCACGGACTCACTCCATGCTGCAAACGTTGAGATTGTTGTAGAAAAGCATGCGCGCGTGCGCTACACAACCGTGCAAAATTGGTCAAATAACGTATACAACTTGGTAACTCAGCGAGCTTACGTGCGCGAAGGCGGCACAATGGAGTGGGTTGATGGAAACATTGGCTCCAAGGCTACTATGAAGTATCCTGCATGCATTCTTGCTGAGCCGTACGCAAAAGCAGAAACCATGTCTTTGAGCTTTGCGGGCCGCGGTCAGTACCAAGATACGGGTGCGAAGATGATTCATTTGGCTCCGCACACGAGTTCTACGATTGTTGCTAAGTCGATTTCGCGCGGCGGAGGTCGCTCGGCTTACCGCGGTATTGTGAAGATTGTTAAGGGCGCTAGCGGCTCTAGCTCTTCAGTTGTGTGCGACGCGTTGCTTGTTGACGATTTTTCAAGGTCCGACACTTATCCGCATGTTGACGTGCGCGAAGATAGCGTTTCGATGGCTCACGAGGCCACTGTTTCTAAGGTTTCTGAGGATCAGCTTTTCTATTTGATGAGCCGTGGGCTGGAAGAAAAAGAGGCTATGGGCATGATTGTGCGCGGCTTTGTGGAGCCGATTAGTCGCCAGCTGCCGATGGAGTATGCTCTGGAGCTTAATCGTCTTGTGGAATTGCAAATGGAAGGATCCGTGGGGTGATGAGCGAAGATCTGAAAAAGAATTTAGGCAATAAAATGACGGAAAAAGAAATTAATATTCCTGTAGCAGACCCTAATGATCCTTACGCGGTTCCTGCTGCAATGCCTTCTAGTGCAGATAAATCCGTGCGCTCTTTTAACGTGCAAGACTTTACGATTCCAACTAGGAAGCAGGAAGATTGGCGATACACTCCAGTTGAGCGAATTTCCGAGTTTTTTGATAGTTTTAAGCCGTCTAACAACGTTGCTGTGGAGCTAAAAGGTGTTGATGGCGATTCGCATGTAACGATGCAAATTTTGCCTAAAAACGAGGCTCCGCATACAGAGATGAAGCCTTCGGATCGCGTGGCTGCTGTTGCGTGGAATTCTGCAAAGTCGGCGTACGTTTTGCATGTTTGTGGCGAAGTTACAAAGCCAATAATATTGCAAATTCACGGAAACAACTTGCAATCGCTAGACGCTGCGAAATCACTCGACGCATTGCACTTAGTGATTGAAGCCGATTCTTACACAAACGCGGATATTATCGTAGAACACACAGGAGTTGCAAAGCTTGCTGAAGGCGTAGAAATCATTCTTGGAGATAACGCGCATGTTTCTACAACGTTCATTCAAGAGTGGGATTCAGGCAGCAAACACGTTGGAAATCATAGGATTCACGTTGGGCAGGGTGCGTCTCTTCGTCACACAATGGTCACGCTTGGCGGAGACGTTGTGCGAATCCGCATGGATCAGGATTTTGGTGGCGAAAAGGGCGATTTAAACATGCTTGGCATGTATTTTGTGGATCCAGGCGAGCATGTTGAGCATCGTACGATGGTTGTGCACAATCACCCAGAATGCAAGTCGCGAGTAGTGTATAAGGGCGCGCTTTACGGCAAGGGAGCGCATTCTACATGGGTTGGAAACGCGCTTATTAAGCCAGAAGCTCCAGGCACGGATTCGTACGAGTTGAACAGAAACCTGGTGCTAACTCCTGGCGCGATTGCCGATTCGGAGCCAAATCTAGAAATTGAAAATGGAAATATTATTGGCGCAGGTCATGCAAGTTCTGTCGGCAGATTCGACGACGAGGAGCTGTTTTACTTGCAATCTCGCGGCGTGAGCGAAGCGGATGCGAGAAAGCTTGTTGTGCGCGGATTCTTTAACGAGCTTATTGATGAGATTGGCGTGCCGCAAATCGTAGATCATTTGATGGCTGCGATTGAGAGGCGTTTAGCTAAGACGGAAGAATCGCAAGCAGCCGCAGAATCTGTAAATGCGGAAAATCGCCAGCAACCGAAGAATAGGAGATAAACATGTCAACTTTAGAAATCAAGGATTTGTACGCGTCTGTAGAAACAAAGGAGGGGCGCAAGCAAATCTTAAAGGGCGTAAATCTTACAGTTAATTCTGGCGAAACGCACGCGATTATGGGTCCGAATGGCTCTGGAAAATCTACTCTCGCATACACTTTGGCAGGTCACCCAAAGTACGAAGTGGATTCGGGTCAGGTGCTTCTAGACGGCGAAGATATTTTGAAGATGACTCCAGACGAGCGCGCAAAAGCTGGGCTGTTTCTTGCGATGCAATACCCGGTAGAGGTACCTGGTGTTTCGATGACGAACTTTTTGCGCACAGCAAAAACAGAAGTGAGCGGCGAAGCTCCGACTTTGCGCGCGTGGGTTAAAGAGCTTAACGAAGCAATGAAGCGCTTAAGAATGGACCCAAAGTTTGCATCTCGTTCTGTAAACGAGGGATTTTCGGGCGGCGAGAAAAAGCGCGCGGAAGTTTTGCAACTAGAGATTTTAAAGCCAAAGTTTGCGATTTTAGACGAGACGGATTCTGGTCTAGACGTGGATGCTTTGCGAATTGTTTCGGAAGGCGTAAATCGCGCCAAAGAAAGCACTGGTTTGGGAATTATGATGGTTACGCATTACACGCGAATCCTAAAGTACATTAAGCCAGATATTGTTCACGTTTTTGCGCAAGGTCACTTTGTAAAGACGGCAGGACCGGAGCTTGCAGACGAGTTGGAAGAAGAAGGATACGACAAGTATTTGCCAGAAGGTGCCAGCGAATCTGCGATTGCGTGAATCTGCGATTGCATAAGCGGCGTGTCTAAAGCCGCGAGTAAACTCGTCTAGGTTTGGCTAAATAAAACGGAAGAGGTTTGTAATGACTGTTCGCGGTGATATTAGAAATGTGGCAATCGTAGCGCACGTTGATCATGGTAAAACAACGCTCGTAAATGCCATGCTTCAGCAGTCGCACGTATTCTCTGAGCGAGAAGAAGTGCCAGACCGCGTAATGGACTCCAACGACCTTGAGCGCGAAAAAGGCATCACCATTCTTGCCAAGAACACTGCTGTGCAATACACTGGCCCGCTCGCAGAAAAGTACGGTCACCCAGAGGGAATTACAATCAACGTAATCGATACCCCAGGTCACGCCGACTTTGGTGGCGAAGTAGAGCGCGGCATCTCCATGGTTGATGGCGTTGTGCTGCTTGTTGACGCTTCCGAAGGCCCACTTCCACAAACTCGATTCGTTCTACGCAAGGCTCTTGAGGCAAAGTTGCCAGTGATTTTGTGCGTTAACAAAACGGATCGTCCAGATGCGCGTATTGACGAGGTTGTGAGCGAAGCGACAGATTTGCTTCTCGGTCTTGCACAAGACGTTGTTGAAGAAGGAATCGACCTAGATATTGATTCGCTTCTTGATTTGCCTGTTATTTATTGCGCTGCAAAAGCTGGCTATGCATCCTTGAATCAGCCAGAAAACGGCGGTTTGCCAGACAATGATAATTTGGAGCCGCTTTTTGACTCTATTATCTCCAACATTCCAGCACCAGAGTACGAGGAAGGCGCACCTCTTCAGGCTCACGTTGCAAACATCGATTCTTCCGACTTCCTTGGTCGCCTCGGCTTAGTGCGAATCTACAATGGCACTTTGGAAAAGGGTAAGACTTACGGGCTTTCTCGTGTAGACGGCTCTATTGAAAACTTCCGCGTTTCCGAGCTTTTGCGCACGCAAGGCTTGGAGCGCACTCCTGTTGCATCTGCAGGTCCTGGAGATATTGTTGCAGTTGCAGGCGTTAATGACATTATGATTGGCGAGACGATTGTAGATCAGAACGATCCAAAGCCTCTTCCATTGATTCACGTTGACGACCCAGCTATCTCCATGACTTTCGGCATTAACGATTCGCCGCTTGCTGGCACAGAAGGTAAGGATCACAAGCTTACAGCGCGCATGATTAAAGATAGGCTTGATCGCGAGCTTATTGGTAACGTGTCTATTAAGGTTCTTCCAACAGACCGCCCAGATGCTTGGGAAGTTCAGGGTCGTGGCGAGTTGGCGTTGGCAGTTTTGGCGGAGCAAATGCGTCGCGAAGGCTACGAGCTTACAGTTGGTCGTCCTCAAGTTGTTACTAAGACGATTGACGGCCAAATTAACGAGCCTATGGAAAACACTACGATTGATGTTCCAGAAGAATACATGGGTACTGTTACGCAGCTTATGGCGGATCGCAAGGGTCGCATGGATTCTATGAGCAATCACGGATCTGGCTGGATTCGCTTGCAATTTACTGTTCCTTCGCGTGGTCTTATTGGCTTCCGCACAGCTCTTCTTTCTGCAACTCGCGGAACGGGAATCGCAAGCTCTATTTCTGCAGGCTATGCTCCATGGGCTGGTCAGATTGTAACTCGTCAAAACGGTTCCATGGTTTGCGATCGTAAGGGTGTTGCAACGCCTTATGCTATGCAGCGTTTGCAGGCGCGTGGCGTGTTCTTTGTGGATCCGCAAAGCCCTGTGTACGAAGGTCAAATCGTTGGTATTAACAATAAGCCAGACGAGTTGGACGTTAACATTACGCTTGCTAAGCATATGACTAACATGCGTTCTTCTACAGCAGATGTTCTTGAGACTTTGACGCCACCAATTAAGATGAGCTTGGAAGAGTCGCTTGACTTTGCTAACGAAGATGAGTGCGTGGAAGTTACGCCTGAGTCGATTCGCGTGCGCAAGATCATTTTGAGCCGTGATGAATGGTATAAGTGGCGCGCTAAGCAGCGTCGTCAAAATAATGCTGCGTGATTCCTTAAAATGATGTTTAACATAAAGTCGCATTCCGTGCTATTTGCTAGCAAGTGTGCGGCTTTATGCGTTTTGGCGGCATTTTGCGCGGTTTTGGGCACTTTTGCGCATCGAATGGGCGCTATGTACAACTTTCCGTACGGTCTTGTAATCGCGCTTTTGCTTGTTACTTTGAGCGCGTGTTTTGCTCGCATGCTTTGTGGCATGTTTGGCTTTATTTTGCACGCAATTGTGTGCTGTTCGGTTGTGTGGATGATTGCGCTTGGATGGTTTAGGATTTTTGGCGCGTTTCGAGGCGTGCTTGTTGCAGTTGGTTTTGGCGCGGATAATCTTCCGTGGATTGCGCAAAATGCTGGATATTTTTGGCTTTATGGCATTATTATTGTTCACGTAGTTTTGCTTTTTATCCCTAATAAATTCTTTGTTATCTCTGATGCTAAATAAGCGGTGCTAAATAAGTGTAAGTTAGTTTATAGGTGAATTTTTATAGGTGAATTTGCTGCATGTTTGTGCAAAAATAGCATTATGCAGTAGTCTTACTTACAGTCTTAGAGTAGTTTTGAGGAATAGTCATGAATAGCAATATAGTCATGAATAGTAATAAGAACAGAAGTAGTGCCCGCAAATTATGTTATTTAGGACCAGAAGGTTCTTTTACTCATCAAGCTGCTTTAAAAGTTAAAGAACAATGTAAATCGTTAGGTGCTTTGCGTCTTATTCCAACTGCGTGTGAGAATATTCGTAATATCGCTAGCAAAATTGAAGATTGTCACGATTTGGGTATTATTGCGTGGGAAAACAATATTGAAGGCGTAGTAATACCTAATTTAGATCTATTAATTGATGCAAAAAATATGGTTGGCATTGCTCGCTTGGGCGTTGATATAAGTTTTGACGCTGTTGTTTGCCAGTCGGATTCAATCGATAACTGTTCGACTATTGTTGCTCACCCTCACGCGTTGGCACAATGCCGTAAGTTTGCTCAAAAGCATGGATTGAAAGAAAAAACTGCGTCTTCAAACGCTGCTGCTTGTAGGGATTTAGTTAATGGCGAAGTTGCTTTGTGCCCTAAAATTTGTGCTGATTTATACAATAGGCGGATTGTGAGTGAAGCTGTTGAAGATTTTTCTGGCGCGCGCACTGAGTTTTTAGTGTTAGCTCCTAGAGATGAGGCTTTCAATTTTGTTAGTATGCATCGCGAATGCTATTCATCTTTTTCTTCGATTATTGCTTTTATTCCGCGTTGTACAGGTGCTGGAGTGCTAGCAAATTTGCTTGACGTTGTGCGCGATCATGGTCTTAATATGACTTCTTTTATGTCTAGGCCGATTAAAGGTCAAGATGGTTTATATAGTTTTATTGCCACTGTTGATGCTGCTCCTTGGGATTCTACGTGCAAAGCTATGATTCAAGAGGTTGTTGAACATGGTGATTGGGTGCGAGTTTTAGCAGTGTATCCTTCTGATAATAGAGATAATCCGGTTATGAATGATTGGATGCTGCCTAATGGCGGAGTGTGTATTGATGCTCCAGGCAATGCTCTAGTTGATGCTTTGAGCGCTTTGAACACAATGCGTGCAGAAAGAGAATTATTATGGTAGAAGATGCTGGATTTTCTAAAAAATTTTCTGTTGGTATTGTTGGACTTGGACTTATTGGCGGATCAATCGCAAAGCGTTTGGCTGCGACTGGCTCCTGCAAAGTGTACGCGTATAATCGCCATCAAACAATGTATAAAGAGGCGAGGGCGCTTGGAATCACTTGCGTTGAAAGCGTTGCGGAGCTTGCGCGCATGCAGCCAAATGTTTTGATTTTATGCAATTCGCTTGCCTCTATGCCAGAAGTTCTTGGCGAGATTTCGCGCGGAATCAACAAGCAGCACACAACTTTGACGGATGTTGGTAGCGTTAAGGGGCTTGTGCGCGAGCAGGTTAAGGCCGCGGGGCTTGGCGATTGCTACATTGGCGCGCATCCTATGGCTGGCAGCGAGTTTACGGGTTGGCAGGCGTCGAGCGCGCAGCTGCTGGACGGCGCGCTTTGGGCAGTTAGCGTTGATGAGAATAGTGATTTTTGGCGGTTTTTGGCGGTTTTGCGCGTTATTGTGTCGTTGTGTGGCAATCGCGCGCTTGTGTTGAACGATTCTATACACGACGCTTCGGCGGCGCTGATTTCGCACATGCCGCACGTTGTTTCTACAGCGCTGGCGAACGTTTTGTGCGGAAGCGAAAATCGCAATGTTGCGTTGCAAATGTCGGCTGGTTCTTGGCGAGATATGACGCGAGTGGCGCTTACGGATCCAGATCGCACGCGTGCAATGGTTGCGGAAAATCGGCGAAATGTTGCGGATTTGCTTGGGAGTGTGATTGAGGAGTTGAGTTTTGCGAAGAAGATGCTTGAGAGGAGCGATGGCGATTCGGCGGTTGCTAGCGATGAGCGCGCGTTTTTTGCTAAGGCTGATTCTTGGCGCGAATACAAGTATAAGGAGCGCGCGGTTGCTTGCGATGAGTTGGCTGGCGATTTGCGCGAGCTTCGATTTGCGCTTGATTGTGCAGGTGATTGGCAAAGTCAGCTGATTCAAAGCGCGCAAAGCGGCGAGCAGATTGTTGGCGTGGCGTTTAGCGATTCTGCGGTTGCTTGCGCATTACGCAACTCGAAGTGGTAGATTCGAGCGGCATATAATTGACATATGACCGAATCGCAGCAATCGCCATTTTCCCCAAAAATCCAGCAGTTTCTAAATCACATAAGCGTGGAGCGCGGGCTTTCTCCAAAAACCGTTGAATCTTACGAGTCGGATCTTACAAAATACACGAACTGGCTGCGCGAAGCCCGAAAAATCAACGATGTTAATGAAATCACGCAACTAGACATCGAAGAATACGTGCGCGCAATGTCATCACAAGCAATGTCATCGCAAAACTTAGGACCTCGCACGATTGCGCGGCGAATCGCAAGCATCCACGAGTGGAACAAATTCATGCTTTCCAACGCGCAAATCGCAAGCGACCCTTCTGCAGAAGTCAAAGCGCCAAAGCAAGCGGAGCATCTTCCAGACGTGCTCAGCATTAGCGAAGTGGAGCGCGTAATCGATGCTGCTGGCGGATTTGGTAGCACGGATGCCGTCTCGCTTCGAGACCGTGCGCTTGTGGAATTTTTGTACGCGACTGGCGCGCGCGTGAGCGAGGCGGTTGGACTAAAATTCGAGGATATTGATTTGACGGAATCAGTTGTGCGGCTTAGTGGCAAGGGTCAAAAGCAGAGGCTTGTGCCGATTGGAAAGTGCGCGGTACGCGCGTTGCGCGATTATTTAGCTAACGCAAGACCTATTCTTGCAAGTCGCGCGCAAAAGTCGCCAGCAACCGCAAAGTCGCGACTCAAGTCACCCTTAAACTCATCGTCAAAATCTGCTAATACTCACGTGATTTTCCTCAACAAACGTGGCAAATCGCTATCTCGTCAATCCGCGTGGGAGGCGATTTCGCGTGCTGGCAAAATGGCTAAAATTGGCAAAGAATTGCATCCGCACACGCTTCGACATTCATTTGCAACGCATTTGATTTCGGGCGGAGCCGATGTGCGCACTGTGCAGGAGCTGCTTGGTCATGCGTCCGTTACAACAACGCAAATTTATACGCATATAAGCCCAGATGCGCTTATGGAGGCGTATGTTATGAGTCATCCGCGCGCGAGATAGATACACAACGACGCATCGATTCACTGAACATACCTTTTGATAGACTGAAGTTTATGCCTACTGATTTACTTGGACGCGAATATGAGACTTTCCGCGCGCCCGATGCGCTTACAACGCACGGTCCTGCGCGCATTATTGCTATGTGTAACCAGAAGGGTGGCGTTGGTAAAACCACCAGCTCCATCAATATCGCTGGTGCGTTGAGTCAATACGGTAGGCGAGTTTTAATTGTTGACTTCGATCCGCAAGGCGCTGCAACGGTGGGGCTTGGGATTAATGCGAACGCGCTTGATAACACGGTTTATACGGCGCTTTTTGATTCTTCTGTAGACGTGCACGATGTGATTCGTCACACTGCCACCGAAAACATTGACGTTATGCCTGCAAACATTGATCTTTCTGCTGCAGAGGTGCAGCTTGTTACCGAGGTTGGTCGCGAGCAGATTTTGGCTGGCGTGTTGCGCAAAGTTCGTAACGAATACGACGTTATTATTATTGACTGCCAGCCTTCGCTTGGCTTGCTCACTGTAAACGCGCTTACGGCGGCGGATGGTGTGATTATTCCTGTTGCTGCGGAGTTCTTTGCGCTTAGAGGCGTGGCGCTGCTTATGCAGTCGATTGAAAAAGTGCAGCACAGAATTAACCCAGATTTGCAAGTGTTTGGCGTGCTCGTTACTATGTTTACGCGCACTTTGCATAGCGAAGAGGTTTTGCAAAGGATTTACGAGGCTTTCCAGGGGCGCGTGCTGCATTCTGTTATTTCGCGTTCGATTAAGCTGCCAGATTCCACTGTTGCGGCGGTTCCGATTACGATTTTTGCTCCTGAGCATAAGACTGCTAAGGAGTATCGCGAGGTTGCGCGCGAGCTGATTTCTAACGGCGTTGTTGAATAGCGCTTTGCGTGACGATCTGCCTTCGCATTGCGCTGTAGTGCGCGAACGATATTTCCGCTTTTTGTTGTTGATTTTGTGGTTTTGAGCTACAAAGTCGGGAAAACTTTCCGCTTTTTGTTGCTCGACACGCCAATTAGAGCAACATTCTCTCGCGCGACGACCTGCCTTTTTGCTTAAAGCGTAGCACGCGGTACGACACGCTGAAATTCAGTAAAATCGCACTACATAGCTTGCGTAGATTAGCTGCGATGTTTGCGCTCGGGCACGGGCTTTAATCGCACGATTGTGCGCGCGTCGATGAACATTTCTTGCTCGGGTCGGCTTCCGTTTGCTGCCGCGTCTCGCATAAGATGCAATGTTGCTCCGTCCCAGCTGATTACGTGACCAATCGCGTCGTGGTATTCGATTTTTTGCGATTTGGCGTCGGTTGTTTCTTCGCTGGCGTCGGTTGCTTGCGATCTGCCAGTGGCTGTTTGCAATCTTTCGTCGCCGCCTAATTGCGCGACTTTGTATGTTCGCACAACAATTCGTGCGCCAACTGGTATAAACTCTGGCAGAATCTGCCGCCTAATTAAGCTAATCGTAGTGCTGCCTTCTGTGTTATTTGTGTCTTCGCGTTATTTGCAGTGTGTTTTGCTTTGACTTTGTTAATTGTATCGCAGTGCTATCAAACTCGTAACGTTTTGTAATACTCTGCAGTGCTCGAACGAATGATCTGCTTTCCCGAGTTTGCGCGACGACCTGCTTGAGCGCTTTTATGTAGTGCGTTTGTATCAAAAACGCTGAAATTCAGTACAATCTCACTACATAGCTGGCGATTTGTGGTCAGTGCGCATCCGAACCACAAGATGTTGTGGTTTTACGACACGCGGAGTGCGCAACATACTACACCATATTCATGAAACTATTCTGTTATTAGTGATCAATCAATATATTTTTTTGTAAAAGAGAACAATTATAAAAACTTTTCCTTAAAGCTCTGTTAAAGTCTATTTTTTCTTGCAATTCGTTATGGGGGGGGGGGGTATATTTGCTAAATGCTTTTGCTTGAGTACTTTAGTAAAGCTGCGCGTTCTGCTGCTTTATTGTTGTGCTCACATGTGGAATTGCATTAAGCGTTGTTTGTAAATGCTGCAATTGCTAAATGCTAGTTCATGTATTTGAATGCTCTTAGTACTTCTGTACTTGATACGTGTAGTATTCTGCCCAATTTTGGGATTCGTGTAAAAGCAGGGTGTTGCTTATGCAATAGCCGAAATTGCCAAAATGGCTAGGATGTACAAACTAGCCAAAAATGACAATCGAAGGTGAGTCGATTATGTTACCTGCAAAGTTTGCTCGTTTCGCATCTCGCGTGTGCTGCATTGCGCAGAAGGTTTTTTCTGTGAGCGATACTGACAATGCGAATAGTGTGGCAGATGCGTCTGCTGGTTCTGACTCTACCTATTCAATGCGCCCAGATTCCGATTACCACAGTGCGCCAATTTATTCGTACTCAAATATGCAAGTAAATTCTTCATCATCTTCTTTATCTTCATCATCTTCTTCTTCATTATCGGATAATGATTCATTAAGTTCATACGTAGGTAAAACAGCAAGAAAATCGCATATCTTCCGAAACATGATTCTTGCAATAATTGTCACCTTTGCCACCATAGTAACCATGCTCATCGTGCCGCCAGTGAATAGGGCTAATGCGGCAAGTGTTTGGTGGGATTACGCTGGTAACGGTTATGTTGCTCCTACAACTGAAGATAATAGAGGTAGGAAAGATGAAGAGCACACTTATGATGCTGCTGATGCATTTAGAGATATGAGGATTGAAGATCCTGTTATTGAAAAAGAAAATGGAAGAACAAAAGTAACTTATAAAATAATTTTCAACAGAAATGCTGAGTTTGCTAGGCAGCTTGATTCAGGTGAGTTGCAGCCTAAAGGAAATAAACCTAAAGACGGTACTGCTTATTGGGGTAAACCTACTCTTTCAGTGTTTTTGCCTAAAGGTCTAGATAAAAGCTCAATACTTGTTAAACGCTATTGGGAAGGCTCAAGCGGTAAGGTACAAACAGGTGATACTTCTGCGCAACTTGTTCGTGAAGATCAAGATGATATGCGCATTGGTACTTTGAAAACATTTGCAGGGACTTGGACAGCTTGGACATATACTAAAGATCCTAGTGATCGTGGGCAGTTTAAAGGTTTCAACGATAATTGGAATGATAATCTTGGTCCTTCTAGTGGAGACAATGGCGTTGGTGGTGGTCTTCCAAATCCTTACAAATATTCGCGATTGCAGGGAAAACCTGAGGATTGCCAGTATTCTATGTGCGAAATATACAAGTGGAATCAGAATAATCTTTTTGAAACGATGTTTGCAAGTCTTGAATGGGATACTGGTGATAAGCGCTTTACGTGGATTGTAAGTGCCTACTTAGCAAATGGATACACTGAAAAAGATGTGTATACAAAAATGCCTGTTGCTGCTGGTTTTAGAAGTAGTTGGCGTAGAAATAAGTACGCGGTTTTTGGTCCATTTGACACTGATGGTGATGGCATACCTGATTATGTGGAACACTTGCATAACATGAACCCTAAAGGTGTGAATGACATTGATTATCCACAGTATAACGATTCTATGCTGAAAGATTACGGTAAGGATAATGTTCCGCTTACTACTTATGGTCGTCCAGTAACAGTAAAGCCTTTTATCAAAACGGGTAAATGGGAGGGTGACAGTTCTACAGGTAAATTTGTGTATGATGGAAAAACTTCCACTGATTTACCTGATGATATTGGTATACGATACTCAATTGTAAACAAGTCTGATAGTAGTATTCAAACAGTAAATTCTCCTAATAAGATGCCTGAAGGGTCTGTTTATATTAATCCTAATTCAGGATATATAACGTATAATCCGCGTAAATCTGATAAAGATAAGACTTTTACTTTTGGAACAAAAATTACATATCCTAATCCCGAATTGTACAATTGCAACAATTCTAAGACTCTTGAATACACTCACAATACGAAGGTTAAGGTCATACCTCAATCGTGGATATACAACCCTGTGTATGAGACGTTAGAAAATGTTGAGCCTACTGCGAAGAATGCTTATACAAATCCACCTGCTAGTGCTAAAGATTCAAATAGAAAAAATAACGTTATTATTCAAGAGGGTCCTCTTCCTCGAGGTACTTCATTTGTCTTAAAAAAATATACTAATAAATTAGGCAATAGCACTATTGACATTAGCTCTAATGTATTAAGTTGGTCAAAAATTGAGAATAATGATTCAAACACAGGTAGGGTACATTTTACTCCAGGTAAAGTTGATCAAGGCAAAAGCGAACAGACGCCTGTGCTTGTTACCTATCCAGATGGTTCTACGTCTGCAGAACCTGACTCAGCGAATGATGGTGCTCCTGTTTATGCCAAAGTCACCGTAAAAAAAATTATTGCAGGTCAAGGTGACTTACATTTAGCAATAAATAAAGGTAACGATAATTATAGTCTAAGTGGTATTGGAGTGGATTCGAATAGGCCGCTGAATCTTACTATCAATGAAAAAATGAAACCAAATTTGATTCTTGACTCATGGTCTAATGTTAATCAGGGCAAGATTGTATTTCGTTCTATTTGTTACGAAGAGAAGAATAATATCACAGCAAATCACACTTTTATAAAAAGTAGTTCTGATAGTTTTAATGGATTGCATCTTGGAGATCCAGTGCAATGGGAACGTGCAAGCGAAAAGCAAGAAGCACTATGTACAAGAGATAATCTTAAGTGTGAAACTAATAAGTATCTTTATAAAAAAGATTATGAAAAAGATACTATGGAGCGTTCTCGCGCAACAATCAGTGGTACTCCTATCTCTAAAGGTACCTTTGGTTGCAGAGTGTTTGCGTTCCATCAAGGTAGCCAATTATTAGAAAACTTTGATAAATTAGCTAAAGATTCTCCGTCTCTTATGAAGGATTATAACTCCGGAGATATGGCTTCATCTCTTTTCCGCTTTACTGTTTACTCACTGTCTCACAGATACAACCCTAGTTATGTGCCTATAACTGCTAGAGCTGGTAACTTTACTAACAGTACAAAAGTTATTGATGGTAAAGTGTACAAGAATACAACTTCATCTCCTACAAGCCAGAAAAATGCTAACAATGCCAATAAGAATCAGGGTGATGTTAAGCAAGGCCCACTTCCTGACGGAACATGGTTTGAGTTTAAAAAATATAAAACTGGTGATAATAAGTTAAACTGGGCTGATTGGGAACCTGAAAATCAAAGTAATAAGCCAAAGAGCGGAAATAAAGGCAATGATTCATCTGAGGGATCTGGAAGTAGATTTGGTAAGGTTACGTTCCGACCTCATAAGTGGATGGAAGATGGTGATTATAATCAGCCTGTAGTTGTGCATTATCCAGATGGTTCTACTTCTGAAGACCCAGATTCAGGTAATCTTGGAAACCCCGTGTACGCGAAGGTACATGTTGTTCGAGAAACTCCACGTAATGGTGATTTAAAGCTCCATATTCTTGGAGGTAACGAGTATAAGAAGAATAAAAAAATTCAAGATAAGCTTGTTGACTCTTGGTCAACATATAAGCCAGGTCTTATTTACCAACGCATGATTTGCTACGAGAAGGATACTAAGACTGGTAAAGCTAAACCTAATTCTTACAAACTTGGAGGAATTAATGGTTTAACTCTTGTTGGTCCAGGGAACGCTTCTTCTCCAAAACAGTGGTTGCATGCTACGGATAATGCTTTGCGTAAGAAGTGTAATAAATCTAATGGTAGTGGATGTAATATTTCAGATTACCTTTATGACTATGACGTGAATGCCAATGGTAATAATGAAACTACTGAGCGTACTAATGGGTATATTAAAGGTACTCCTAAGAATTACGGTGACTTTGTTTGCAAAGTATACGCTATTAAAGATCTTGTCATTAAAGGTAAGCATGGAAAACTGCAAGATAAGTTCGATGGAATTGTAAGAAAGCACCTTTCTTCAGGTAATGTTTTCGATCAGATTAAAACTGTTTTAAATAATAAAACAAATGCAAATAATCCTGAGCTGGATACTGTAAATGGTATTGACTGGTCAGTAAGTACGTTAAATATTTCCGTGCATCCAGATTCTCACTACTATAACCCAAAGTATGAGACCATTACCCTTGATGCTGGTACTCACGGAACTTCTGAAGTGCCTAAAAGTACCAAGAATGCAAATGAAGCTACCTACAATCAGGATGATATTAAAACAGGCGATTTGCCTGCTGGAACTTGGTTTGAGATTAAGAAGTATAAATCTGAAAATGCAAATATTCCATTGTTAACCTACGCTTTGTTTGAAAATGGCCAAGATAATACCGATGATAAAAAGAATGCTAAGGATAAAACCCAAGCTGGTAAATTCGGCAAAGTAGCTTTTTATCCTCATAAGTGGATGCCTGCCACGACAGAGAATAATCCTGATAAAGTGCCTGTTGTTGTTCACTATCCAGATGGTTCCACTTCTCAAGATGAAGATTCTGGTAACAATGGTAAGCCTATTTATGCGTCTGTGAATATTTTGCGACCATGGAAGTTGAATGGTGATTTGCATCTTAACGTATACAAGCAGTATGAAAATGGCAAGTTTACTGGACCTGTAGACGATATTAATGGCATTACTGTTATGAAGGGTATTGGCTTGCTGAAGAATATGGGTATTGACTCTTGGTCATCTCATAAAATTGGCGGCATTACTCTTAGATTACTGTGTAGGGAAGGTAGTGCTACTTCTAACAGCAGTAATTCGCAACAGTGGAGTGAAAATCTCGATAAGCTGTTCTTCAAACTTGATTGGCAGAAGGCATGGGATCATGCAAGCTTCCAGGAACAACAGGAGTGCCGTAAGAGTGGTAAAGCTGGTGATGGCTGCAATCCTGCAGGTAAGTACCTTTTGTTTGACAGCACTGGAAATACAACAGAGCGCGCAAGCGGAACTATTACGAGCAGCAAAGCGCCTGCTCAAACTGGAGAATACTATTGCGCTGTGTTTGCGTTGAAGCCTGATGCTTTGGATACATACAAAGCGGCTGTTGGTGACGATCACAAAATTGACGTTACAAATAACGACATTGCAGCAACGATTAATCCAACTGGTAATAGGGATGAAGATTGGGCTGTCAAGTATTTCCCAGTACACGTGGTCGAACAATTTAAGCTGCCGAAGACAGGCGGGGAAGATTGCGTGAACTGGAACATGCTGCTGAGCGTAGTGTGCGTGATTGGCACGGGCACCATGGCGGCTGGGTTCTTCCTTGATCAGACCAAGTGGGGGCGCGCGATGCTTGATGCGTTGTTGCGTAAGACACTGATTAAAGATTTTATCTGCAAAACTGCCAAAAAGCTTCGCGCTTTAAGGCGACGTAGCGAAAGGTGGCGATGCTGATGAAAAAATTTGCACGCAATCCTGCTAGTCGGCTAGTCGAAAGAGTAGCGCTGGCTTGCAAGCTTGCGGTGCGATTCTCGCTAAAACTTGTTGCGTACTACGATTCGCGTAAACATTAGCGCGATGAATAATTGTGGCTCGTTCGCAAATTGTGGATTGATCACGAACCGTGGCTTGCTTACAGATTGTGGCTTGCCTATATATCGCAACACAAAATAAACAATAAACATTAAACAATAACCGTATTTTCCTCAAAAACCTGCCCAAAAGGGCACTGATATAAAGGAGAAGAAAGTGAATAAGTTCACTAAACAATGCGTTGCCGCGGTGGCTTCGCTCGCAATGGCTGGCACGCTGTGCGTTGCTGGCGCCGTGGTTGCTGGCAGCTCTGCTTGGGCTGCTACTGCAGAAAAGGCGCCATGGGCTCTTGGTAATGAGGCTGCAAATAAAAAGGGCTCCATCACCATTACCAAGTACAAGGATGAAGTTAATGACCAAGGTGAACAGACCAAGAAAACTAAGGTTACTGGTGCAAAGTTTAAGGTGACTAAGGTTAAGTCGCTTGGCAACGCAAACCTTGACCTTACGAAATATGATGAATGGCTTAAGGTTGCAGCTAAGGTACCAACGCTTAACCTAACACCTAATACTTCAAGTAATATTGCATTTGAAGATAAGTCAAGTGAACAAGCTACTAATAATGAAGGTATTGCAAAATTCCCTGACCTTGGAATCGGCCTTTACAAGGTTGAAGAAACTGAGGTTCCAGACGGATATGAAAAGCTGCCTGACCCATTCTTTATGACTATCCCAGAAGTTACTCGTAAATCTAATTCTACGGATAATACCTATAACTACGATGTGACAGTTGATCCTAAGAACGCATATACCAAGGATGCTATTAAGAAAACTGTTGATACTAAAGGAATGGTTGGTGCTGGAGATGTTTTACCATATACTATCGAGACTGCTGTAGTGACAAAGAGTGGTACACCTGTTAAGGATCGTACGGCTGATGATTATAAGGGCTTTGCAGTATGGGATGATGCATTGAGCAAGGCATACGATTCTAGCAAAACAGTAGTTAAGAAGGTTATGATCGGTAATACTGAGATTAAGAATACTAAAGGTAAGGAAGATAAGTACACGGTTAGTGTTGCTGATAGTCCTGTTGATAATCAACCCGCTGCAACCCGTAAGCGTATCACTGTATCGTTTACCGATGCTGGTCTTGGTGAAATTGCAACTGCACTTAAAACAAATGCAAATGCAAAGTTGAAGGTAGAGCTTGAGTTTACTCTTAAAGCTGGTGTTGGTACTGGCGAAGTTGTTAATAAGTTCGGCTATCAGCCAGGATATAAGAAAGGTACTCCTGAACAGGATAAGCCAAAGCCTGTTAATCCAAATCCAGGCGACGAATCTAAGGTAACTCTTGTTAAGTTCAATATTAAGAAGGTTAACGGAATTGACGGTACAAGTCCTCTTGCTGGCGCGAAGTTTGCAATCTTCGCTAGTGAAAATGATGCAAAGGCTTGCGCAGCGGATCTTACTCGTTCTGATGATAAGTGCAAGAATAAGTCTGCTAAGGGCTTTGCGAATGGTGAGAATGGAACTCCTGCTACTGGTTTGACTACTGCTTTTGAAGCAAAGGCTGGACAAGAATTCTATGTTGTGGAGACCAAGGCTCCAGAAAAGTTTGCTTTGTCTCCAGCTGTTGACAAGGTTACTATTCCTAAGGATTACACAAAAAATGCTAACTACAAGGCTGCCGATCAAACATTTACATACTCCTTCAAGGATCTTCCAAATGGTGGTCCTGATGGTGGTAACAATTGGTTCAAGCTTCCAAAGACTGGTGCTGCTGGCGTGATTATCTTTGCGCTTATTGGCCTTGGTCTTGTTGGATCTGGTATGTTCGTATTCCTTAAGAATCGCAAGAAGGAAGAAGAGCAGCAGGCTGCGTGATTTGCTCAGTTTGATTAGTAAATCATAAACGATTGAGTCTAGGGCAAAAACCCTAGACTCAATCCTATGTGGACTGTTAAAGCAACAAAACCCGTCGTTTTCCGCTTTTTGTTGTTGATTTTGTGGTTTTAAGCAACATTTTCGGTAAGTTTTTCCCGATTTTGTTGTTAATTTTGCCGTTTTGAGCAACAAAAAGCGCAAAATCCCACTGCGTTTGTAGCAAAATCAAACCAAATATTATCTTTAATTCAATAGCTTGAGCTTGGAGGAGTTATGAAGCTAGCCGATATTAGCAATTTGTGCCACTCGTTGAGTGAGCGCGCTGTTGCTAAATTGTTTAAGAATAAGGCGAAGCGTACCTCCAATGTGGCTGGCACGAGCAGTGTGGCTGGTGCGAGTGGTTTGCTAGCGGATAAGTCGCAAGCAACCGAAGAGCAAATTCCACGATCCAACTCAAGCAAAAATATAAACCAAAATACACTTAAAACTAAAAAAATAACTAAAAAGAAAAGCACACTGATGCGTATCTTAGAGCCGATTGCGCTGGTTCTTGCAGGCATTTTGTGCTTTAGCTACCCTGTGTGCTCAACGCTGTGGAACAATCACGTTTCGAAGGAGATATCGACAGCGTACGACAAGTATAATCACGATCAGGCTGGCGACGTGCGGCGCGCGCACATTCGCGGCGCAAAGCGCTACAACGCAACGCGCAAGGATATGCTCACGCGCGACCCGTACGGCGGCGACGGTCAGGAAGATATAACTAACACGCCTGGATACAAGCGTTATCTTAAAACGCTTGAGGAGCCGATGGGCATTATTGGCATTGTAAAAATTCCGAAGATTGGCGTAAAGCTGCCGATTTACCACGGTACAAAAGAAGATACGCTTGCGCGAGGCGCGGGGCACTTGTATGGCACGGATTTGCCAGTGGGCGGCAAGGGGCGGCATACTGTGATTACCGCGCACACTGGTTTGCCGAACGCAACCATGTTTGATTCGCTAACAGACCTTAAAAAGGGTGACTACTTTTATCTTGATGTGCAAGGGGAGACCTTGCGTTACAAGGTGTTTCGTATAAACGTGGTGGATCCGCACGATATAAGTTTGCTGCAGCGCGAGAAGGGGCGCGATTTAGCTACGCTGCTTACTTGTACGCCGTATGGTGTGAACTCGCATAGGTTGCTGGTTACGGGGTATCGTGTGCTGCCGGACCCTGTTGCGCCGCCAGAAGACCATGTGCAATGGCCGCTATGGATGACGTTGTTTGTTATTGCGATGATATTCTCGGCGGCGATTCTTGCCATGATGATCACTGTGGTTGCTGGTAAGAGGCGGCGTAAGTGGGATATTCGCGGCAAGCACATACTGTGGGTTGGGCGCGGCGTGGTTAAACTGCGCTAGCGCTATTTCCCGATTTTGTAGTCCAACACGCTGTTTAGAGCTAGAAAGTGCGTCACATCGTTCGCGCGGATTAGCCGCGCTCACGTCTTCGCCGCGCAGAAGCAGTGCTTCTGCCTTGAGCGGCTCAGCGCTCCGAATTGCCTTCGCGCGCTACGCTTTAAGCGCGAAGGCAGGTCGTCGCGCATATTCTCAGGCGATTATCAGACTTATAACAAAATTACGAGTAGAATAAGAACCGTGATACTTGATCGTCATAATCGTTTAAATTTGGCCGAACTTTACGCCAGCTTGCAAGGAGCGGGAGATGGTGGGGCGCCAGACGCCACCGCGGAAAAGTCGCAAGCAACCGCTGACGAAAAGTCCGCGCAAAAATCACCTATAAAAAGCGAAACGCCGCATCTTCCGCCCGATCAAATGGACGAATTCGTAAACATGATGCAAGTGTACGAAGGCGCGATGTACGAAATAAGCACGAAGCTGGAGATTTTGGACGGCGAGTTTCAGGTGCGATTTTCGCACAATCCCGTGCATCACATGGAGCGGCGACTAAAATCCGTGCACTCGATTTTTGAGAAGCTACGCCGCAGAAACCTAAGCATATCAACGCGTTCGATTCGCGACAATCTGTTCGACGTGGCTGGGATTCGCGTGATTTGCAACTATCGCGACGACGTGTACGCGGTTGCGCAATACCTTTCCAAGCAAACGGATATTCAAGTTTTGCAGGTTAAGGATTATATTAAAAACCCAAAGCCGAATGGGTACCGCAGTTTGCATGTAATTTACGCTGTGCCAGTGTTTTTGTCGTCGGGTGCGCATTACACGCCGGTGGAGGTGCAATTCCGTACAATCGCAATGGATTATTGGGCGAGTTTGGAGCACGCGTTGCGCTATAAGGCTGATTTGCCGGACGCAAAGTTGGCGGAGCATTCTAAGACGCTGCTTGAGTGCGCGCAGAATTTGCAGGCAATTGAGGCGCAAATGCAGGGTATTCATCGCGATATTAATGGTGCGCCGCGCGTGGAGGATGCGCCTGAGTCGTAACAACTAATGCGCGACGACCTGCCTTTTCGCTTAAAGCGTAGCGCGAAAAGGCAATTCGGAGCGCTGAGCCACTTAAACGTAAAGTCCAGTGGACTTTACGTGCGGCGAAGACGTTCGCGCGCGTAGACCGCGCGAACGACGACCTACATCTCCGCTTTTTGTAGCACGACACACATAGTCGTACAAATGTACTATAATTAAATACTTAATAAGGATTTAGGAGGAATTATGGGAGATTTTGGAAATTTTAACAGCAATTATGCTGGCAACTTTGCACAAAACCCAACAATTGTCGACGCGCAGGCTACTTATGTGCGCGAGCAGGCAGAGCGAGTGAGTGTGCGTCGAGTTTACGCAGAGATGACTGTTGGACTAATTGTCACAACGCTTGTGGCAATGTTTACGCAAAGTACGGGTGCGCTTTACTCTTACTTGTATGCTACGGGTCGATTTGGATTCTTCGGCATTATTATTGCGCAAGTGGTGCTTGCTGTTGTGCTTGGAATGCGCGTTATGAAAATGAGCGTTTTTGCTGCGCGTGCGATGTTCTATGCGTATGCTGCGCTTACTGGCTTTACGCTTAGTACGATTTTTACTGTGTTTAGTCTAGGCTCTATTGCAATGGTTTTGGCTTTAACTGCTGGATTCTTCCTGTGCCTTACAATGCTTGCGCTCACTACAAAAGTGAATATGCTTAAGGCTGGTCCTATTCTTATGGTGGCTTTGCTGGTGTTGTGCGTGAGTCAGGTAATTCTTATGTTTGTTGCTCCAAGTGCTGGAACAATGCGATTTATTGCTGCGATTGCAGTGCTGATTTTTGCAGGTCTTACGGCTTACGATGCACAGAAAACTCGTGCGATTTTTGAAGCGTATGCTGATCAGCCAGAAATGATTAAACGTATTTCGATTATTTGCGCGTTTAATCTTTATTTGGACTTCATCAACATGTTTGTGTACTTGCTGGAGTTGCTGGGAAATAGGCGCGACTAGATACGAGTATGTGCGTTTTCCTAGGGATTATGGTAGGCTATTCGCTTGTGTGATTGATGTGCATATTGCGTAGCAATCACACATGGATGGGTGTCCGAGCGGTCTAAGGAGACGGTCTTGAAAACCGTTGTAGGGAAACCTACCGCGAGTTCGAATCTCGCCTCATCCGCGAACAGGGTTTCTAGCCAATCGCTAGAAACCCTTTTTTCATGCCGAAAACCCTTGAAATATCAACGTTTTGGCTTGTTTTTGTGTGTATGCGTAGTGTGTTTGCGCGACGACCTGCCGTATTTTGGTACAATCGCACTACGGTTTTGTGTGTATGTGTAGTGCGTTTGTATTAAAAAACACCGTAATTCAGTACAATCGCACTACAGCTAGATAGAACGATAGTTACGCTCTTGAGATGCGATGGAGTCAAGTACGAATCGCGCGCCACTTCGATTCTTCTGGCTGCTTATAAAATCCTGCGGAGAATAAGGCGCTGCGCTGTTAAACATCTCCTCGTATCGCGAAACGCTTAATTGCGTGCGATTGTTTAGCGACTTTAAGTGCTGATTAGAAAACAGCGCGCTACGCCAGTCTGGAACAAGTGTTGCGCTAAAGAATTCTGCTACAGCGCCAGAACCGTAGGAGAACAAGCCGATTTTTTGACCTGAGAGTAAAGGAGACAGGCATGTCGGCGATTCGTTTGTGTGTGTTGCGGAAGATAAGTCGCAAGAAACCTCACTATCGCCATCAACCGCAGAATCGTCAAAATTCTTAAAATAATCGTAATCAAGTAAAGAAATTAATCCTAAATAGAGTGAACCAGTGTAAATATTACCGATTCGGCGACTATATTGTGTGCTGTCTTGGTATCGCGCAAGAAGACGTTCGCGCGTATCGCTTGTAATAGGCGCGCTCGACTTTTCCTCCAACCCAGCTCGAAGCGCTTTAAGCCCCATTTTTGTGTATGGAAGATGGAAGCAAATCGCCTCAAAATCGTTGAAATTGCAGGCGTTTTCCGCACTGTACCGCTGCCACACGTCGCAGAACATGCGAATGTATTGTTCGGTTGAAAACTTTCCGCGAGCCAACGCCGTGCTTTGATATACGGGACGCCAAAAATCCTGGATTTCCGCCGATTTTACAACGCTGTCGTCGTTGATTTGCAACACGTGTGGATTCTCGCTTACAAGCATCGCCACAGCACCAGCGCCTTGCGTCACCTCGCCAGGAGTGCCAACGCCGTAGCGCGCAATGTCTGCAGCAATCACCAAAACTTGCGCGCCAGGATGCGTCAAAACGTAGTCACGAGCCATCATAAGCGCCGCAGTTCCGCCATAACACGCTTCTTTTACTTCCACGCAGCGCACCCACGAGCTAAGGTTTAGAAGTTTGTGAATATAAAGCGCGCTGGATTTGCTGGCGTCGACGCCGCTTTCTGTGCCAACGATCACCATTTTGAGGCGGTTGCTGTCGATGTACTGCATAAGCGGCAGAGCAGCTTGAGCGCCAAGTGTTACGATGTCTTGGTGGTTTGGTGGCACTGCCTGTTGGCTTTGACCGATTCCGATTGTGAATTTGTTCGGGTCTATTCCGCGCTCAATCGCAAGGTCGCGCATGCTTAGATAGCAATTTGGGGTTGCGAAAGTTATGCGGTCGATTCCGACTTTTGGCGTGTTTTTTGAAGTATTGCTCATGATTTCCTATTTTTTTTTAAGGCGATTTTTTTTAAGGACGATTTTAGTGGTGTAAATTTTACGGCGTGGTTGCTGGCGACTTATCCCAAACAGAAGGAAGTCGCAGTTAACCGAGTAACACGTGTAATTATCATTTTAAACTCTAAGTATTTTTGTCTTTTCGCAAATTATCAAGAATCATCCTTGCAGAATTCGTGTTTAAATCGGAAGAATTTTCGTTTAGAAGCGCGTGCGCAACTTTTTGAATTTCGTCTCCGCGCGCTCCAGATGCTATAGCGATATTTGCGGCTTGAAGGCGCATATGACCCGCCTGAATTCCAGGACCTGCGAGTGCGCGAAGAGCCGCCAGGTTTTGCACGAGTCCTACGGCTGCTAGAACGTTACGGAAATCATTGGCGTTATTGACTTTAGAAACTTGCAGCGCGACTTTTGACATTGGTAGCGAGGCGATTGCGCCGCCCACTGTGCCGATTTGCAACGGGATTTCGATGCGACCGTAAAGGATTTGACCTGAATTTTGCAAGGTCCAGGTTGAAAGAGGCATGTAACGACCAGATTTTGCTGCCCATTCGTGTGCGGCGGCTTGTAATGCGCGCGTGTCGTTACCAGATACGAGTGCTGCTGCAACTATTCCATTTAGGATTCCTTTGTTGTGGGTTGCAGCACGCTCCGCGTCTACGGCGGCCAGGGAGCTTAAGGCGGCGATGCGGCGCGCAAGGCGCATGCCGTCGGCATCTCCAGCCGCGGCAGTTTTTGCGCTAGGCACAAGCGCTTCTACGGGTATGCGCACTTCGGCGACTGTTGCCGCGCGGCTGGAGTTGGCAAGAATTGCCACCAGCGCCTTGCGTCCAACCCAGCTTTCCAGCTGGGTTTTAACAGCTTCGCCAATGGTGTTTGCTATGTTTGCTCCCATTGCGTCGCATGCGTTTATGTCTAGTGTTAGCTTGGCGAAGCCTGTTAACGCCGCCGCCTGCGCGCGTTCTAATCCGCCGCCGCGTTGGTATATTGATGGGTGTGCGGAGCGCGCAACCTCTCTAATCGCCGTGCGTTTTGACTCGTTACGCATTATGCTATCTAGTTTTTTAGCTACGCTTCCGTCCGCGTCTTCAAAAACTATTTGTGCGCGCGTAACGTAATGTGCGCTGTGTGCTACAACGCCGTTTTCTAGGCTTTTTGCTGCGATTTTTGCACCGTTGCATGCGGCAGCGATTACGGATGGCTCTTCTGTAGCCATCAGCACGTTTTGCATAACTCCGTTTACTTTTAGGCCGCGCACAACGCCTACTGGCAGGCTGAATCGCCCGATTTGGTTTTCGATCATGCTGTTTGCAACGCTTGCAGGAATGTTTGTTTCGCTGCTTTGCGCGAGTTGTGCGAGCAGAAGTTGCGTGTAATCGCCGCTAAGCGTGCCTTCTGATTCCAGCGTTTTTATGCGCTGTTCTACGCTTAATTCTCGAAAAGCTGCCATGTTTCTCCATTTTTTTTGACGTCATTTTCGCGATTTTCACTTTTGCAATGTTGCTTTGACGCTATTGACGCTATTCAAGTCGCCGGCAACCGCCACATTCACCGCCAGCAACCGCGCGTATCACAACACTCCGTATGCGTTCTGCGACTTACTTCGCGCGTGTCACAACACGTGCACGTCTATCACACGTCTACTTTCGCATCCTAACTTGCATGCTCACTCCAATTCCGCCTCCCACGCACAGAGCTGCAACACCGTTTTGCATGTGATTGTCTCTAAGTGCGTAAAGAAGTGTTGTTAAAATCCTGGCTCCGCTAGCGCCCAAAGGATGCCCGAGCGCAATCGCGCCGCCTCTTATGTTCAGTTTGCTTTCGTTGATGTTCAGCTGCTGGCACACGGCTATGCTTTGTGCGGCAAACGCTTCGTTAATCTCAAAAAGGTCAATGTTTTCAACGGTGTAGCCCGTGTTTTTTAGCATGCGTTCCATAACGTGTTTTGGCGCGTAGCCCATAAGGTCTGGACTGATTCCACCTTCTGCAAATCCTACGATTTCTGCCAAATAGTCGATTCCGTGCGCGATTGCGTAGTCTTTGCTCATTAAGACGAGTGCTGCTGAGCCGTCGTTGATGCCGCTTGCATTTCCGGCTGTCACAGTAGGCGAGTGTTTTGCTCCAGAATACGCCTCACGAGTTTCATCTGCCTCGCGCATTCCACCAGTTTCGCACCTGTCAAAATCCGCCTCAAACAACGTTTTAAGCTTAGAAAGCTTCTCTATAGAAGTGTTGGCGCGCGGATGCTCGTCTCTGTTAATCACAGTTCCGTCCAAAAGCTGCACGGGTGCAATCTCCGCGTCAAAATCGCCGTTATTTTGCGCGAAAACGGCTTTCTGGTGCGATTTTAACGCAAAAGCGTCTTGCTGCTTGCGCGTTATGCCAAACTTCGCGGCCACGTTTTCGGCAGTAACTCCCATTTCTTTGCCAGTAAAAGCGTCACAAAGTCCGTCTTTTTTTAGTCCATCAACCAGTGCGCTGTTGCCGTAGCGAAGGCCACCAAATCGCACGTTTTGCGCGTAAAACGGCACGTTGCTCATGCTTTCCGTGCCTCCAGCAACTACCACTTTTGCATCTCCCATGCAAATCGCAGATTGCGCAAGGCGAATGGCTTTAAGACCAGATCCGCAAACTTCGTTGATTGTCATTGCGCAACTTGACTCGTCAAGCCCCGAGCTAAGGGCGATTTGGCGCGCAACGTTTTGACCGCTGCCTGCTTGAAGTACGTTGCCAAAAATCGCTTGATCTACAGATTTTGGACTGATTTTTGCGCGTTCGATTGCGGCTTTTGCTGCGATTGTTCCTAACTCAACAGATGTGAGCGATTTCAACGCGCCTCCGAATTTTCCTATCGGTGTGCGCGCTGCGCTTACAATCACAACATCACTCATACGTTTAGCCGCCAATCAGTTGAAAACTAGCCGATTAAAGCTATCTTGATCAAGCTATCTTATTGAAAATTATTAAAAATTGCATGTTGAAAGCTAGCACATTTAGAGTAATAGGTTTCAAACACCAACCGAACTACTTTATCGTATTTTTACGCAAAATTGCGATTTGTGAAGAATTATGTTTAATTTTTTCACAATTTGCGCACAATCATATTGACTTGGCTATTGGCGGAAGGTGATTGACCCATCGTTAGGATCCATCGACTCCACAATCGCCAGCGAATCCAAGTCATATCCAGCTTCGCGCAACGCATCTCCGCCGCCTTGGAAGCCTTTTTCAATCGCAATGCCAATGCCAGCAACCGCGGCTCCAGCGTGATCGCAAATGTCAATCAACCCTTGCAAAGCTTTGCCATTAGCCAAAAAATCGTCCAAAATTAAAACGCGGTCGTCTGCGCTCAAATATTTTCTAGACACAATTACAGGGAATTCGCGTTGCTTTGTGAACGAGAATACGGTAGACACGTATTGATCACCATCCAAGTTGATTGATTGCGCTTTCTTTGCAAAAACCACTGGAACGTTGCCAAAATGACGCGCAGCAACGCACGCGATTCCGATTCCCGAAGACTCGATTGTTAGGATTTTGTTGATTTGCGTGTTTTTAAAATGCTGCGCCCATGCAGCTCCCATTGCGTCAAAAAGCGCGCAATCGCACTGGTGGTTAAGGAATGCGTCAACTTTCAAAACATTTCCTGGCTTAACAATGCCTTCTTTTTGGATACGTTCTTCAAGTTCTTGCACGATTATTCCTTTCAAATTGCGCCGTGTTTTGCGTGTGTAGCGTGTATTTGTATAGCTTACCCCCAGCTTTGACTCACTTGCGCGACGACCTACCTTTTCGCTTGAGAAGCGTAGCGCGAAAAGGTAATTCGGAGCGCTGAGCTTGCTCAAGGTTGAAAGCACAGTGTGCTTTCAACGCAAGCGAAGACGTGAGCGCGCTGTAACGCGCGAGCGACAAGACCTACCTTTTCGCTTAGAGCGTAGCGCGCGAACGATGCAAAACGTTGTTTAGAGCTACAAAGTGCGTCAGTTTTTCCGCTTTTTGTACGTGATTTGGGTCAAATGTGCTACAAAGTGCGTAAGTTGTGTAATGCGTACAGTGCAAAACGCACGATTTGTGTTTGGCTGCCGTTCGTTAAAATTGGTTAGAGTTTAATTTTTGCGATTTGGAACACGGGAGTGAGGGGCTTTTGAGCAAGTACGGTTACGATTTTGATTTGTTTGGCAATCCAGAAGATGCCGACGAGCAGAGCGATGCTTCTATTAGCAATGCTCCTATTAGCGATGCACCTATTAATAAAGACATGACGAGCGAAGTTTCTGCTTCTACGGTTGCTGGCGATTTTTCCGCAAAATATTCAAATTCCGTACAATCTTCCCAAACAGCTCAATCTTCTGCCGCTGCCCAATACGCTCAAACATCCGCACAATCTTCCAACATTCCTGAAATCAACCCACAATCGCTTTTAGAAGGCTTAAATCCACAGCAATCCAAGGCTGTTCAATACACTGGCCCAGCGCTTTTAATCGGAGCTGGCGCAGGCAGCGGCAAAACGCGTGTTCTTACGCGCCGAATCGCGTGGATTTTGGCTAATCGCAAGGCGTGGCCGAGCCAAATTCTTGCAATCACGTTTACAAATAAAGCGGCTGCGGAGATGCGCGAGCGCTTGGCGAGCTTAATAGGCAATAGTGCAAATAGCATGTGGGTTTCCACTTTCCATTCTGCTTGCGTTAAAATTCTTCGCGCTCATGGCGATTCAATCGGCTTAAAATCAGGTTTTTCTATCTACGATTCTTCCGATTGCGAGCGTCTTGTCAAAATAATCGCATCCGAATTGAACATCGATATTAAAAAGTTTACGCCTAAACTTTTATTGTCTAAGATATCTGATTTCAAAAATAATTTGGTTACTTGGCAGGAAAATCTTAAAAATTACGCACCAGATTATAAGCCAGGCGCGTCTGTATCTGGTGCATCTAGCTTTAATGCTGCTGGCAATGCTGATGCGCTTTATGCTGCTGTTTACGCGGAGTATCAAAATAGGCTTAGCGTTTCGAATGCTGTTGATTTTGACGATTTGATTATGTTAACGGTTAAGCTTTTGCGCCAAAATCCGCAAGTTAGCGCGTATTACAAGCGAAAGTTCCGTTACATTTTGGTTGACGAATATCAGGATACCAATCACGCGCAATACGTGTTGATTCGTGAGCTTGCAGGTGTGGATGATGCAGGTGTGGATGATTATTCCACTGATTCCACTGTTTCATCAGTTTCACCAGATTCCACTCAACTTCCGCAATCTTCAATCACGGTTGTTGGCGATTCCGACCAGTCAATTTACGCTTTCCGCGGTGCAGATATTCGCAATATTCAAGACTTTGAGCAGGATTTTCCAAGCGCTACAACAATTATGTTGGAGCAGAATTATCGCTCTACGCAAACCATTTTGGATGCTGCAAATGCTGTGATCTCCAACAACGCTAATCGAAAACCTAAAAAGTTGTGGACATCTTTAGGCAAAGGCTCGCCGATTGTCGGTTATGTAGCAGATAACGCGCAAGGTGAAGCTTCTTGGGTTGCTCAAGAAATCGCGCGTTTGGCAGGCGAAGATGGCGTAAACTACTCAGATATTGCGATTATGTATCGCGCAAATTCGCAATCGCGTAGCTTAGAAGATGCGCTTATTAAGTCGGGCTTGCCTTATCAGCTTGTTGGCGGAACTAAGTTCTACGAGCGCCGCGAAGTCAAAGATGCGCTTGCTTACTTGCAATCGATCGCAAACCCTGATGACGATGTCAATATGCGCCGCATTTTAAACGTTCCGAAGCGTGGTCTTGGTGCGCGCGCTGAGTCGCAGATTACGTCTTATGCAAAAGAAAATTCTATAAGTTTTTGGTCTGCTCTTAGTCAAATAGATAAGATTGCAGAACAAATTGGTATTTCATCTAGAACTTTTAATGCGCTTAAGAGTTTTAGGGATCTTATGACTTCGCTTATTGACTTTATGAAAGCTAACGATTCCAAGCCTTCTAAGGTTGTGGAGAACGTGCTTAACGAAAGCGGATTGTTGCAGGATTTGCGAGAGTCTAAGGACCCTCAAGACGAATTTAGAGTAGATAACTTGTCTCAATTACAATCGGTTGCAGCCGAGTATGAGCAGAATACGCCTGATGCTAATGTTGCTGGTTTTTTGGAGACTACGGCTTTGGTTGCGGATTCGGATCAGCTTCCAGACCAGGGCGAAGATACTGGAAAAGTTACGCTTATGACACTTCACACGGCTAAAGGTTTGGAATATCCTGTTGTGTTTTTGACTGGAATGGAGCAGGGCACTTTTCCTCATTCGCGCTGTGTTGACAATCAAAAGGAGCTTTGCGAGGAGCGTCGTCTTGCATACGTTGGCATAACTCGCGCTAAGAAGATTTTGTACGTCACTTGGGCGGCTGAGAGATCGCAATGGGGCAAGTCAGCGGAAATGATCCAAAGCCAGTTTTTGGACGAGATTCCTGCCGATTTGATTTCTTGGAAGCGCAAGGAAGCAGATGTTATGCGTGCTGGGCTTAGGGGAGCGGGCAGTGATGTTGACCGCGATTTTGACAGTGATTTTGGAAGCGATGGCGGTTGGGACGACGATTCGTACACCACTTACGGCGGATCGAGTTACAGAAAATCGCATTATGGCAAGTCGTATGCCTCAAAGTCTTATGGCTCTAATTCATATGGCAGCTCATATGGCAAGTCGTATGGTTCAAAGTCTGGAAAAGTCACCACTCGCATCGCCAGAAAATCGAGTGCATCATACCAGCATCAATCATTCACTTCAAATTTGCAGTCATCTTCATCATCATTGTCTTACAAAAAACAAGGTTTGCAAGAAAAAGACAATCACTTAAACATCAACGATTTCCACGAAGGTGATAAAATTTCGCACGACACTTACGGTCTTGGAACTGTTCTTAAAACGCAAGACAAGGGAAGAAACTCAATTATTACAGTTGACTTTGGTTCGGATGGTGTAAAAAGACTCATGTTAAGAGTTGCACCAATTGAGAAATTGTAAAATTGTAAAATTTTTTGTTTTATAAATGTTGCACTTAAAATAATGAAATCCTATTGAAGATTACTTTAAATTGTCAATTGTAATATTGTTATAACTAGTGCGCGATTATATACACTAAAACAAAATATTCAAGACTTGTTTTCTATTAAGCTATACGAAAAAATATAAAAGTAGGAAAAATATAGAAGTAGACGAAACCGCAAATGTGTAAGATTCGTGACTCAAGAGTAAGTCGATTAAGCTCTTAAACATTGCGATTGTATTTATAAAGAGATTTTAAAAGGCGTGGCGCTTGCAAACATAAGTGCCGTAAAGCGTGTTGCGTTAAAAAGCAACACTAAAAAATAATAACTAGATTTAATGAGGTATTTATTATGAAAAACAAATTATTCGCATCGCTTCATGCAATTATTTTTGGAATTCTTATTGCTATAGCGCCATTGACATTTGCAAAACCATGCTCAACTGGAGGCATGCATAAAATGCAAAAAATGCCTATGATGATGCAACCTATGGCATGCTACTACACCAGCCGCGTGGCTATTGGAATTGGCGTAGTTATTGCAATTCTAGGCATTATTGCGCTATTTGTTAAAGAACACGTTCGTGCTGGCTTAAATATTGCTGTAATCGTTAACTCTCTGTTTATGATCGCTACTACAACATTCCTTATTGGTGTTTGCAAAAGTCCAATGATGCATTGCGCATCTGTTATGCGTCCAACGTTGATTGTGCTATCTGTACTAGCGTTGGTGTTTGCATCCGTTAGCGTGTATCTTGACACTAAATCTGCTTGCTAGTGCGCATCTAAGTAATTTACTATGCACACTATTACATTAAAGCGATTGCCGCTAGAAAACCTAAAGCAAAAGCCGCTTAGAACCGCCGCGTTAATTGTGGTTTCCGCGTGCTTAGCTGCAGTGTTTTTTGGCGGCTCGCTAATCTCCCTTAATCTTTCTAATGGTTTAAGTAGTATGCGCGCTCGCCTTGGCGCGGATATTATGGTTATTCCGCAAAACACTTACAATCGTGCGGAAGCGTTGCTAACTAATGGCGGATCGAGCACGTTTTACTTTACGAACAATATTGAGGATTTTGTGCGAAAATCAAAAGGCGTTGAAAAAGCAAGCGTACAAACTTACATATCTTCTCTATCTGCTGGATGCTGCGCAGAAAAGTTGCAAATCATAGGTTTTGACCCTACGAGTGACTTTGTAATCGCGCCATGGATTTATTCGCAACACAAAAGCGAGCTTAAAAAAGGGCAGATGATTGCAGGCGCAAACGTGCTTGTGTCTTACAAAAACACGGTTCGCTTGTATGGGCACGAATGGCCGATTGTTGCGCAACTTGCTAAAACGGGCACTAGCCTAGACAATTCAGTGTTTGTAAACAGAGATACGATTCCAGCGGTTATTAAATATTCTTCTAAAGTTGGGCACACTGCGATTCCTGCAAAATACGCACGCAAGGCAGTTAGCGCTGTTCTTGTAAAAGTGAGAAAGGGTTTTAGCGCTCAAAAAGTTGCGGAAAATATTCGTAAAACTAGCGGAATTAAAAGCCTTGGAGTTGTCTTTCCAAGCGGAATTACCGAGCAGACTAAAAAGAGCTTAGAGGTGCTAAATAAGGCGATTTTTCTTGGCATTCTTGCGTTTTGGCTTGTGGGTGTGTTGATTCTTGTGTGCGTTTTTGCGTCTTCTACATCGGAGCGCAAGAGGGAATTTGCTTCATTGAGGATTCTTGGTGCAAATAGGCGCATGCTTCTAAAGATGGTTGCGCGTGAATCGTCTGCGATTGGTTTTGGCGGAGGCGTGATTGGCGTTGCTTTTGCTTCGCTTATTTTGTTCCCATATAATGTTGTTATTTCTCAACAGTTGCAACTGCCGTACTTGGAGTCGAATGTTTGGTTTGTGTGCTCGCTTGCGGTAGTTTCCGTAGCGTTTTCGCTCGCTAGTGTTTTGGTAACTTCTGCGATTATTGTGGGGCGAATCGCAAGCAGGGAAGCGTATTTGACTTTAAGAGATGGCGAATAAAATGGCGAATAAAGTTGTTAGTAACGATTTAGTAGTAAATCTTAAAAATGTCACTCGCGAATTTAAACGCAAAAATAGGAAGTTTATTGCTGTAGACAATGTTAATTTTTCGCTTAAAGCTGGCGACTTTGTTGCGATTGTGGGCAAGTCTGGCAATGGAAAATCTACTCTTTTAAACATGATTGCAGGTCTTTTAAAGCCGACGCGTGGAAACGTTACGATTTTTGGATGCAATATTTCACTGCCTTCTATAAGCGACGAGCAAATTTCTGCGATTCGCGCAAAAAACATTGGTTTTGTTACGCAATCGCAGACGCTGCTTGCTAATTTGAATGTGATAAATAACGTTATTTTGCCTGTTAAGATTTTTGATGCTTCTTCTAAGCGAATAGGCGATTCAGCGGAAAAACTTCATCCAGAAGATTGTGTGAATGTGACTTCCTTCGCTATGGATTTGCTTAAGCGACTTAATGTGGACGATCTTGCGCATTGTTATCCACGTGAGCTTTCTGGCGGAGAAATGAGACGCGTTATGATTGCGCGCTCTTTGATTAACAACCCGCGTTTACTGCTGTTGGATGAGCCTACGGGCGATTTGGATTCGCAAAACACTCAAACTGTGGTGTCTCTGCTGCGCGATTGTGCGGATTCTGGCGCGGCTGTTTTAGTCGTTACTCACGATGAATCGGTTGCTGCAAGCGCTAACAGTGTTTACACAATGGACTCTGGCATACTTCGTGCAAAAGATGACGTTGATGTGAGCGCGAGTATCTACGGCGCGGAGTAGTATAAGGAACGATGCCTATTTTTTGTAGGCATTATCTGGAGCCTTAGCCCATCAGTGGGTCGGCGCGCAAGAATTATGGCGTTATTTCAGCGTTTTAATGCTTTCGCGTTCGTGTGTTAGCACGAAGAAGCACTGGAGAGGCCGGCTCAGCGTGAACAATCGTAAATGTTTGGTTCACGTTCCGTTCAGATAACGACAGAATAAAGGATTAGTAATGACTAATATTCAGCGTTCTCGCCGTCAGGTGCGTCTTTCTCGCGCCCTCGGCATCGCTTTGACCCCAAAGGCTCAGCGTATTTTCGAGAAGCGTCCATATGCTCCAGGTGAGCACGGCCGCACTCGTCGTCGTACCGAGTCCGATTACGCAGTACGTCTTCGCGAGAAGCAGCGTCTTCGCGCTCAGTACGGTCTTTCCGAGAAGCAGCTTCGTGCAGCTTACGAAAAGGGTACGCACACTGCAGGTCAGACTGGTGACGCAATGCTCACCGATTTGGAAACCCGTCTTGACGCTTTAGTTTTGCGCGCAGGCTTTGCTCGCACAACCGCTCAGGCTCGCCAGTTTGTTGTGCATCGTCACATTTTGGTAGATGGCAATCTTGTTGATCGCCCATCCTACCGTGTTAAGCCAGGCCAGACCATTCAGGTTCGCGCTAAGAGCCAGACAATGGTGCCATTCCAGATGGCTGCTGAAGGCGTTCATCGTGACGTTTTGCCAGCAGTTCCTGGTTACCTCGATGTGAATCTTGCCTCTTTGAAGGCTACTTTGACTCGTAAGCCGGAAGTCGATCAGATTCCAGTTGAAGTCAACATCCAGTACGTCGTCGAGTACTACGCTCGCTAAATTCTGGATTTCATTCTTAAGGACATACCGCTTGACCCCTGCTGTGCATTGCATAGTGGGGGTCAATGCGTTTTATTTGCTATTCTTCCCGTGTTTTGTAGTTCTGATTGGTGTGTTGGACTACAAAGTGCGGAAGTTTTTCCGCATTTTGTTGTTCAACACGCTGTTTAGAGCTACAAAGTGCGGAAAATACTGCACGAATCGTAGTGCATTTGTATAAAATCAGTATGAACTACGTAAAAGTTGGTTACATGTTGGTGCACATTAACTTTTGTTTGGGATTAGTCGCCAGCAACCGTACATTTTGTAACAAAACAGTTTAATAAAAAAACAAAATCATATATAATTATTCACAATAATATTCGTTATATTACAAAATATAACATTCTGCGAGTGTTGAATCAGAAAATATATAATAGATAACTGAGCGTCTAGTAAGCGTTGTAAGTAAGAAGATACAAGAATAAGAAGTTATACGAAAATAAAAGAAGATAAAGAAGAATAAAGAGACGATGGAGTCAAAGATGTCTCAAATTAGCAATGAAGAAGATGTGAAAGCGGTGCAAGAAGCACAGCAATATATGACTGCGCACAACGCACAGTATGCAGAAGATGCAGAAGATGTAAGAGACGCAAAAGACGTGTTAAGCAATAACGTTTTTGAAGGGGATGATTTTGTGGAAAAGCCTAAAAAAGTTGCAGGACTTCACAATATTCCAACAACAGCTGGTTTCGCTGGTCCTGGTGGTGGATTTGAAGGTGGCGCTGCAGCAGGATTTGAAATTGATGAAGACGGCACTACGCATAAGAAGGCAGATGAGCGTCAAGTTGAAAAAAGCTTGGAAGACACAGATGCTTTTGATGCAATAGACATTAATGCAATTCGCGCTAGGAACAAGGCTGGCGGCGCAAACCACTCGGTTATTAACAAAATAACCAGCACGGGTGTTGGAGATTCTTCGCTGAGTAGTCTTGTAGCTCAAGCAGAAGAAGAGGCGGCTGAAAACGTGCAGTCTGCGCAATCCACTATGCATTCGGACTCATACCAAGGATTACAGTCACCAATGCATTCTTCGATAGGAGATAATTCCTTCTACCAAACGCAACAAATTCCGACTGTTCAAACTCCTATTCGAGATTTCGGTGGAGAGTATCCGTATAAGTTGTATCGTCCAGGAACATACGCACGTGAGCATATTCGTATTACGGCAACAAAGCTTTCCGACGGTCGTGACTTTTTCTACATCGACGACAACCCAGAATATGTTAGCGGGCACAAAACAAGGGAGCTGATCGACCCTAGAAAGTTGGCGTATCGCTTTACATCTCATTTTGATAGCGAAGGTAATGAGGTTCCTAGCGAAGTTCCGCAAATGCGTCAGGATCCGCTTACAGGAGACTGGATTCCTATGTCTAGGCTGTGGGCAAAACGACCAGCCCCTGTTCTTAGAGAGAGTTCAAATAGTGATAGCTTAAATAGTGATAGTAATCAGCAATCAAGAATCGACCCATTCGCTGGTAGAAAGCCAGAATCTGAGTATCAAGATGGTGAAATTCCAGACGAAGACTACGACGTTGTTGTTTTTGAAAACCGTTATCCAGCTATGGCTCAGGTTGCAGGAGTGCCAAACACAACAACCTACGTTGATGGCAATCCGCTGTGGAAGCAGGCTCCTGCAGCTGGTCGTTGTGAGGTGATTTGCTTTAGTTCCAACGAAAACATGCTTCCAGCTAATCTTTCTGTTTTGCGAATGCGCACGATTGTTGAAGCCTGGGCGTTTAGAACCGCGGAAATTAGCCAAATTGATGGCATTAAGCAGATTTATCCTTTTGAAAATCACGGCAGCCAAATTGGTGTGACTTTGAATCATCCTCACGGTCAGATTTACGCTTATCCGTTTATTGCTCCTAGATTGGAGCAGGAGTTGCGTCACACAGAGGCTTATTTTGAGCGTACTGGCAGTAATCTTCTTAAGGATTTGATGAATTCGGAGATTGAGGCTAAAAAGCGTGTGATTATGCATAATCATAGTTGGGTTGCGTATGTTCCAGCAGCAGCGCGTTGGCCTCTAGAAGTGCATGTTGCTCCTGTTCGTGATGTTCTTACTTTGGATCAGCTTGACGACCAAGAGCGTTGGGATTTGGCACAAATTTATATAACACTTCTTAGACGTGCTAATAAGTTCTTTGGTTTTAATGGCGACTCTAGTGCTAAATCGTTTGCAGGTTCGGCTGCTTTCGACTTATCTTCTGGTATGAGTGCTGCAAATTCTAGCGAATTTGTTGATTTGCCTTATGTTGCAGCATGGCATCAGGCTCCTGTGCATGATTCTCGTCGTGCGCATTATCGTCTTAATTTACAATTCTTCTCGTTTATGCGAGATGCTAACAAAATCAAGTATTTGGCTGGGTCGGAAGCTGGGATGGCATCTTGGATTTCTGATACAACGCCAGAGCTGATTGCAAGTAGATTCCAAGAATTAGGCGATGTTGATTTGGATTAGTCTGACCTGTATTAGTCTGATTAAACAAATAACAAAGTCAATTTGTGTGAAGCACTGTGGGAAGCACTGTTTAAAGCATTGCATAACACATTGTGTAGAACACTTTATTAAAAGTGAGATGATTAAGTTATGTTGCTGCATCTTTATTTAGTTCGTCATGGTCAAACCATGTTTAATTGCTACAATCGTCTTCAAGGTTGGTCAAATTCTCCTCTTACCGATAAAGGACTTGCAGACGCAGATCGTGCAGCAGAAAAATTAGCTAATGTCATTTTTGCTGCAGCATATTGTTCAGATACAACTCGTGCGCAAGCCACTGCTGAGCGTATTTTAAGCGAAAACGAAAAACACACTCATGCTCGACCACAACTCATAAGCGATATGCATTTTCGTGAGCAATGCTACGGCTATTTTGAAGGCCAAGACATGAATATGGCTTGGTGGGCTGCAGGTGCTCCTCATGGTGCTAAAACATATAACGAGATTGTTGAAAAATTTGGTCTTGCTGCAACTCGAGATATGCTTAAAGAGGCAGACCCATTCCATGATGCTGAGTCGGATATTGAGTATTGGAAGCGTGTTGAGGGCGGTTTTAAAATAATCGCCAGCAATCCAGTGTTAAAAGATGGGGATAGTGTTTTGCAAATATCTCACGGGAACACGCTTTTAAGTCTTATGCATCGTTTTGCGCCTGCTGGTTACGATTTGAGCGAGCGTCCGCAAAATGGTAGTGTGACTCGTTTAGATTTTGACACTTCTAAGCCGCTTGATCAGTCTATAACTATTAAGGGGTACAACGAGTAGAGCGTACTGTAAATCCACTTTTATATATTGATATATTAAGGTTGATATATTAAGAAAGATATGTGTTAGTGGTTTACCCGAAGAGTCTTGACTCTTCGTTAATCTTTTAAATACATTGCGTGGGTTAGTCGCGCGTAAAAAACAGCAGGAAAGAGGTTACGATGAGCGTTGGAGACATAGCTGCTCTAATTGCCGCGATTTCGTTTGCGGTTCTTTCTGGTTTTATGATTTATCCTCTGATTAGGTTGGGTAAGATGTTTAATCAGATTGCTCAAACCGTTAAGGAATCAGGTGAACATGCTTTGCCTGCTATTGATGAGTCTGTTACTACAGTAAAGCAAGTAAACAAAACCTTAGAAGATGTTAATGCTGTTACGGATGCTGCTCGCACCACTGCGACTAATGTTGGTGCTCTTACAGATTTGTATGGTGCTTTTCTTGGAAAACCTATTATTAAGATTGCTGCAGCTGGATATGCTCTTAAGGACACTATTAACGCATTCTTCAATAAGCCTACAGTTCCAACGGATTTTTCAGAATCTTCTGCACGCCACGCAGCTAATTCTGGTGAGTCGAGTGAGTCTAAGGGGGAGTGATGTTTAAGCGTTTATTCTGGCTTTGCGTAGGAATAGTAATAGGCGTGATGTCTGTTACTAAGGCTCGCGCTTATATTAAAGGAAAACTCCCAGAAAGTGTTGGAGATTTTTTCTTTGATAAAGATCCGAAGAATCTTACTTTAACCACGATTTTGTCTTTATTTAAGGATTTTAATTCCAGCAGAAAAACTCACGAGTCGCAGCTTAATTCTAAGTATGCTAATAAGTATGCTAAATAAAATAAGCTTGTTAATAAGTCTTGAAAGTTTTTTATAACTAAAGTTTTTATAGGTAAAGTTTTATAATCAAAAATTGGTCTTGCAGATTAATCATTCTGCGACTCGCGCCTTAAAGCATGATGGTATGATATTCTTTTGTGCCGCCCTGTTGCATGGCGTTTTAATATAACACAAGGAGTTCGTACCTATGCGCACAGCAGAAATTGCAAAGCGTTATCTTGACTACTTTGGTAATCATGGTCATATGGTCGTGCCTTCAGCATCGCTGATTTCACCAAATCCAACGACGCTTTTCACGATTGCAGGCATGGTTCCATTCATACCTTATCTTTTGGGAGAGCAAACGCCTCCTTCTCGCAGAATGACGTCTAACCAGAAGTGCGTGCGTACTCTTGATATTGACGAAGTCGGCAAGACTACTCGTCACGGCACGTTCTTCCAGATGGTTGGTAACTTCTCGTTTGGTGATTATTTTAAGGAAGAAGCGATTCACTACGCTTGGGAGCTTTTAACAACTCCGCAAGATAAGGGCGGATACGGATTTGACCCTGAAAAGCTCTGGGTAACTACTTATACCGACGATGATGAAGCTCGCGCAATTTGGAAGAACGAAGGCTTCGACCCAGAGCACATGCAAGTTTTCGGTATGGAAGATAACTTCTGGACCACTGGTGGTCCTGGTCCTGGCGGCCCATGCTCCGAAATCTACGTTGATCGCGGTCCTAAATACGGTAATGATGGCGGTCCTGCTGCTGACGAATCTCGTTTCATTGAGATTTGGGATTTGGTCTTCGAAAACTTCCAGGTAGATAACGTCAAGTCTAAGACTGATTTGCATATTGTTGGTGAGCTTGACCAGAAGAATATCGATACCGGCGCAGGTTTGGAACGTTTGGCTTACCTTATGCAGGGTAAGGAAAATATTTACGAAACAGACGAAGTTTATCCAGTTATTGAAGCTGCAGAAAAGCTTAGCGGTGTAAAGTACGGCGATAATAATGATGCTGACGTGCGTTTCCGCGTTGTAGCAGATCACGTACGTTCCGCTTTGATGATTATGAGCGATGGTGTGCGCCCAAGTAACGTTGGACGCGGATACGTGCTTCGTCGTCTTCTTCGCAGAACCGTTCGCGCAATGCGCATGCTCGGCGTTCAGGACCCAGTTCTTCCAACCTTGTTCCCAGTTTCTAAGGCTGCAATGGAACCAAGCTACCCAGAACTTAACAACACTTTCCACGAGGTTAGTGAAGCTGCATATGGTGAAGAAGACGCGTTCCGCAGAACTCTTGAAAAGGGCACAACTATTCTTGACTTGGCTGTTGAAAAAGCTAAGAAAGAACACAAGGATGACCCTATTGTTGGCGGCTCGGACGCATTCACTTTGCACGATACTTACGGCTTCCCAATCGAGTTGACTCTTGAGATGGCTGCTGAGCAGGGTGTTAAGGTTGATGAAGCTAAGTTCCGCGAGCTTATGAGCGAGCAGAAAGGTCGCGCTCGCGCGGATGCTTTGAAGAAGCGTCACAATGTGGATGTTAGCGTTTACGACGACATTAAGAAGGAGCTTGAAAAGCCAATCGACTTCCTCGGTTACACTGACTTCTCCAGCCGTTCAAACGTTTTAGCAATTGTTGAAGCCGGTAAGGGTGCTGTTAAAAGCGTTAGCGCTCCTGCAAACGTTGAAGTTATTCTTGATCGCACGCCATTCTATGCTGAGCGCGGTGGTCAGATTGCTGATCAGGGTGAGATTATTTCCGACGACGGCGCAATTTTGGAAGTTGACGACGTTCAGCGACCAATCAAGGATTTGATTGTTCACAGCTGCCGACTTACTGAAGGTACTCTTAGTGTTGGTGCTCCAGTAAACACCAATATTGACCAGGTTCGCAGGGCTGCTTTGGCTCGAAGCCACACCGCTACTCACACTCTTCACAAAGCTTTGCGCGAAGAGCTTGGTCCACAGGCAACTCAGCGCGGTTCTGTAGTTGATCCAGACCGCTTGCGCTTTGACTTCCAGTGGCCAAAGGCTGTTGATAAAGATGCGCTGCTCCGTGTAGAAGCTCGCGTAAACGAGCGTATTCGTGACGATTTGCAGGTTGTTCCAAAGGAAATGCCAATCGATGACGCTTTCAAGCTTGGAGCAATGCACTTGTTCGGCGAAAAGTACGGCGATATTGTGCGCGTTGTTGAGATTGGCGACGGTTGGAGCCGCGAGCTTTGCGGTGGTACTCACGCTAAGAGCACCGGAAAGATTGGTATGGTAACCATTCTTTCGGAATCTTCCATTGGCTCTGGTGTACGCCGTATTGATGCATTGTGCGGCGAAGAGGCGTATGAATATGGTGCTCGTGAGCACGCTTTGGTGGCGCAACTTGCTGGCATGGTTAATGCACGCCCAGATGAGTTAGCTGAGCGCTTGGAGTCTTTGCTCAACAAGATGAAGGATTCAGACCGCAAGCTTTCTTCGGTGTATGAGTCTCAGCTTAATGATGCTGTTCCAGAATTGGTTGAGGCGGCTAAACAAAGTGGCGCAACGGTTAAGCTTGCTGTAAAGAATGTTGGAAACTTTGGTTCCTTCGATGCATTGCGCAAAACAACACTTGATGTTCGTTCTCGCTTAGGTGAGGATACTCCTGTGATTGTGGCGCTGTGTGGCGTGAATGAAGAGGATCGTCCAATGGTGGCGGTGGCGACTAACGACGCCGCGCGTGATCTAGGTGCCAAGGCTGGCGATCTTGTTCGTACTGCTTCCAAGGTGCTTGGTGGCGGTGGCGGCGGCAAGCCAGACTTCGCTCAAGGCGGCGGAACTGATGCTTCTAAGATTGACGAAGCATTGGATGCTGTTAAGAGCGAAGTTGCTAAGCTCGACTAGTGCGTAGCTACACGCTTAAATAAAACGATGCGATCTTTACCAAAAGCGGCACAAAAAATGGTGTGGTTAGGTATTGATTTAGGTGATGCAAGGGTCGGAACAGCTCTTTCCGACCCTGAGCTCACTTTCGCTCATCCTGCTGGGAATGTTCAATCCTATGGTGATTCGTTTAATGCGATTGAAGATGTTTTAAACATTATCGAAGATAATAGTGTTAGTCGTGTTGTAATAGGTCTTCCTTTGCAATTAGACGGAACTGAAGGAAAATCTGCTAAAAAAGCGCGTCGTTGGGGTACTAATTTAGTCAAAAGAATGAAGTCGCTTTTTGATTATGGAGATTGGTCTCTCGATTTTATTCCAGAAGTTGTTTGGAAAGATGAGAGACTAACAACTGTTACGGCGCATAAACAACTGTTAGATGCAGATTTTTCTACTAGGAAGCATCGTCCTATGGTTGATCAGCAGTCAGCAGTGTTAATTTTGCAATCTGCGATTGACGATTATAAGAATGATTGCAAAAATAATTAAAGCAGACAATAGCTACGACAATATTGTGAAATAATGTTATTCTGAAATAATGTCACTGTGAAATAGTAACCAGCAGTCCAAGCGGGAGGAAGCGTTTAATGACTGAGAATATCGACGATTTTTTCGATCGAAACGCTAAGTGGAGTCACGAAACTCCTAATCCACCTGTGCCTCCAAAATCGCGCAAAGATTTAAAAGCACAAAAACGACGTAAAAGTAAGAGAAAACGTATAATAGCGTTTATTCTTACGCTAATTTTTGCAATACTATTTGTTCTTGGATATGGCTTATACAGGGTTGCGGTTTACATAAAAACCAACAATCAGTCTACGATTATGGACGATTGGCCAGGACCTGGAAACGGATTCGTTGAGTTTACGATAGAGCCAGGTCAAGGATCTGTAGAAGTTGGGAACAATCTTGTTAAAGCGCAAGTTGTAAAGTCACAATCAACTTTTTCTAATATTGTTGCTGCGAACAACAAGATTTTATACCCAGGAATTTATGCGCTTAAAAAGTATATGAACTCAATTGATGTTGTAAATATTCTTTCAGATCAAAGTAAAGCAGGCGGATTCTTAGACGTTAAAGCAGGAGAACGATCAACAGACGTTATTCGTAAGGCTGCACAAATCTCTGGAATTGACATTGCTCAATTTAACGCGATTCAAAAAACAGACGGAGCGGGGATTTTGCCGCCAGAAGCAGGTGGAAGTTTTGAAGGATGGTTGGAGCCTGGAGTTTACAACGTAAAATCCATGAAATCTGCTACTAAAATACTTGCCAAAATGGTAGATAAGCGTATTCAGAAACTTGATTCATTGGGAGTTCCTAAAGGAAAACTGCGTCAAGATATTCTCAAAATTGCGTCTATTGCGGAAGCGGAAGTAAATAATCGTGAATATTATGGTAAAGTTTCGCGCGTAATATTAAACCGTTTAGCTAAAGACATGCCTTTGGGAATGGACACTACGGTTGCTTACGGTATTGGAATTAAGGCAATTAACCTTACGCAAGCACAATTAGATGATGCAAGTAATCCATACAACACTAGGATTCGCAAAGGATTGCCGCCTACTCCTATAAGTATTCCTGGAGATAATGCTATTCTGGCTTCGCTTAATCCAGAAAAAGGATCATGGATTTATTTTGTTACCACTAACTTAAAGACCGGCGAAACTAAGTTTGCGGATAACTACGATGATTTCTTGAAGATTCGCGACGAGTATAAGCGTTCTAACGAAAACGCCAACTAGCGCGCGAAGGTAATTCGGAGCGCTGAGCTTGCTTAAGGTTGAAAGCACAGTGTGCTTTCAACGCAAGCGAAGACGTTCGCGCGCTTAGAGCGTGCGAACGACATTTAATATTTACTATTTACTGTTGTATGAGGGCTGGGTGTTTCTTGTCTCACAACGCTCTGCCTCTTACGTGTTGGTTGTTGTTGCGGTTGTTCCGATTTGGTTTTGATTTTGTTTTTTTGGTTTAGGTTTGTTTGTAGTGTGAGTCATTGGATTATTTGGTATCGGCTTCCGCTCTTATATTGTTCGACCAAGAATCACCCAGCCCTCTTACGAGTCTGAACAATTGCGTATCTCTCATCACCGAGATTCGAGATTTTTCTTCTTCATTCGATGAATCACCATCGGAGGACTGCGAATCGACTTGCATGAGCGCTTAGAGCGTAGCGCGCTAATGCACTTCGATTCGCTGAGCCGCTCAAACGTAAAGTCCAGTGGACTTTACGTGCGGCGAAGACGTGAGCGCGCTGTAACGCGCGAGCGATACATCTCATTCAGTGCGAAAAATCTCGAATCTCTACCATACTTGGTGCAATCTGCATAACCACACAAGCCTTTAACCACATTGAGTGAAATTTGTTGCAATGCAATTTTCGCTTATTTAGCATAATCAAATGAGTCAGTTTATTGTTACTTGTTTATTTGCAACACCAACGCTTATATGCATGATTGCAGTGTGTGCGACGGATTTAACAAGCCGTATTGTGCCTAGACTTTGGGTTGTACTAGCTGCTTTTGCGCAATCTGCCGCTAACCTTATTTTTTCGCTGATTACTTTTCATAATGTTAATTTTCTTTTACGTGGCTGGCTTTTTGCAGTATCAGTTTTTGCATTCTACGTTTTGGTGCAAAAACTTTGCGTGCGCGGAGCACTTGGATTTGGCGATGTTACATGCGCTTCTATGATCGCTCAAGCTTTGGCGCTATTTGGATTTGATTGCATAATCTACTGGTTTGCATCAATCGGAATATTTGGATTAATTTGGATTTTAGTGTGGAAAATCTGCTCTAAAGTCTGCTTGCGATTTTTCCGCGGGCATCTTGTGCAAAATGAACAAAATAAAATCCCGTTTGTACCCGTATTAGCTGCATCTGCAATCATCGCTGTTATGCTTTGAACTTTTTGCTGCGATTTTATAGTGCTAAGTAAGGTAGAGATTCGAGATTTTTCGCAGCGAAAGAGGTGAGCCTCAGCGCCGAAGGTGGTGACTCGCCGAGAGAGCAAGAAAAATCGAGAATCTCAGGCGATTAAGAGATACGCAATTGTTCAAGCATGTAAGAGGGCTGGGTGATTCTTGGTCGAACAGTATAAGAGCGGCAGCCGATACCAAATAATCCAATGGCACACGCCTACAAACAAACTTCAACTCAAAAAACAAAATCAAAGCCAAATCGGAACAACAGCAACAACAAACTACACGTAATAGGCGGAGCGTTGTGAGACAAGAATTAGCCAGCCCTCCTACAACGCTAAATAGGAAAGCATTGCAACAAATTTCACTCAATGTGGTTAAAGGCTTGTGTGATTGAGTCCGTGAATCGTGAGCAATACTTAGTGGTTAGTAGAATAAAGAATTTAGAATCGAGTACAGATTTAAAATAGTGTGCATTACAAAGTGCAAGACTTGTAGAAATAGAATATAACGCACAACGCGATTGGAGAAGGCATGCTTAGATGGCAAACGGCAGGGGAGTCGCATGGTGAAGCACTGGTGGCAATGATTGAAGGCGTGCCAGCAGGAGTTAAGATTACTAGCGCAGACATTGTTTCTGCTCTTGCGCGTAGACGACTTGGATATGGTCGCGGAGCGCGAATGAAGTTTGAGCAAGACAAAGTGCGTTTGCTTACAGGCGTTCGCCACGGTGTTACTCTTGGGTCTCCAATTGCTATAGAAATCGCAAATAGTGAGTGGCCAAAGTGGGTGGAAGTGATGAGCGCAGACCCGTTAGACCATGATTTAAGTGTGGAAGGTCGTAACGCGCCGCTTTCTAGGCCTCGCCCAGGGCATGCGGATTTAACGGGCATGCGTAAATATGGTTTTAGTGATGCTCGCGAGGTTTTGGAGCGTTCGAGCGCTAGGGAAACGGCTTCCCGCGTGGCTTTAGGCGCTGTAGCTGATGCGTTTTTGCACCAATCGTTGGGTGTGCGAACAGTTGCGCATGTTATTGGAATTGGCGGCGAATATATAAACAAAAGTTTACCCCTGCCAACACCAGACGATGTTGATGCGTTGGATGCGTCGCCAGTTCGTACTCTAGATAAAGATGCCGAAGCTCGCATGGTTGCTCGCATTGATGAAGCAAAAGCCAATGCGGATACGCTTGGAGGCGTAGTGGAGGTGCTTGCTTATGGTATGCCTGCTGGAGTTGGAACGTATGTAGAGTCGGATCGCCGTTTGGATGCGGCTTTAGCAGGCGCGCTTATGGGAATCCAAGCTATTAAAGGCGTGGAAATTGGAGACGGTTTTGAAGAAGCAAATCGCCCTGGCTCGGTTGCTCACGACGAGATCGTAATAGGAGAAGATGGCAAAATCACGCGACTTAGTAATCGTGCTGGTGGCATTGAAGGTGGAATGTCAAATGGTGAGATAATTCGCGTGCGCGCTGCAATGAAGCCAATTCCGTCCATTCCTCGCGCTTTGCGAACGGTAGATGTGCTTACTGGCCAGCCAGCGCAGGCAATTAATCAGCGCTCCGATTTTACGGCTGTCCCAGCCGCTTCAGTAGTTGCAGAGGCAATGGTTCGATTAACGCTTGCAAAGTATGCGTTAGAAAAGTTTGGTGGAGATTCGCTAGAAGAAACCGCTAGAAATGCTATAAATTACGTTCAATCTTGGAAAGAGCATATGAGATGAGCGAAGAAGATTCTTTGCATGATTCCTTGCCAGATTCGCTTAGAGATTCTTTGAAAGACATTTCGCAAGATGTATCGCAAACTCAAATGCCGTTAGCCGTTATAATCGGCATGCCTGCAGCTGGAAAAACGCGTGTTGGCAAGGAATTAGCGCATATTTTGAATGTTCCTTTTATAGATACAGACGATTTAATTGAGCAAAAAATCAATATGCCGATTGCTCAATATTTTAAGGATTTTGGCGAAGAGTCTTTTAGAGATATTGAAACTCAAATTGTTAGAGATGCTATTTTCCCAGATTTTGAGCAATCCGCCCCAATAGTCGCCCTAGGTGGCGGTGCTCCAATGCGTAAGGAGACGCAAGATGTCTTAAGAAAATATACAAAGCTAGGCGGTCGTGTTGTGTATTTGCAAGTAAATGCAAGTGATGCAATTGAGCGCGTAAGCTGGAATTCTAATCGTCCTATGTTAAGCGGCGAAGATGGCGCAAAACGATGGATGGATTTGTTTGATAAGCGTGATCCTGTGTTTTGCAAAGTGGCGAATTTACACGCTCGCGTTTACGGATTAACGCCAAAACCTGCCGCAAGAAAGGTAAAAGATATGATTATGCAACGAATCGTTCATGTAGATGGTAAAGATATTGAAGATTACGATGTTCATATTGGCGCAGGCGCTATGAGTCTTTTACCTCAAATGCTTGGAAAACAGCCTGTTCGAGTAGCTTTAATTCACACTCAGCCTGTTCAAAGACATAGCGATAAAGCAAGATCTATTTTGCGCGCATCTGGCTACGATGTTTTCGATATTCTTATTCCAGACGCAGAGGCTGGTAAAACTGTTAAGGTTGCGGATTTTGTGTGGTCGCGCCTTGCAAACGCTGGTTTTACGCGTTCAGATGCGATTGTTGGTTTGGGTGGTGGAGCAGCTACGGATTTAGCTGGATTTGTTGCTTCTACTTGGATGCGTGGAATCCGCTACGTAAATTGCCCGACTTCGCTTCTTGCAATGGTAGACGCTTCGACTGGAGGGAAAACTGGTGTAAATACTGCAGCTGGCAAGAATTTGGTTGGTAGTTTTTACACTCCTGTTGGCGTTTTGGCAGATACTTGCGCGTTTTCTACTCTTCCTAACGATATTTTTGTTGAAGGACTTGGAGAAGTTGCAAAATCAGGGTTTATTGGCGATTCTAGCATCTTAAAAATTCTGGAAAATCCTCAAAATGCTAGCAAGTTGCGCTCTGTTGATGGTCCTTCTATTTTAGACGATGCAGATTTAAATAATATGGTTTGCGATCTAATAGAAAAAAGCGTGCGCGTTAAGACATACCACGTTTCTAACGACTTAAAAGAACAAGGTTTGCGCGAGTTTTTGAATTATGGGCATACTTTAGGGCATGCGATTGAGCAAATCGAGCATTTTTCTTGGCGTCATGGAAACGCGGTTGCTGTTGGAATGGTTTTTGCGGCGAGCCTTGCGCAAATTTTGGGCTATTTAAGTCCAGAAGACGTTGAGTATCATCGCTCGCTTTTAAAATCACTTGGATTGCCAATATCTTGGAATGGCGGCGGCAATAATGACGATGCTTTTGCTAAGGTTCTTGACTTGATGCATAAAGATAAAAAAGCTAGAGGCAACACCTTACGATTTGTTGTTTTAGACGGGATTGGAAACCCGATTCACTTAGATAATCCGCCGCTGGAGGCGATTCGCGAAGCGTTTAATAAGATTAGAGGTTAGAAAATGGTAGATGCAGAAAACACTATAAACATCCGTAAAGTTTTAGTAGTAAATGGTCCAAATTTGGGGCGATTAGGCGTTCGTCAGCCAGACGTTTATGGCAGTCAAGATTTTAAAACGTTGTGCGCGCTTTGCAAAAAGTGGGCACAAGAGCTTAATTTACAAGTGGAAGTTCACCAAAGCGACGATGAAGCGCAAATGGTTCATTGGATGCACGAAGCTGCTGATACTCATACGCCAGTAGTTATGAATCCTGCTGCTTTTACGCACTACAGTTATGCGCTCGCGGATGCTGCGCACATGGTTTTAGATGCTGGAGTGCCACTAATGGAAGTGCATATTTCTAATCCTTCTGCCCGCGATTCTTTCCGGAAAATAAGCGTGATTAGTCCTGTTGCAACTGGAACTATTACAGGCATGGGACTGTATGGATATAAGCTTGCGCTCGAGGCTGTTGCTCATTTGATTTGACTTTGATTTGACTTTTCAATTATTCTTCCGAGTCGAGGCTCGAAGATACTATGGAGTTCCATGGTTAGAAGAAAACATGGTAACTCTCAGGAGCATATTACAAAGCATATTTTTGTCACTGGTGGCGTTGTTTCGTCCCTCGGAAAAGGTCTTACTGCATCTTCATTAGGCAGACTTTTGCGTAGTCGTGGTCTTCACGTTTTACAACAAAAACTCGATCCTTATATCAATGTTGACCCGGGTACAATGAACCCATTCCAACATGGTGAGGTTTACGTTACAGAAGACGGCGCAGAAACAGATCTTGATATTGGTCATTACGAGCGATTCCTCGATGTTTTCTTAAGTCAAAAAGCGAATGTTACAACTGGTCAGATTTATCAGTCTGTGCTTCGTAAGGAGCGTGCTGGCGAATATTTGGGTCAGTGCGTGCAGGTTATTCCGCATATTACTGGCGAAATTAAGTCGCGTATGCGCGCGCAGGCTAGCGACGATGTAGACGTGATTATTACGGAAATCGGCGGTACTGTTGGAGATATTGAGTCCCAGCCATTTTTGGAGGCTGCTCGCGAAGTTCGTCGCGATTTAGGTCCTGAAAACTGCATGTTTGTGCACGTTTCTTTGGTGCCTTATATAGCCGCAGCTCACGAATTAAAGACTAAGCCAACTCAGCATTCTGTGATGATGCTCCGCTCTCTTGGTATTTCTCCAGACGCGCTTGTTTTGCGTTCGGATCGTCCGCTTAATCAAGGCATTAAAGACAAAATTTCGCTTATGTGCGATGTTGACGCTGAAGGCGTTGTGAACTGCGTTGACGCTCCAAGCATTTACGATGTGCCGAAGATTTTGTTCAACGAGGGCTTGGATGCTTACGTTGTTCGTGAGCTTGAGCTTCCATTCCACGATGTTGATTGGAACGAGTGGGAAGATTTGCTTGAGCGCGTGCATCATCCAAAGCATGAGCTAAACATTGCAATTGTTGGCAAGTACATTGATTTGCCAGATGCATATCTTTCTGTTACTGAGGCTATTAAGGCTGGCGGTTTTGCAAACTGGGCTAAGGTTAACGTGCGCTGGGTTGCTGCCGACAAGTGCGAAACTCAAGAAGGTGCGGCGGCGGCTCTTGACCAAATGGATGGCATGGTTATTCCAGGCGGCTTCGGAATTCGCGGTATTGAAGGTAAGATTGGCGCTTTGCGTTACGCTCGCGAGCATGGTTTGCCAACGCTTGGTCTTTGCCTTGGCTTGCAATCTATGGTTATTGAGTACGCTCGTCACGTTCTCGGTCTTGAGGATGCTAATTCCACTGAGTTCGAGAAGGATTGTGGCGATCCAGTAATCGCAACTATGGAAGAGCAGAAGGATATTGTGGACGGTAAGGGAGATATGGGTCACACAATGCGACTCGGCTCTTATCCTGCTCTTCTTGAAGAAGGCTCTATTGTTGCTGAGCTTTACGGTACTACGCATGTTACTGAGCGTCACCGTCACCGTTATGAAGTGAACGTGGCGTATAAAGATCGTTTGCGTGAAGCCGGCTTGCGTATTAGCGGTCAAAGCCCAGATGGTAATTTGACTGAGTTTGTGGAGCTTCCAAAGGAAGTTCACCCATTCTATGTGGCAACTCAGGCTCATCCAGAGTTTAAGTCTCGACCAACTAAGCCTCATCCACTGTTTGCTGGTTTAGTGGCGGCTGCTCTTGAACATCAGGCTAGCGAGTCTAAGTAGTATTTACCAATAGGTGAAAATATAATAAAAATATTTTAAAAATAATTTCAATATTCATTTGATTTTATTTATTAAGTGGTGTAGAATCGTACATTTGGGTGCGAATTTACACCACTTTTATTTTGATTAATACTTAATCATCTTGTTGCATATTTTGCATCGTTTAACATAATTGTTACATATTTCTAGTGCAAATTTACATTTTTGTAATATCTATACAAATGTAAAAGACTTGGCAAAATATCATCTAAAATACGATTTAATCTAATATTTTTCTATTATAATAGTTGTTTTTATGATTTATAGACAAAATAACAGTAAATTTTACATTTAGACTTTTAGCTTGCGTTGTTTAATAAAATCCGTATGATTGAATTTTAATCAACGAAGAGGCCTCCTTATTGGCTTTGCAAAGAATCCATCTGGCAATAAATACTAGGTGGATTTTATTTATTAAGCCTGTAAAAGCCTGTAAAGCTTGTAATGAGACTTTTTCGTGATATTTAATTGAATCCTGCCATACCCGACGTTAGGAGAAAACATATGAAGAATAAGGCATTACTTTTTGCCGCAGCTGCGTGCTCGATTGCTATGCTGCTCGGTGGATGCGGTTCTTCTGCTTCGAAGACCGCTCAAACAAATGGTGGCAAGGTTGTTATTACTGTAAACAACTCCGAGCCTCAGAACGAGCTTGTTCCGGGAAACATTAACGAAAATGCTGGTGGTCGTCCTGCTCTATTGGTCAACTCCATGTTGGTCACTTTTGATGAAAAGGGCAACACGGTAAATGAAGATGCCGAGAGCGTAACTCCAAACGCCGATGCAACCCAATACACTGTTAAGCTTAAAAAAGATAAGAAGTTCAGCGATGGCACTCCAATCACCGCAGAAAGCTTTACTAAGGCTTGGAGCTTTGTATCAAACGCTAAGAATGCTCAGAAGTGCTCTTCCTTCTTCCAAACCATTAAGGGCTACGAAGACTTGCAGAAGAATGATACTAAGGGCGACGAGCAGCTTTCTGGCTTAAAGGTTGTAGATAAGTACACCTTTACTGTTGATTTGAACCAGCCAGATTCTGTGTTTGCTATTAAGGTTGGTTACCTTGCATTCGCTCCTCTTCCAGAATCCTTCTACAAGAATCCAAAGGCTTATGGCGAAAAACCAGTTTCTTCTGGACCATACTTGTTTAAGTCTTGGGATCACAACAAGCAGATCGAACTTGTAAAGAACCCAGATTACGATGGCCCACGCAAGGCTAAGAATGACGGCATTACCTTTAAGATCTACACCGACGGCACCGCTGCTTACCGCGATGTTCAGTCTGGCAATCTTGATATGACCGATAACATTCCAGATACCGAAACCAAGACTTTCCAAAAGGACACCACTGTGAAGGCATACAACCGTCCAGGTTCTGTAATCCAGCAGTTCGGTATTCCTGCAAAATTGCCACATTTCGATGTAACTACCGAAGAAGGCCGCTTGCGTCGTCAAGCTGTTTCTATGGCAATCGACCGCGAAACCATCATCAAGAAGGTTCTTAACAACACTGCATCTCCTGCAAACGAGTTCACTTCTCCTTTGACTCCAGGCTACAAGGCAGATCTTAAGGGTCACGAAAATCTTAAGTTTAATGCCGCAAAGGCTAAGGAACTTTGGGCAAAGGCAGACAAGATCTCTAAGTATGATGGTCCTCTTACCTTTACTTACAACGCCGATGGCAACGCTAAGTCTGTGTTCGACGCAGTTGTAAACTCCCTCAAGAATCATCTTGGAATTAATGCTGAAACCACTCCAGTTCCAACATTCCAAGAGTTCCGTAACGCATGCGAACAGCGTCAGATTAAAGGTGCATGGCGTGCAGGCTGGATGCCAGATTACCCAAGCCCAGAAAACTACTTGACTCAGGAATTTGCTTCCGTTGCTGCAGATGGCAATGGTTCTAACGAAGCTGATTACAAGAATCCTAAGTTCGATGCTTTGCTTAAGAAGGCTTCTTCTTCTAAGCAAGCTGAGGCAACTAAGCTTTATCAGCAAGCTAACGAGATTCTTCTTGAGGATCTTCCATACGTACCACTGTTCTACTCGAACGCTAAGGCTGTTATGGTTCCAAGCTTGAAGGGCTTTGTAATGGATTGGCAGAATATGCCACTTTACTACAAGCTCCACAAGTAAAGATCAAAATCAAGTAGCTATTAATATCAAGTAGCTATTAAAAAATAAACCATAATTTAATAGCATGTAAAAACGTGCTGCTGCCTTCGAATGGCGAATAAAATTACAAAATTCTATCCGCTGTTCGAGGCAGCACTTTGTGTTTTTACTTAGGTTGGGTTAAATCAATATGCAAGCCACAAGTTGGGTGTGTGCTATGCGAATTTTTAAGTAAATATATAAGGAGAAACCAATGGGTAAATATGTTCTGCGCCGTGTTTTGCAGATGATTCCTGTGGTTCTCGGCACAACATTGTTGGTATACGCTTTGGTGTTTGCTTTGCCTGGAGATCCAGTAAAAGCAATGTTTGGCGATAAGCCAATTAACCATGCTGTAGAAGCGCAAATTCGTGCCGAGTATAACTTGGATAAGCCATTTATTATTCAATATTTGTTGTTCTTAAAGAATGCGCTTACTCTTGATTTTGGTCATACGTTTGCTGGTCAGCCAGTAATTGACGAGATTGGCCGCGCATTCCCAGTAACCATTAAGCTTGCGTTGATGGCGTTTGCTTTCGAAGCCTTGTTCGGCGTAGCTTTCGGTATAATCTCTGGCTTAAAGAAAGGAAAGTGGTACGACAGCGTAATCCTGGTTGTATCACTTCTTCTTATTTCTGTGCCAACATTTGTTACTGGCTTTATTGGCCAATATTTGTTTGGTGTTAAGTGGCATATTATGCCTGTTACTGCAAGCAATGATCCTGGATTCTACGATCTTCTTCTTCCTGCAATAGTTCTTGGATCCGTTTCAATGGCATATATTATTCGACTTACAAGGTCGGAAATTTCGTCAAACATATCGCTTGATTACGTGCGCACGGCTCGTGCAAAGGGCTTAAAAGAAGGGTCCGTTATTGTTCGACACATTTTGCGTAACTCGCTTATTCCTGTTGTTACATTCTTAGGTCAAGATTTGGGCGCTCTTATGGGCGGCGCAATGATTTCGGAAACAATCTTCAACATTCATGGCGTTGGATTCCTTACGTATCAGGGAATTCTAAAGGGAGAAGGAAACCTTGTTGTTTCTATAGTTACGCTTCTTATGTTGATATTTGTAGTCAGCAATCTTCTTGTTGACATGTTGTACGCGGCTCTAGATCCGCGCATTCGTTACGCGTAAGGAGAGCACATTATGGAAGATAATTTGATTACAAATAATGCAAATTACAACACATTGCCAGGTCAGGAACGCTATGTTGCTCCTCTTGACGATACGCCTCTTCAAGAAGTTGATTCTGTAGACGAATCTGCTCCAGCTACAAGCATGTGGGCTGATGCTTGGAGATCTTTGCGCAGAAATCCATTGTTTATTGTTTCTGCAATTTTGATTATTGCAATTATTTTTGTTGCGCTCTTCCCAGGCGCTCTCACAAAGCACAATCCTAATTACTGTGTTTTGGAGCATTCGCTTGAGCCAGCTTCTGCTGCACATCCGTTTGGATTCGACATGCAAGGATGCGATATTTACGCTCGAGTTGTATATGGAACACGTACATCTTTAAGCGTTGGCTTGCTCGCAACGGCTTTAGTGGTGTTAGTTGGTTCGCTAATTGGAGCTTTGGCTGGATTCTTTGGCGGATGGATTGATGCGGTTCTTAGCCGAATCACCGATATCTTCCTGGCTCTACCAATGCTGTTGGGTGCAATCGTAGTTTTGCAAATGTTCCGCACATCTAAGTCGATTTGGAAAATCGTGTTTGTTATGGTTCTCTTTGGATGGGTAGGCGTTGCTCGAATCGCAAGAAGTGCCGTTATGGAATCCAAGAATCTTGAGTTTAATACGGCTTCTACAGCTTTAGGTTCAACTCCAATGCGTAATCTTTTCCGTCATATTATTCCAAACTCGCTGGCTCCAATCATTGTTGTAGGAACAACATCCCTTGGTTCTTACATTGTTTTGGAAGCAACACTTAGCTTCCTTGGTATTGGTTTGCCGACTACGACCGTTAGCTGGGGTGTAGATATTTCTACCGCTAGGAATGTTCTTACTACAAATCCAGAAGTTTTGTTCTATCCGTCTATTGCGCTCGCTATTACTGTTCTCGCCTTTATTATGATGGGTGACGCCGTAAAAGATGCGTTGGATCCAAAGAGCCGTAAGGCGTAAGTTAGCGTGGAGGAATAGTGATTATGAACACAGCAACACGTAAAAATGTAGATACCCTTGCAATGCAACGCGAGCAGGGTCCTTTGCTGGAAGTTAAAAATCTTCAAGTTGACTTTACAACGGATTCTAAAAAAGCCGTACACGCTGTTCGCGATGCGAGCTTTAACGTTTACCCAGGTCAATGGGTTGCAATCGTGGGTGAATCTGGTTCTGGAAAGTCAACTTCTGCAATGGCGGTTTTAGGCTTGCTTCCAGGAACAGGTCACGTTACGGGTGGTTCTATTAAGCTTAAAGGTCAAGAAATAAGTAATCTAAAGCCTAAAGATTATGCGGCTTTGCGCGGTACAGCAATGGGATTGGTTCCGCAAGACCCTATGAGCAACCTTAATCCTGTTTGGCGAATTGGAACTCAAGTTAAAGAAGCTCTTCTTGCAAATGGTGTTGACGTTAGTCATGAGAAGCGCTCCGCACTTGCAGAAGCTTTAGCAGGAGACGCTGTAGAAGTCAAAAGCAATGAAGATGAAATCTTCCTTGGCTCTAAAGAACTGAGCGCATTATTGAACGCTGCAAAGCAAGCTTTGGCGCAGGTTGGTCTTAGTGAGCAAACAAATGCCGAAAAGTTTAATGAAGCTATGGAATACTACAAAAAAGAGTGGGTTCCAGGTTCCGAAACTCGTTGGCGCGTTGCCGACGATTTAATCAAGTATGGCGTAGACGACGACAAAGCTTGGGAAATCGCCAAAAAGTATGTTATTGGAGCAAGTGTTGAAGACCGCATTGCTGGTTTGCTTGATGAAGCTGGTTTGCCAGATGCAGCAACTCGCGCAAGGCAATTCCCACACGAGTTTTCCGGCGGTATGCGTCAGCGCGCGTTAATTGCTATCGGTTTGGCTTGCAGACCAGATTTGCTGATTGCAGACGAGCCAACTTCCGCACTCGACGTTACTGTGCAAAAGCGCATTCTGGACCATTTGCATACTCTTACAGATTCTCTAGGCACTTCCGTTCTGTTCATTACTCACGATTTAGGTTTGGCTGCAGCTCGTGCTCAGCACGTTGTTGTTATGTATAAGGGTCGCGTTGTTGAATCTGGTCCATCTTTGGACGTTTTGCAACATCCTCAGCATCCTTATACTAAGCGACTTGTTGCTGCTGCTCCAAGCTTGGCTTCACAGCGAATCATTTCCGTTAAGGAGCATGGTGGAAACGCGGATAATTTGCTTGAACATCACGTAGTAGGTGAGCAAGCTCTTGAAAAGAGCGAGCACATTATTACAGTAGATCACTTAACTCGCGAGTTTAAGCTTCCGCGCAAGAAGGAGCTTTTCAAGGCTGTTGACGATGTTTCGTTCTCGATTAAGCGCGGAACAACGTTGGCAATCGTGGGTGAGTCTGGTTCTGGTAAGTCTACTGTTGCAAACATGGTTTTGAGATTACTAAAGCCAACAAGCGGAACTGTTACCTACGAAGGCAAGAATATTGCTGAATTAAAGGGCGCAGATTTGCTTGATTTCCGCCGACACGTGCAGCCAGTGTTCCAAAATCCTTATGGTTCACTCGACCCAATGTATTCGATTTATCGTTCGATTGAAGAGCCTTTGCGTATTCATAAGATTGGCGATAAAAAGAGTAGACAGAATCGTGTGCGCGAGCTTTTGGACATGGTTCGCATGCCTGCTTCTGTTATGACTCGCTTCCCGAACGAGCTTTCAGGAGGACAGCGTCAGCGCATTGCGATTGCGCGTGCTATGGCATTGGATCCGGATGTAATCGTTTGCGACGAAGCTGTGTCTGCTTTGGATGTGCTTGTGCAAGATCAGGTTTTGCATTTGCTTAACGATTTGCAAGCGGAGCGAGGACTAAGCTACTTGTTCATCACTCACGATTTGGCTGTTGTTCGTCAGATTGCAGACGAGGTTGTTGTTATGCAACATGGCAAACTTGTTGAGCATGCTACAACCGACGAAGTGTTTGATCATCCTCAAAAGGAGTACACTCGCGATCTTCTCGATGCAATTCCAGGTGGAAATTTGGAACTTGGCTTGGATTAGTCGCAAGCTGGTTTATGGGCCTTAAAACTAGTGTCTTATAAACTATAAATTTAAAATAAATTTAAATTTAAAATAAAGGTGTAGGAGTCAAAACTTCTGCACCTTTATTTTTGCGTACTTTGTGTTGTGTGCATATTAGAGTGGAACTTATGATTACAATTACGACTTCAAATTTGAATGGGATTCGTGCGGCTTGGCGCAAGGGGATGCTCGATTGGGTTCAAGATCACACGCCAGATGTGTGGTGTATGCAAGAGGTTCGCGCTCCGCAAGATGCGATTGATCCGATTATGAGTAAAATCAAGGATTTGTATACGTCTAAAAGTGGTGAATCTGGTCAAAATGACAGGCGATTTTCTGTTACAAATCAGATTTGTGAAATAAAAGGTAGAGCTGGTGTGGCGCTTGTAACGACTTTGCCAGTTGTAGAGCAGCGTTACGGTTTGCCTGGTTTAAGTGAAGACGTTGATTCTGGGCGATGGGTAGAAACCGACGTACATACTCCGCAAGGGTATGATATTACTGTTGCATCTGTGTATGTTCACGCTGGAAACGTTGATGATCCACAGAAAATGCAGCAAAAATTCCGCTTTCTAGATACTATGTTAAAGCGATTAGGGGAGCTTAGAGATATTGCTGCAAGTGGCGGAAATCAGGCGATTTTATGCGGTGATTTTAATATTGCACACACGCCTCTTGACATTAAAAACGCTAAAGCGAATGAGAAAAGTGCTGGATTTTTGCCAGAGGAACGCGCTTATATTGATCGTTGGATTAACGAGTATGAATTTGTGGACGTTATGCGTATGCTTGCTGGCGATATTCAAGGCCCATACACTTGGTGGAGTCAACGAGGTAAAGCTTTTGATAATAACGTTGGATGGAGATTAGACTATCAGTTTGCAACACCTGAAATTGCAGAAACTGCATGCGGATTCGTAATTGATCGTGCTCAAAGCTACGATTCTCGCTGGTCTGACCATGCTGCTTTAAACATAAAATATAATGTGTGATTTTGCTTTGCTTGTGATAGGCTGGTGAAGTTGAGTAAAAATAGCCATTAGAAATATGTAAAGTATTCATCGAAAAATGGCAATTAGAGCTTATTAAGAAGAATCCATTAGAAAAGAGGAGCCATGGGATGGTTTAAATCCAAGCGCAAGTCGAAAGCTGCCAAAGATGATGCTGAGAATCTTGCAGAATTTCAATCCCAAAATTCCGCTCTAAGCGATCTGACTGCAGGCGGATATGATGCAGACACGTACTTAGGACGCGGAAGTCTTAGAGGTCCATGGGACATGTCTGATGAGAAACTACCTAATTTAGGTACTTATGTTGATTTCGGCTCCATATATATACCATATTTACAAGGTATAGAGTTGCGAGTAAAAAAGCAGCGTGAAACTGGTCAAGTTCTTGGCATAACTGTTACATATAAATCTTCTAGCATTGAGGTTGAAGCATTTGCAGCTCCTAAAACAGAAGGAATATGGAGTGAAGTTCGTGCGGATTTGCTTAAGGGAAACTCTAATGCTAGGGAAGCGAATGGAGTTTTTGGCAAGGAACTCATACTTCCAGTCAAGGTTGACGATAAGACAGTGGAAACTAGAATTGTTGGTGTGGATGGTCCGCGTTGGATGCTTCGCGGAGTGTTTTCTGGGAGTGCTGCTTTAGAGTCGCAAAAAACAAGCGAAGAGACTGTGCTTCTTAACAAGTGGTTTAGTGATATTGTTATAGACCGCGGAACAGAGCCACTTGCTCCTAGAGATATGATTCCAATGCACGATTTGGTTGCTCCAAGTAATGCAGGTAAAGATGGTTCTGCTGGTTCTGACGATTCTGAAGAAAATCTAGGTCGTCCAAAGGGTCCACTTGGTGCAGATCAGCAAGTAGAAGTCAAAACCACGCTAACTCGTGGACCAATGTTTTCTGAAATCAGATAGTTAAGAGTCGATAGTTAAGAGTCGATAGTAAAAGTCAGGCAGCAAAGGATATTGTCTTGGAAAAAGATTCGCGCGGCAAAAAACGCTCAGGATTAGCCTCTTTGGCTTCTATTGGATCTGAAGGAAACACGTTTTCTGTTATTGACTCCCTTGGAGGAGTTCGAGGCGTAATTGAATCCATGCTGCCAGGCTTGCTGTTTGTTATTTGCTTTGTTGTAACGCGAAACGTACAAACAACGGTTATTGCGTCTGCAGCTCTTGCAGTTTTGCAAGTTGTGGCGCGCATGATTCAACGCCAGTCGATTATGGGTGCTCTAAGTGGGTTGGTTTCTGTAGGGATTTGCCTTATTTGGGTGTGGACGAGTCATCAAGCTCGCGACTACTACATGATGGGCTTTATTACAAACGCTGTGTATGGTGCGCTTCTTGCGATTTCTCTGATTGTGCGCGTGCCAGCGCTTGGGCTTGTGATTGAATCGATTCGCAAAATGCCTACGGAAAATTTTGGCTCGTGGCTGCACAAATGGCTTGATTATAAGCCGCTTAAGCGAGCGTATATGTATGTTACTGGATTGTGGATTGGTGTTTTTGCGCTTAGGCTTGTTTTGCAAGTGCCGCTGTATTTGGCGAATAACGTTGTCTGGCTCGGTACAGTTCGATTGCTTATGGGATTGCCATTCTGGGCGCTCGCAATTTGGGTTTCTTACTTGATTATTGCAACGCCGTTTATGCGTCTTCATCATAAAAATCGCGAAGAAAATTATCGTGAAGAAAATCAAATTGACGAAGATCAAAACGATGTAAATTCAAGTGAAGTAAAATCAGCTTAACAAAAATCAGTGTTAGCGAATTGGCTTAACAAAACGCAAAACTAAGGGGTAGTTTATGCAAGTGACGATGCGAATCGAGCGTTATGCGGATCAAGGGAGATGCGTAGGTCATCTTGACGGACGCGTTGTATTCGTGCGATTTGCGCTGCCTGGTGAGCTGGTTGTTGTGCGCATGGATGAGCCGATGCGTGCAAAAGCGCACTTTTTTACTGGGGAAGTTGTGGAAGTTTTGGAGCCTAGCGCTGATCGTGTAGAGCCGCAATGGAAGCTCGCTGGTCCTTTGGCTCAGGGTGGCGGAGTTGGTGGCGCGGATTTAATTCATGTTTCTTTGCCTGGGCAGATTCGTTGGAAGGCGTCCGTAATTGCCAATCAATTCCAGCGTTTAGCGCATATGGATATTGCGGATAGCGATATTACTGTTGAGCGCATGCCGGGGGATGAGGAGCTTAACGGGTTTAATTGGCGTACGCGCATGGAGTTGGTTGCGGATGATGAAGGGCGATTGTCTATGCGTAAGCGCGAGTCGCATGATCGCATTGCGATTGATACTATGCCACTTGCGTCGCGCGCGGTTTTGGCTGTTGCGGATTCTTTGGACTTGTGGAATCGTTCTTTCTCGCCAAATGCGCAAATTCGTCTTGCTGTTCCAGAGCCTCGAGTTGATGGTTTTGATTTTAATGATAAGGCTGCGCTTCTTAGTGCGATTGGCGAAAATTATGCGCTTATAGTAAATGATGAGTTGGTTGCAGGATCGGCATTGTTGTGTGAGCGTGTACGCGTTGCTGTTGATGGAGATTCATCGCGTATGCGTACTTTTGATTACGATGTTGACGCCCGCGGTTTTTGGCAGATTCATCGCGCAGCTCCAGAGCATTTGGTGAACTACGTTTTGGGATTAGTTCGTTCTGCGCTTGGTGGTCGTACTAAGAATACGGTTTTGTGGGATTTGTATTCTGGATCGGGTTTGTTTACGATTCCGCTTGCGACTTTGGCTAATGTTGGAGGAGATTCTTCTAGTGCTGTGGGTGCTCTTGGTACTACTGGCACTTTTGGTTCTGCAGAGCCAGCGCGCGTGCTTAGTATTGAGGGTGCGCCGATTGCTGTAAAGAACGCAAGGCGAAACATTGGGCGCGCAGGGCTTAGCAGAGATGTTGTTGAAGCTTTGCAAGGTGATGTTGCACAAACGCTTGAATCGCAGGTGTTTAAGGCGAGTAAATCGTCTAAAATTGTGCGCCGATTTGCGCATCCAGATGTTGTTGTGTTGGATCCTCCGCGCGCTGGTGCTAAAGCTCAAGTTTGTAAGCAGATTGCGAAGTCTGGAGCAAGAGCTGTTGTGTACGTTGCCTGCGATCCGACTAGTCTTGCTCGCGATGTTGGTACGTTTAGGGAGTTTGGCTACAGCGTTCAGTCTTTGCGCGCGTTCGACTTATATCCGGAAACTCATCACGTCGAGAGTGTCGTATTGATGTCAAGGGCTTAATAGGTGGGTGCATTTTTGCCCTTATGTAGCAAGGCTTAGCGAGGGCTATCGTTAAAAGGTTTAATGTGCGGCGGCTTTAAGCTGGGTTCTCGTGATTTTTGAGTGCAGTTTGGCTGTTTGAGGGAAGATGTCGACGCTCTAGGGTTGAGCGCACAGGATGTTAACGTTAAAAAGTGCACACACTTTGCACCCAGGCTGTGAAGTGGGAAAATATAGCTCAAAAGGTAAAATGAAACCTGATTATTAGTATGTGCACGAGGAGGTGCTTAAGGAATGGATAATAAGAAGTTTATCGCAGAGACGAAAGATGTTCGTTTAACGGTGAAACGTGCTGATACCTTTGGCGTGAGCTTTGTTAACTGTGAACAAGATATATTGAGGGTTGAGGAAGCGCAAAATGTTATAAGGCTTATTCAAACTAAAAAAGTCTCAGCTTCGAATTGGTTGAGGTGGTTTACTCAGGGTATGCCTGAAATTGTTGTGAGTTTGCCACATGATGTGGAAGTTTGTGAGGTTGAATCTGATTCTAATCAAGTGCTCATCACGGATATTGAGATTGGTAAGCTTTATGTAGAAGTGAACAATGGCAAGGTAGAAGTTGTTAATTTGAAGGCGGATGATGTCTTTCTTAAATGTTATAATGGGTTGGCTTCAGCAACAAACGTAGAAGTAACTCATGTTTGTACGCTTGATACGTTAAATGGCATGAGTATTTTAGAAGGAACAATCACCAAGGATGCAAGCCTTGAAGTAGATTGTGAGAATGGTGTCACCGAGGTTTCAGATAAGAAGAAGGTAAATTGTAAAAACGATGGATTTGCGCATTACATGGTGCACTGTCTTAATGGGAAAGCTATTGCGAAGTAGCAGACATATAGATCAAAAAAGAAGCAATAAAACTTGATATAAGTTGGAATTAGAGCGTATATAGACATACCGATAAAGGAGGAAGCTGTATATGCTCTATGTAAAATTTGATGATTTCGAAGATGTTAGCGTCATGGGAAATGAGAAAGACCATGGAATGTTTATTCCAATTAAGGATGGGAATGTGTATGCTGAGTGCGAACGGTGCGGTGTAGTTGAAAGGATTACCTCACCATGCGAATTCATTGCTAGCACATTTAGGTCAAGAGTGAACTTCGATGAGGGTTATGAACTTTGCGAGAAGTGCTTGCAAGAGGTTGAGTTTGTTACTGTCGCTTTGAGAACTGGAAAATTACCTAATCGAGAATTGAAATGACTGAAAAGCAAAGCAGTGATAACCGTAGTAATACATGAAAAACTAAACGTTAAAAGGTGCACACACTTTGCACCCGGGCGGTAAATGATAATTTAGGGAGGCGTTTTATGTCAGTAATTAAAATTGAAAACCTCACTTTCTCATATTATGGATATGTAAAACCCATATTTAAAAATGTATCGTTTTCCTTTGATACAAACTGGAAAACGGGATTGATAGGAAGAAATGGAATCGGTAAATCAACTCTATTTAAGTTACTTTTAAATCAAGAAACTTATCAAGGTAAAATAAGCAAGGATGTTGAATTTATTAAATTTCCACCAAATATAAGCGATACTTCAAAATTAGGAATTGAGTTATATAAAGAACTAATATCAGATGATGAAGAATGGAAGTTATTTAGAGAACTCAGTTTGCTAAATGTAGATGAGAACCTTGTTTACAGAGAGTTTGAAACGCTTTCTAAAGGGGAACAAACAAAAATCCTTTTAGCTATTTTGTTTACAAGAGAAGATGGCTTTTTACTTATTGATGAACCAACAAACCATTTAGATATGGACGGAAGAAAAATTGTAAGTGAATATCTGAAAAGTAAAAAAGGATTTTTGCTTATATCTCATGATAGAGATTTTTTAGATGGTTGTATCAATCATGTTATTTCTATTAACAGGAATTCTATTGATGTCCAATCGGGAAATTTTACATCATGGTATGAAAACAAAGTGATGAAAGACCAATTTGAAATTAGTCAAAATGAGAGATTAAGAAAAGATATTAAACGATTAAAAGAGTCTGCAAGACAAAGTCAAATTTGGTCTGATAAAATTGAAAATACTAAAAATGGTGTAAAAGTATCAGGTGTAAAACCAGACAAAGGACATATAGGTCATCAATCAGCCAAGATGATGAAAAAATCTAAGAATTTGGAGAATAGACAAAACAAGGCAATAGAAGAAAAACAGAGTTTACTAAAAGATATCGAAACAAAGGAAAGTCTATTATTGCATCCATTACATCATCATAAAAATCCTCTAATATCGGTTAGCAATTTATCATCATGCTATGGAGAGAGACAGATCCTAAATAATGTAAGTTTCGAGATAAAGCAAGGCGACATAGTGGCTATATATGGGGGTAATGGTAGCGGAAAATCAACCTTGATTAAAATTTTATTAGGTATAAATCACGAGTATACAGGTGAGATAAAATTAGCAGGTAATTTAAAAATCTCGTATATTCCTCAAGACACATCTAATTTAACAGGTAGCCTAAATGAATATATTCACAAGCAAGATGTTGATGAAACATTGTGTAAAACAATTCTAAGAAAATTAGATTTTTCAAGAGAATTATTTGAAATGGATATGAAGAATTATAGTGATGGACAAAAAAAGAAAGTTTTAATTGCTGTAAGTTTCTCAAAGCCAGCTCATATATTTGTTTGGGACGAACCACTGAATTATATAGATGTAATATCAAGAATACAGATTGAGGAAATTATAAAAGAAGCAAAGCCTACACTCATATTTGTGGAACACGATAAGCGATTTGTAGAAGATATCGCTAATAAAATAATACAATTTTAAGTAAAATCCAAATCCCAGTTTGTAGTGCCTTAGACTTTTATCATCATACGACATTCCCCTTGCCAGTTTCTCTCCTGCAATGAACGTTAAGGCTCTTTTATTGATGCATGGTTATCATAAGGGTAGTCTTGATACACGTGAGACTGTCGTATTGATGTCAAGGGCTTAATAGGTGGGTGCATTTTTGCCCTTGTATAGCAGGGTTTAGCGAGGGCTATCGTTAAAAGGTTTAGTGAGTGGCGGCTTTAAGCTGGGTTTTCGCGGTTTTTGAGCGTGATTTGGCTGTATGAGGGAACATGTCTACGCTTTAGGGTCGAGTGCACAGGATGTTAACGTTAAAAGGTGCACCCACTTTGCACCCACCCTGCACCCACTTTGTTGAGTGGTAAAATATAGCTCAAAAGTTAAAATGAAACCTGATTATTAGTATGTGAACGAGGAGGTATTTAAGGAATGGACAAGCTCGTTCGTTTTTGCCGTGAAGTAGCGACATTCGGCTTGACGGTTGCCTTAATCGCGATGCTGGTTGCCTTAATATGGGATGGCACACTTGCTATTAGAATTGGTTTTACCTCTTTTGCTATTGGTGTCACAGTGATCTCGCTTAAGACTGTCCTTCGAAAGACTGATTGAATTTTGTTTGGTTCAAGTCAATAGTTGAATATCTCACGTTGGGTGGCTATTACTGATCTCTGTCAGTAATAGTCACTTCTTTTTATGAATCTTAAAGTCAGGCTCAATGTCCGTCCTGTTTAGCCGGTGATCGGTTAGGGTAATCGGATGAAGTATTGGATACGTTGAAGAATAATATTAGAGAAATTATCGCGGGCAACAACTTAAGCGAGATTGAAATGGTTGATAAAAGAATTGCAGATAAACAAGCGATACTACTAACCTTGCTTAAAGCTAAAAAAGACTACACGAAAACTGCTGATGAGATTGATGAACTTAAAGTTAAGAAACAGCAGCTTCTTATAGAAAAAGCAGGTCAAGAAGATGCTAAAAGACGAATCAGAGAAATGGAAGATTTTCTGAAAAGTGAGCGTCACGATATTAGTGAGTATGACGAGAAGCTGGTAAGAAAGTACATCAGGAAAATAAAAGTTTACGAGGACAGGTTCAGCGTAACTTTTAAATCAGAGATTAGTGTGGATGTTGAAAGGGCATCGTAAAAGTCAAAAGAATGTGAGCGTTTGAAATGTTACAAAAGTCAGCCTAGGGGGGGGGGTCCTCTCTAGGCTGTTTTTTGTTTTTATGCTCAGAAATCAAGCTATTAAGCCAATCTTAAACCTTTTAACGATAGCTTTTTCTATCGTTAAAAAGTGCACCCAATATCCATAGTGTGCACTCAAAAAAGTGTAGCTATACTAGGAGTTCTCTCAATCCACGTCGAGACTGTCGTATTGATGTCAAAGGCTGATTAGGTGGGTGCAAATTTGCCTTTGTGTAGCAAGGCTTAGCGAGGTCTATCGTTAAAAGGTTTAATGCGTGGCGGCTTTAAGCTGGGTTCTTGTGGTTTTTGAGTGTGATTTTGCTGTTTGAGGGAAGATATCGACGCTATGGGGTCGAGTGCACAGGATGTTAACGTTAAAAAGTGCACACACTTTGCACCCACCCTGTGAAGTGGGGAATGTCAATCAACGTTGAAACTCTAACCCTGCTATCGCGCGATTAGCAAAGCTAATCGATGCGAAGCAGAGGTAGGTCTCATGTCAAGAATCTCCAAGAGAAGCGACCGAATAGGAAGCTTCGATTGGAAAGATTCGACGGCGGAGGCTCTAGTATTGATGACAAGAATAAATTAGAGTTTGTGGAGGACTGGATTGAATATAAAAGTAAAAGAAATTGAGAATAAACTAGAAAAGGAATCTGTATCTAGAGAAGTATTGTATGATCTTCAAGAATGGTTTGGAATGCCAGAAAGTACAGAAGAATATATTCAAGATTCACAGGAAAAGCCTTTTCTTGCTTGTTATATTAATGATAAACTTGTTGGGTTTATTGTGTTAAACGCAACCAGCAAGGATTGTGCAGAGATTTTTGTGATGGGTATAAAAAAGAAATTCCATAGAATGGGAGTTGGCTCGGTACTTAACAAAGCATACGAAGCTATGGCAAGGAAGATGGGTTACACATACTCACAGGTAAAAACTGTTCAGATGGGACACTACAAAGAATATGATATTACAAATCATTTTTATATCGCGATGGGATATAAAGAATTGGAATGTTTTCCAACTTTATGGGATGAGTGGAATCCGTGTCAAATATATATTAAATATCTAGGAGTGTGAGAACTCTAAGTTTATTTGCTTGAGACCTTTTAACGATAGGCAGAGATAATTGTTAAAAGGTTCATGGATATGTTTCTGCATACGAACATGTCGATAAGACATACCTAGTGTTTACTCGTTTAATCTTGTAATTACAGTATTTCTATTAAGCTTAACTTTGCCTTTTCTCTTTATATATTCTTCAATATCAAACACATTCTTCTTGTCATAATCTTCTAAGAGCGCAGTTTGGCTGTATGAGGGAAGATGTCAACGCTCTAGGGTCGGGTGCACAGGATGTTAACGTTAAAAAGTGCACCCACTTTGTACCCCCCTGTCTAAAAAATTTAACATTTTGAAAGGAGAAATAATGGAAACAATAGTATCCGCTTTATTAGTTTTTGTTTCTACATCCATTGACTACTTAGTTGTTTTGACTATTTTATTCGCTAGTCAAGGAAAGAAAGGTTTGAAATCAATTTATGTAGGGCAGTATTTAGGTACAGGACTGCTTGTACTGGCTAGTCTTATTGCCGCTTACTTTTTAAATTTTATTCCACAAGATTGGATTATCGGACTCCTTGGTCTAATTCCGCTAGGTCTTGGTATAAGAGCAATTTTTGTGGATGAAGATATTGATGAAGAAGATATCGAGGGGAAAATTACCGGAGATGGATCAAAAATCTTAGCATTTACAAGTTTAACAGTGGCAATGGGTGGAGATAATTTAGGAATTTATATCCCCTATTTTACAGGAAAGAGTTTGATTGAGATTAGTATAAGTTTAGTAATATTTGCCTTAGGGATTTTGATTCTATGCAAATTATCTCAAAATCTCGCCTCAATTTCTGCTATCGGAGAGACTGTGGAAAAGTACGAAAAAGTAATTGTACCTGTCGTGTTTATTGGACTCGGTCTTTATATATTGATTGAAAATGGAACTATTAATTATTTCATAGGTCAAGTCCTAAAAGTGGTGTAAATTCATTTCCTTCCCTTTATCTGCTATTTTTATGTTCAAACTCAAACGAGAAAATAAGCGGGGCTTCCCACCATCACGGCGCTTGATCGTGCTATCTGATGCAGTAATGCGAACATAAAAATCGTGTATGACAGTCAAAAAATCCCATTCGTGCAAATGTGTTGCAATATGCGATACAGTATTTTATGATGAGTGTATGGAGGTTGATTGATATGGCAGTTACTAAAACAGCGAATGTGAATGTGAGAATACAAGAAAATATTAAGCAGCAGGCGGAGCAGATTCTGGAAACTATTGGAATTCCTAGGGCTACTGCTATTGACATGTTTTATCGTCAAATCATTCTTAATAAGGGTATTCCGTTTTCGCTTACTATTCCAAAGTCACTTCCGGCACAAGATGATATGGACGAGAAAACGTTTAACGCGTTGATGGTTAAAGGTTATGATCAGGCGGTTTGTGGCGATAGTTATCCGATAGATGATGTTTTTGAAGAGCTTGAACGAGGTCTTTAATGGATGAGTATAAGGTAAAAGTTACTCGTCAGGCGAAAGAGCATCTTGCACTTATCCGAGAATATATTGCCACGGAGTTAAAAGAACCGACGGTAGCTAAAAGAGTACTCGAGCTACTAAAAGCGGAAATGATGTCTTTGCAGACGATGCCTTATCGTGTGAAGTGTATAGATGAGCAGCCGTGGGGTGAGCTTGGTTTTAGAAGAATACGCGTAAAAAATTATTACGTTTATTTTTGTGTTGATGATAGTAGAAAAGAAGTTCAAATACTCGCGGTTATCTACGTGAGAAGAGGCCAGACTAAACAACTGGAACAATTGTAATGTAAACGTTGTTATTAAGCCAATCTTAAGTCTTTTAACGATAGCCTTTCCTATCGTTAAAAAGTGCACCCACTATTCATAGTGTGCACTCAAAAAAGTGTAGCTATACTACCCGTTCTCTCAACCCACGTTGAGGCAATCGTGTTGCTTTCCAAACTAGGCTCAAAATGACATATTAGTATTAAGCTTCCACTTGACGAGATGGATATTACCTGTGCGGATAGTAAAGCAACTTATGAATAAATTAAAACTTATTTTTTGAAAAAGTATGGGTTTAAGATGTCAACACTTCATATTCGCAAGTGAAGAGAAAATATGGTTTAGATGTTAAGGAACATTATAATATGTCTAAAAGTAAGAAACAGAAAAGACCACAGTGTCCAATTGAAAAGTAAGAAGCTATTTTGGATGCGTTGAAGTATTTTAAGATGTATACAGACGATTTTTAGTGAATATGGGAGGGTAGACATGAATTCTAAAGAGATAAATCACCTCATTCAAAATGGCGAAAAAATAGATGTCGAATTTAAAGAATCCAAGAATGCTTTAACTAAAGATGTCTTTGATACAATATGCTCTTTCAATAATAGAAATGGAGGACATGTTTTACTTGGTGTAAATGACAAAAGAGAGATTGTTGGTGTTAGTGAAGATAAAGTAGATAAAGTGATTAAAGAATTTACTACGGTAATCAATAATCCGCAAAAAATGTATCCGCCGCTTTATTTAATACCGAAAGTCTTTGATATTGATGCGAAAAAAGTAATTTATATCAGAGTACCGGAAGGTTATCAGGTATGCAGACATAATGGAAGAATTTGGGATAGGTCCTATGAAGGAGACATCAATATCACTGATCATTCAGAACTTGTATATAAGCTATATGCAAGAAAACAGGGCAGCTATTTTGTAAATAAAGTATATCCGAATCTTGATATTGATTTTCTTGATGCTTCTGTTATTGCTAAAGCCAAGAGTATGGCTGTCTTCCGAAATAAAAATCATGTTTGGGAAAATATGAGTAATGAAGAGCTTTTACGAACTGCCAATTTGATTTTGACAGATCCGGAAACAAAGCGTGAAGGAATTACATTAGCTGCTATTTTGTTATTTGGAAAAGACAACTCTATTATGTCAGTTCTTCCGCAGCACAAAACAGATGCGATATTCAGAGTTGAAAATAAGGATAGATATGACGATAGAGATGTTGTCATTACGAATCTGATTGATAGCTATGAAAGACTTATAGAATTTGGACAGAAACATTTGAACGATTTATTTGTCTTAGACGGAATTGTAAATGTCAATGCAAGAGATAGGATACTTAGAGAAATTGTATCAAACACATTAGCACACAGAGATTATTCAAGTGGCTTCCCTGCAAAAATGATTATTGATGATGAGAAGATTACGGTTGAAAACAGTAACTTGGCTCATGGAATGGGAGCTTTAGATTTACAAAAGTTTGAGCCATTTCCTAAGAATCCGGCTATATCTAAAGTTTTCAGAGAAATAGGGCTTGCGGATGAACTTGGCTCAGGAATGAGAAACACCTACAAGTACACACAGTTTTATTCAGGACAAAATCCGGTGTTTGAAGAAGGAGATATATTCAGAACGATTATTCCTCTAAAGAAGATAGCAACGCAAAAGGTTGGTGGAGGGAATGTCTCTCGACATGTCTCGCAAGATGTCTTTCGAATGTCTCCTGAAGCAATTAGGAATTTGATTGTAAGTATGATAAAGAAAGATCATCGTGTAAGTCGTAAATATATGGCTGAAACGTTGGGTGTTAGCGAGAAAACAATTACAAGATATATAAAATCTATTTCCAACATTAAATATGTGGGGAAGGGAAAAAATGGACATTGGGAAGTGGATTAAAGCCGATGAGTGGAGAATTGGAGGTCCGAAAAATTGAAAACATATTATGATTTTATATCAGAAATAAAGCCCGATGAATTATATGATAGTTTGGTTGCTTATGGACTGTTTTCAGAGAAGTTACCTCCTATATTCTCAGGCGATTCGTTTTTAGACTATTGTAAAAATATTCGCAAGGACACATTTTCAGATGAATGGAGAGGATACATCAACTATGAGAGCATGAGAAATACCAATATTCCGAGAAATATTGGTATCCCTACCCCGATGGGACATGAACTGTTATGCAAAACATTGAGGAATCATTGGATTGAATTAACTGAATATTTTAAAATAAAAACAAAAGGACAGCCGAGAATAATTAGCCGTATTCATATTAGAAAAATGCAGGATAAAAAAGCACTATTTTTGATGAATTATAAGAACTGGACAGATGATGGAACTCCTGAGCCTGACATTTATTTGGGAAAAAGGTATATGATTCATGCCGATATTTCAAAGTGCTATCCTAGCATATATACACATGCAATTCCATGGGCACTTGTTGGAAAAGATGCAGCAAAAGCAAATGTAAAGAACAATAAAGAATGGTACAACCAAATAGATCATTTTGCACAGATTGTAAAAAATGGAGAAACACATGGACTTTTAATAGGGCCACATACTTCTAATATATTGTCAGAGATCATTCTATGCGCTATAGATGAAAATTTATCAAAAAAATATATGTCTTATATAAGAAATATAGATGATTACATATGCTATGTTAACACGAAAGAAGAGGTAGACAATTTTATTATTGACTTAAACAGGGAATTAAGAAAATATGATTTATTAATGAATCATAAGAAAACAGAAATATATGAACTTCCGATTTGCGTTGTTGAAACATGGGTTCATAAAATACAAAATTATATAGCTACATTTCAAAAATTTAAGGAGTATGTTGATTATAAAGAAGTTCAAGCATTTATAGATTTCACAATAAAGTTGGTATCAGAAAATGCTGATAATAACTCGATAATATTATACGCAGTAAAATCACTTAAAGATTTTAACTTGACCAAAAATGCGCAGGAATATTTAATTAAGTCAGTTGTGTCTTTGTCATTATTATATCCGTATTTAGTGCCGATATTAGGCGAATTTATTTTTAAGAAGTATGAAGCAGATACTAATCAAATCCAAAAATATGCAAATATGATCTATGAGAAATATATTCAAAAAAACAACTATGAAGCATGCTCTTTTGCTTTGTTATATGCAATTGACTCAAACTCTAAAATTGACAGTATTGATGTTGAAATCATTAAAAGTTCTCAAGATTGTATATTGATGTTGATGGCATTTATTTATTGCAAAAAGAATAACCTAAAATCAGAGGTAAAACAATTGAAACAGTATGCAAAAGAATTGGAACAGAAAGGTGAAATGGATCAATATTGGCTATTTGTATATGAATGTTTAGGAAAACTAACTGGTGAGTGGTGTGCAATGAAAAAGAATAAAGTTTCATTCTTGAAATCTGAATATAGATAAGGTAATTGTCGATTTACGATAGAGTGTCTTCAATAAGTTTGGACAATGATGAGTATGTGGAGAACGTTTGCTTGATGCCATGGGATGTGTATTAAAAGCATACGAATCGCAGACGTTTGAATAAAGATGTTTTATTTTTTTTTTAATTATAAAACCAAAAAGTGAATTTTTAATTTGTTTCGTTTATAATAGAAACAAGTGTAAGAAACGATAAATTTATCGACTATAATCGAAAGCTATAATCGAGAGTGTAATTGAATCTATATTGAGCTTTTGTCTCGTGGTTTTCAGGTTCAAGTTGGTCGTATTAATAATCAAGAAATCGATTTCATTGCTACTAGGCAAGGTGAGACTGAGTATTATCAAGTCTCCTATTTGATGGCGGGTGAAGAGACTCGTAGTAGGGAATTTGGTGTTTATAGATTGGTTAAAGATAATTATCCTAAATATGTTTTATCGATGGATACAATGAATTTTTCGCAAGAAGGGATTATATACAAATATTTACCAGATTTTCTAAAGGAGTAAACTATGGAACATAATTGCGGATTTATTAACGATAAAAAAGCATTTAGATATAGAGCGGCAGCTATCATAGTCGAAGAAGGTTGTGTGCTATTTGCAAGAAATGATGAGGATGACTATTTCTACTCAGTTGGCGGAGCGGTTCACATGGGTGAGACTTCAGAAGAAGCCGTTAAGAGAGAAGTATTTGAAGAGACAGGTCTTAATTATGAAGTAGATCATCTTGCCGTCATACACGAGAACTTATTCATCGGTAGTTCCGGCTTAGATGGAGTAGACTTCCATGAGCTTACACTCTACTACTTGATGAAGTCCATGGGCAAAAGAGATTTTACGAGCCAAAGCACTACAGAGTCAGGTGCTAAAGAGACAATGCATTGGTTACCTATAGATGAGCTTGATAAGTTCAAGGCTTACCCGACATTTATGAAAGAATATCTTAAATCGGAGCATAGTGGAATAGAGCATATAATTTCAGATGAAAGATATTAATGAATCCCGCTATTATGGCAAGAGATCGTTACATAAACATTATTTCTTAGAAGATTATGACAATAATAATGTGTTTGATATTGAAGAATATATAAAGAGAAAAGGCAAGGTTAAGCTTAATAGAAATACGGTAATTACAAGATTGTAAGATTTACTGTTATAACTATATGGTCGAGGGTATATCTGAAATAATAGAGCTAGATAAATTTGAAGTTGCGGAGGTAATGAAATGATTAGAAAAATAAAAAAAGAAGATGCTCAATCTATACGAGAAATATGTGATATTTCTTTAAGATATACTGTTTCTACAGAGTTAGTAGAGAATCAAATCACAAAACTATCAGCTGATAAAAAGCATCATGTGATTTATGTTTATGAGGATGAGGATTTACATAAAGTTGTTGGATTTGTACATGCTGAAATGTATGAGAGTCTTTATTCAGATTGTGGATTAAATATTCTAGGATTAGCTGTCTTACCAGAGTTTCAAGGAAGAGGCATTGGAAAAAAATTGATGAATCATTTAGAAATGGATTCTCGACAAAAATTACTTAAGTTTATCAGGTTAAACTCAGCAGAAGCAAGAACAGAAGCACATAAATTCTATGAAAATATAGGATATGTATGTGATAAGACGCAAAAGAGATTTATTAAAATTTTCGAATAAGTCAATTCTAGTTTGTTGAACTGAAAAATTGAATACTAAATGTGTAAGACGATAGAAAAAAGAAAAAATCTATCGTCTTTTTTCTTGCCTAATTTCCCTATGTTTTGCTATCAATAAATAGGGAAAATTCACTAAGAAGCTAAGAAAGTATTTCAAATGCTTCTCACTAATATATACACGACAAAATGTTAGTTCTAGTTTCTTAACTCTTGTATTCAATGAAACTTTTCCTTCTGAACTCTGAAACTGTTGCTTTCTGTGTTATATATCCCAACATGCACTTGACAACAAACTTATGTTTCTGTTGCCTTATTCCGTACGTTCGTTGTTGGGGATTTGCATGAATGAGAGCAGAGTAATGAGGTGGATATCGGTCTTCGGCGCGTTGTGTTGTATGGCTCGTGCACCTTGGATTTTGTACGTTCTCTGTTAGTTTTGTATAAATTTCTTTTGAAACAGCTATTTTCACATAATTATGTGCGCGTGTGCTAAGAAAATGCCATGTTACGATTCGTAGCACTTGTGTTCTCGCTCGTTCCTTTTCTATTCATATGTTGCTCGTTAGCATGTAATTACGCAGTGCGATTATTAATTGCATTACGAGCAAAACAAATAATCGTTAAGAACGAAAACTAATAGCCAATGAAAGGAGTTATACGATGTTGTTAGGAGAAAAAATCAGAAATGCGCGCGTGGAAGCGGGTTTAACTCAGGAAGAACTTGCTGAAATGATTATGGTTTCGCGTGCTGCGGTAGCGAAGTGGGAAGGTGGTCGCGGTCTGCCGGATGTTGCAAATTTGAAGGTGATTGCGGATGCGCTGGGTGTTACTGTCGATCATTTGTTGGATAAAGACAATGCTATTGATTTGTCAATCATTAAGAAGCCTATTGATTTAGAGAAGTATGGTCTTAATGCAAAATTAGGTGTTCGTAAGAAAATCAAGATGAAGGAACAAATTATTCGCGATGAATATGCAGACGCTGAAATTATTATGCTCACGGTGACGAAGTTTATTCCAAATTCGTCTGAAAAGTTTATGGATAATTTTATCGGGTGTATTACTACTTTGTTCGGTGATATTCCTTTGTTTGATACGTTTGCATTCGGTAAAGCGGTAGAGAGTATTGGCAGTGAACAGTATTACTTGGTGAATAAAAAAGAAAAGCAATTTTTTGTGCTGATAACGGATGAGTATATTATTAGCAGAATGATGCGAGTAAAGTTCACTGATAAGAAGATGTGTGTTGGTGATAAGGAATTTACGCAAGTTGGTAAGTTGCATGATAAGTAAGAACCAGTAGTTGGTTGGGAATTGGTCAGAAGAATGTGGTTTTCAGTTTTGATTTCCGCATTCTTCTGATTTTTATTTTCCGTGTGTTGTACATGCTTTTAGTGTTTTACATGACAGTTAATCATAAGAAATGAAATTCGATTTTTGCACACATATAAAAATGCATATTCTTTGCATCTAGCTAGTCTATTGAAATTATTTGACCTATGCGTAAAAAAGTTCATTGGCACCAAGTCATGATTTTGACTATATAAAACGTTACATTGGGCTTTTAGAAAGATATGTCACATATTGTCAAATTTCCATTATTTGTTGTTGATAATATTTTCGATGTTTCTGCCTGTATAAAAGATACGAACAACCGTCACACTACATTTATCTTCATCTACGAGGTAAAAAGCTGTGTAGCTATCTATGGGAACACTGCGTATTCCTTTAGAACACCACGGCTTCCAGCCAACAATCTAATATTGCATGGGCATGGTGTTAGTAGAATGGATACCATGCCTGAAATCAGGCTATAAAGTCAATTTTAAACCTTTAACGATAGCTTTTTTAATAATCGTTAGCATAATAATGATTGTTATTAGGAATAGTTATTCCAGTAGTGCGTCAATATTTCGTTTTGAGTATAGAAGTCTTCGCACTTCCATAGTGTCGTCGATGACAACGTAAAAAACAGAAAAGTTGCGTACACTAATCCTGTAGTAGGGGTGTTCTCGTGTTAATTAATCCTTCTCCTTACGCTATCAAAGACGTCGTCTTTAGAAAGACGCGTAGAAGTGTTTGCGGCAAAAGTATCTGCTTCGTCGAGTTTTCTTTCAACGTCGTCAGTGAGAGCAGAGTATTGTTTGATGCTCATGAGAACCATAGTTCCATAACCGTTTTTTGTAAGGAATACTGGTGTATTTGAATTTATAACTGTTTCTTCTACTTCTGGGAATTTATTTCTTAAATCGGAAACTGGGCGAATATTGATCATAGTATCAACATCCTTTTATCAAAAAAGTATCATAATATTATCAAGATTACAATAGTTAGCGCGCTATCGAACTTTTATTCCGACGTTTGGCGAGATATTAGTACGATGATTGGCTTTGGTTAAAAATGCGGTTGTAATGACTAAATGTTAAAAGGTTTAGTATGTGGTGGATTTAAGATTACTCCTCGAGATTCTAGATGTGATTTTGCTATTTTGCTGTCGAGTAATTATTAATTTAGTTGTTTATGTTTTGGGGAACAAACCGTCACAATAATCATAAAAAAGTTCCGTATTAGAGATAAGTAATTTATGAAAGTTGGTTTTCTTCGTAATAAGTAGTAAATGGGTGGGTGGGTCTGGTTTTAATATTTTTTCTCATAATATTTGTTGATAAAAAACATGATTAATGGAGAAAAGGCGACTGAAATAGCTAAAAGAGCAGCTGGTAAATATGCTTTTGTGATAAATGCAATTATGGCAATTATTCCCATTAGGTGCATTAGTATGAATGCCATTGTTGCATTTACTTTATCTTTGATTTTCTCGTTTCTTTCATCGTTCATATTTATTTTGTAGGTGTGGTCTTTTTTCATCATCTTATAGTGCATGATTTTTACGTGTGAAAGTGAGATAATCACAACAAAAACAACTGACAATACAATTTCGACGGATTCATTCAGTTTAAGAGTCAGTGCAAGAATTAATCCGCAAATACCTATTACATAACCTATGTACCAAAAATTCTGGGTTTTTTGTTTTTTCATTTTTTATCCTCCTCGTAAATAAATATTTCTTCGATTGTTAAATTAAAGTACTTAGCAATTTTGTATGCCAATATGATTGACGGGTTATATCTCCCATTTTCCAAAGAACCGACTGTTTGTCTTGATACTTCGAGTGCGTCAGCAAGTTCTTCCTGGGTTATGCCTTTTTCTTTTCTAATTTGTTCAAGTCTATTTTTCACATTACATTCTCCTTTCTAATGGAAAGCTAGCTTTACATATAAGATAATCGTTTCGAAAGTAAATGTCAAGTTTGCTTTCCATTGGATTTAATTTCGATAATATTGTTTGCAAAGTTTCATAGTATTCAAGAGAGTAAGAAAAAATAGAAGTATAATTTTCTTTCAGATACTATTTCAGATAGTATTGTTCTTATGGGTAACAGTAGTGAGCTTTCGGCAAGTAACAGTGAAAATGCGTTAGTAGATTTTACTGAAAAACTTCTTGTGGATGTTAAAGATTTTACTAAGAACAACAATAAAGTATTAAGTGTTCCCGTATCTGAATTATTGAATTTTGGATCTGGTTTATCGTCATTAATTCCTGCATGTAATACGGTTACTCAAACAATAACAATTCCTACGGATGGTCTTTATAAGATTGCTAATAAAGCTGCAGGTGATACTCTAAAATACGCAAAAAATGGGAATCTATGGGGATCTTTAAGAAAAGCTGACGGTGGTTCTAGAATGATGCAGATTTCAAAGATGGAGTCTTTGCAAGGTTCTATGAAAACAGCACTTCCGTTTAATCCTGCTCTTTTAATGATGGCTGTGGCTATTTATTCTATTGAAAAAGATATGAAAAAGATTAAAGAGACGCAGGAAAAGATACTTACCTTTATGGAAGTTGAGAATGAGTCACAGATTGAGGCAGATGTTGAGTCATTGATGGGGATTGCTTCTACTTATAAGTGCAGTTGGGATAATGAAATTTCTGTTACGAATAATCATAAGCTTGTTATCGATATTAAGAATCGTGCTAGAAAGAACATTATTGCTTATCAGAAAAAGATTACTGATATTCTTCTGTTAAAGAAGTTTATTGTGTCTAAAAGTAACGTAAATTCGACGTTGTCTGATTTAGGGAAAAAGTTTAAGTATTACAGATTGTCGTTGTATATTTTCTCTCTATCATCTTTGATGGAAATAATGTTAAGTGGTAATTTTTCGGAAGAGTACATTAGTAATGCAGAAAATGAGATAAAGAAATTGTCTGATGACTACTGTGAGAAATTTGAAAAAAGCTCTTTATATTTAGAAAAACTTGGTAATTCGGAAGTGGAAGTCAACGTTGTGAAAGCTATAGGTACTGCTGGTACTGCTGTTGGTAAGCTAATTGGTGGTATTCCTTTAGTTAAAGATGGTTCTGTTGATGAGTTTTTACAAGATAAAGGAAACGGATTACATGAAAATGCTAATGCAATGGGAGCAAAAGCAGTAAAGGAGTTTGCTGTTTTGCGTGATCCGGAAACAAAAGTGTTTGTTGAAAAAATGGAGGATATAACTCAAATTTACAATCGTACTTCGCAAATATGTGTTGATAAAGAAAAAATATATTTGTTGTAAGTCATATATTGTTTCATGTTGTGAGAAAACGTTTAACGCGTTGATGTCAAAGGCTATGATCAGGCAGCTCAAAGTGATAGTTATCCGATAGATGATGTTTTTTAAGAGCTTGAACGATGATTGGCAACCGTGGGGTAATCTTGGTTTTAGAAAAATACGCGTAAAAAATTATTACATTTACTTTTTGGTTGATGAGAATAGAAAAGAAATTCAAATACTCGCGGTTATTTACGTTAGAAGTTACTAGGCTAGGCAACTGGAACAATTGTAATGTAAACGTGTTATTAAGCAGGTCTTAAACCTTTTTGCAATATTTTTCTATCGTTAAAAAGTGCACCCACTATACATAGTGTGCACTTGAAAAGAGTGTAGCCATACTAGGAGTTCTCTAAATCCACGTTGAGACTATAGTATTGATGTCAAAGGCTGATTAGGTGAGTGTGTTTTATAACGTTCGAAATTACGCTACTTCGTTCGTTACTTTTCTAATACAAACGCGCATTAGTTGTTTGTGTCGTTAACAATACTTTCTATATTTCTGCCTGAGTAGAATATGCGAATAACTGTTACAGTCATTTGGTTTTCGTCTACTTGGTAGAAAACAGTGTAGTTGTCGACTGGAACTCTGCGTATTCCTTTAGAACACCAAGGTTCCCAATTAATAAGCGTATATCGCATAGGCATAGTCTCAAGAGAACGTATAGCATGCTTAATGCGGTTGACTTGTTTTTCCGCCGTTTTTGGAACTTGTAATGTGAAGCGAATATACTCGTATAATTCGCTGAGATCAAGGAACGCTTGCGGAGAATAAATGACGCTATAGGTTGTGCTCATACGCCGTATTTCTTAGCGAAGAATTGGTCTACTTCATCTGCACTATATTGTTTGCCAGTTGAAATAGAGTCGATGCCTTTTTGTAATTCTTTATCCAACTCATCTCTTGTTAAGCTGCCTAAAGCAGTAGGCGTATTAACTGGCAAGCGGAGTTCAAATGGCATGCCTTTTTGTAAAACGATTTGGCTGTAAAGCATTTGGATTGCTGAAGATGGTGTTATTCCAAGTTGGTTCAATATGTTTTCGGCGTTTTCTTTAAGATTTGTATCGATTCTTGCATATACAGCGTTCGTGTTTGTCATTGTGTTGGCTTCCTTTCTGACCTTATTTTACAAAATTCTTGCAAGCATATGCAAGCGAATGAAAGCAAAAGTTTAATCACTATTCAGATTATAGCTTTCCGTTGTTGTATCTTCGGATTCAAACTCAAGCTATTAAGCCAATTTTAAGCCTTTTAACGATAGCCTTTTCCTATCGTTAAAAAGTGCACCCGATATCCATAGTGTGCACTTGAAAAATAAAAAATTTTTCTTTAATAAAGTTTGTATGTATGGTTTTTTTTTAATAGTAATACTATTAAAGCTAAACAGACTATTATGGATTCTAATTTTAATAGAATTGTATTCTTATTAGAATTGCATATTAAGAATAAGAGGAACTTATGAAATTAATTAGACCAGATAGTAAATATATCCAAGGTTATATAGAAGCAAATGAAGAAGACGAAATTTTTAGGTCGAATGCAGAAAGACGTTTTATACACCCTGAGACAATTATAGAGAGTTCTTATAATATTGAACATGGTATAAATTTGCCTGAAAATTATGTTAAAGCTACTACATTTTGGCTGATAGATAATGAAAAATTTATTGGTGAAATTAATATTAGGCATGAATTAAATTCTTTTTTAATTAACTATGGTGGTCACATAGGGTACGAGATTAGACAGTCTGAATGTATGAAGGGCTATGGAACAAAAATGCTTTCTATGGCACTTACATATTGTAAAGAGACTTTGAATCTACATAAAATTCTGATTACGTGTGATGATGACAATATTGGATCCATACGAGTTATAGAAAATAATGGTGGAATTTTAGAAAACAAAGTGAAAAATAGCTTATCAAGAGGAAATGTTACGACAAGAAGGTATTGGATTAATATATAGGAAAAATATTAAATTTTATCTATACTGACCACTCAATCGTGACTTAGGACAATTTTTAGACATTTTGTGCAATCGAAGCTGTGCAATCATAGCACGATATTCCGTAATTGCTTTTTCTAGGAGAAGATGATGAGTGAGACGAATGTAAGACCAGTGCTTTTCAAGCATGCTTTTTGGGGTCATGTGATTACAGAAACTGTTGCTGGCATTTGCACGCTTATTATTGCGTTACTTGTACAAAAGTTCATAGGGCACCGCGTACTAGGTTGGGAAACTGTGGCAATACTCGCACTGAGTGTTGTGGTGTTTTCGCTGCTAAGCACAGCGTATCTGCAGTGGGATAGGCATCGCAGACCAGATGACAGGTCTGGCGATTTGCTTATCGGAATCATCGATTTCGTACTCAGGCTGCTGGTGACTTCCGGTATTGCTTTATTGCTTGTTTCCAATACTACGCTGCTAAGCATTATTATTGGCGCAGCGATTACTAGTGTGTTGCTGTTTGTTTTTGAAAAGCCTTGGCAGCCAGGTATGACAGATGCGCAATTACAGGAAGCTTCAAAGAAATCGGTTGAGCTTGGCGTTCAAATGCTTGAAGAAGAGCGCGTAAAGCGCTCCGAGGCGAGAAACATGATTGCATTACAGCATGCGAGCGCAGGTAAAACAGACACTTCTAGAGGTGTGTCTCTAACGTTCTCCTCGTTAATTGTTGCGAATATGCTGATGGAAGCAGTATGCGATGTTGTCACATTTTTGCTTGCATTGATGCTGCAATGGTGGATGCTTGGTACTATTGCTGGATGGCGAACTCTACTCGTCATGTTCTTGGGCAATATGCTATTTTCTTGCGCGGCGGCTGCGGTTATGGTTCTGATGGGCGCATTGAAGGCTGATCAACAGAAATGCTTAACAAAAAGTTGGCCTTTCTTGGTTATTGTTGTGCTGCTTCGACTGCTGATTTTTGGTGTTCTCGCTTGGCTGCTTACACCGAGCTTAGTATGGGTAAGCGTAGTCGTTGGCGTTGTGCTTACAGATATTGTTATCGTTATAAAGCATCATCCATGGAGAAGAACCGCAGTAGCTGCATAAGATTTTATAAGACTGTTTTCTTCTTCTTTGAGCAAAAGGCTCTACGTGCGTCGAGAGTGTTGTGTTGATGTAAAAGGCTGATTAGGTGGGTGCATTTTAGGCTTTGTGCTTTTTGTTTCTTCTTCGTAAAAACTCTTTAACAATGATTGGAATTATAGTTGGGATACATTCAAGAGTAATAAAAAATGTAATGTACGTGCAAGTCCAGCTACTACCCAATTGCCGAGGAGACTCTTGTAATATCAATAAATCAATAGCAGGGGCGATAAGCGCGATAGCGATGGTTTTACAAACTCCTAAGTTTTCGAGTGTTTTTTGATTGACAACAATCGAGTAAAGAAGAATTTTTGTTAAACCAAGTGCATGAGCTATAACAATGAGTAAAAAGGGTGAGTCATAAACAATTTCCCAATCGAGTGATTTAAGAGAATTGATAATAAGTCCTAAAAGAGGGAGTAATAATGAAAAAAGGAATAATCGTATAGCTTGATATACAGATTTCTTCATAACTAACCTCCTTAAATTTATATAGTCAAGTGGATGCCTACTGTCATAGACAGACTATTTTCACTCATTTTACGTTAATTTATCTTACTTGGAAAGTTGTGATAATCATATCCGATTAAAGTCTGGCGGTCATTGTCAGACGGGGTTTAAGGAGCTTGGGTAAATACTGTACCGTTTGCACTAAGGCAGCGTAGGTGTGATAAGCGAGATTTTGTTTGCTTTTATGAGCATGACATAAAGTTCAGAGAAATTTTGACGATTTGATGTGTTATAAGTATCGGTTTGTACATAAGTAACGTCTTTAATATATTTAATATTGCGTATCGAATATGCTTGCTTATACGGATGAGAAAACGTTTAATGCTTTGATGAGAGTAGAAAAGAAGTTCAAATACTCGCTATTATTTACGCTAGAAGAGAACAGACTAAGCGACTGGAATAATTAGAACAATTGTAAATCGTAAGCGCAATATAGGAACAGAATATAGGGATAGAAAAATGTCAGATTCATCGATGAAAGAGAAAGAAAAGCAGGAACATACTCCTACAGATGAGAAAAATCCTCTATATTGTGAATCACATGAGCAAATATGTGAAAACCTTCACAGTGCAAATAAGGGATCATCCAAGTATAAGGTTTTACAGCTGAGTGCGGAAATCTTTTCCATCTTAATGATTATTGGAACTGTTTTTATGGCATCCAATAAGCTACAGCTTTTTGGATGGATCACTTATTGTTTTGCAATTCTGCTTCTTGTTGTTGTGTCTCTTATTTGGGTTATTTGTGTTATTTGGCAGCGCAATCTACACAGTCGTTTTCGTAGTGAAAATGTAGATTGTAACAAATCTTTTCTTAGCTATGGCAAGCAACGGTGGAAGGGTAGAATCTCGCTGATTCTTTGTTGCTTTTTTGTGTTAAGTGGTATTCTAACTGCATTCTTTGGAATAACTGCGGTACATCTTCCAAATCAGTGGCTTTTGCAGACTTGGGCGTATGTTATATGCGCGGCAATGCCAGTTGTTTGGATGATTACGATTGCTCTTGTATGTGTCTTCTATAATCTCTATCTTATTTCGCTTGTACGGAAGATAGGTATAAGAATTGTACTTCGTTGTCTACATGTTCTGCTTTGTGTATTGATTATCTTAGGTCTTGGATTTTTTGACGTTTTGTTTATTGTTGGCAGATATTCTGTGAAACAAAATGATAATGGTACATACACAGAGCATGTGGATGATATGTATGCTCCTTTTGAGTATTATCTTTATAAGTCTGAAGGCCCATTTTTCCTTAAGTATCTTCGACCAATGAAAGATTCAAGTGATACTGATCCAAAAATAAGTGAATCTGAGTGGTATAGCAGAATTAATCGTAATAACAGGAAAGATACAAGATTAAAAGATACAAGATTAAAGGTTGAAGAGACAGAGAAAAATTCCGATTTGCATGATGCCGCTGCGCGTGATTTAGAATCAAAGAAGGAAAGAAATGCAGCGCTTAAGATATTTGATAAGTATTTTGCGGCGCAAGGATTTACGTTCAAGGAGAACTATACTGCCAAGGGAGATATGTACTTTGTTTTGAATGAAAGCCGTTCGGACATTACTTATCTGCAGTATAACAGGGACTCTCAGGATGGAAAATGTGGTTTTTATATTCTGTTTAAGGCTTCAAAATCTTCAGATGGAAGCTGGTCGCCGAGCGATGCTTATATGCAGAACACCTACACGTATGAATATAGCACTGAGCTAATTGCAAAGAGCAGTAGGGCAGAGTGGTAGTAAGGCAGATTGGTTGGATGCTAGAATCGAAGAGTGTAGGAAGATCGCCAGATAGTAGAATCCATAGTTGTGTGCGCTAGTTGCTTGTGTTTTGGGGAACAAATCAGTGTAAAAATTGTAAAAAAGTTCCCTGCATTATTTGATTCCTCATGGTAATGGCTTGTTGGTTATTCAAGAAAATAGGGTTCCTGAGTTTAAGAAGTTGTTTGTTGAATATTATGAAGGTGAAGATTTGCAGGTAATTGCTTCGTTTATGAGGGAATATTGTTGGAAGCATTAAACGAGCATGATGATATTGATCCTTCTGGTTCTTCTGTTTCGTAAACCTTGCTGTTTATGAAAAGTATAGTTTGATAGTGAACGAAGAGATTAGCGTTGATAATCTAGACAAATTAATAAAAAAAATAATATATTTATTAAGACTATTACAGTAATCAGAGTGAATTGTAGATCTTGTTTGCTTAATAATCTGTTTTATGATCATTTGATACAGAGTCGTGTTAGCGAAAAGGAGGCTAGTAGTGTTATGAGAAGTAAAACTATTTTTGGTAAAACCATTTTTCAAAGTTGTCTTGTTGTACTTCTGCTGATAGGTACTCTCTTTTCTCTTGCGGGATGTGCTGACGATGAAGAGAAGGCGGAGCTTGCGTCGTATCATTGGGAAACGGTGGCGGTGTCTCGGGAAGAGTTTCGTATACCAGAAAACTATATGAATAAGGATGAGTTGTATCTCTTTGTGTCGCGCGATATTCTTGATTCTCACTATGATTTGTCTAAAGTCACTCTTGGAGATAAGCGTATTAAGTTAGTTGACTCATCGTTCAATTTACCTGGTCCAGGACTTAAATCTTTATTTTTAGTTGGGAAATTTGATTTAAAAGACAAGCCAGGCTCTGATGTTCTTAAAGTACCAGGGCTTAATAAAGCAGGTAATGTTGCTGTAGGTTATAAGAAGAAATAGTGATATTTTGCACTTGATTTGAAGCGTTTCCCTGATGATGAATTAGTTAATGAAACTTGTAGATTAGAGGGTTTGGAATGAATATGTATGTTGGAGATATATGTTAAATAGGGTTGTATCTCGTTATGATTCGTTCGTTGCGAATCATCAACGTACAAAAGGTGCTTTAGTATATTTTATAGTTCTTATGCCGCAGGTGTTATCAGTTTTTATTACTGGTTTGATACAGCTTGCTGGAATGTTGCTGCTTATTTATACGATGGGATCGTTGCATTCTGCTTCGACGCTGCTTGAAGTGTTTGTTGCGTTTAAGTTGGCGTTATCTTTCTTCTTACAAGCATTTGGTTTTATTGCTAAAGATCGTTGTGAAATGCTTCTTATCGCTTTGTTTCGTCAGCTTACTTTCCATCGTTTTGTGCGTTTATCTGTTCAGAATAATGATGATGAAACATTGCAGTCTTCGGCATTAACATATCCAAATCAGATAAGTCAGATAGCTTATGGTGTTGATTTTGTGTTATCAATATTGCAGTTTATTATTCTTTTTGCTATCTGTGTTGTTCAATATCACGAGAATAGTATTGTAGCGGTTTTACTATTAGTTCTATTATGCGTTGGTAATTTGTTCCTTATACGTTGGATTGGCGTATTGTGGAAGAACTATGTGGATTTAGAAGGTAAACGTCGTAATCTTCTCAGTAAAATTATTGATAAACTTCCTCACGCTTCAAGAGTGTATCGTTATAATGTTGGTATTACGGCGATTGAAGATGCGCGTAAAGCAGAAGAAAGAGTGTTGTATAAGCGCATATTTCCTCAATTATTGAGTAATATTGTTGAGCAAGGTGGGTTGACATTACTGCTTGCTGGTGTTGTTCTTGTTCATGTAACTATTTTTCCAAATGCGTTGTTTAATGTTGGAATTCTTTTTGCGATTAAATATTTGTATGGCGCCATGCAGAATAATATTGTGAATTATCGCGTGATTCGGCTTGCTCTTCCAATGGACAAGGATTTAGTGCAATTAGAGCAAAATGCTATGAATAATACTCTCGCGGATGCTACTAATATTTCTGATTCTGTTGTGTTTGATAATAAGTTCGCTCTTTTGTCTAAAGAAGCTGGATCGTCGTTGAATGCGTATGATTCCATTGTTAGCAGTAGTAAAATATTGGTGCCTTGTAATCCTATTATGTCGCAGGGGCTTATTGAAGCTTGGTTTGATATTGCGAGCGATGATACTCGTCGGAAGTACGAAAACTTCTTGCGTTTATTTAATGTGTCACGTGAGGTTGCGGATAGGTTTTTGCATAATCCTGAAACGTTATCTGTTGGTGAGTGTCAACGCGTGGTGCTGGCTATGGCGTTTGCTCAAGACGTGGAATATTTGGTGCTTGATGACGTGTTTTCTGTGTTAAATCCAGAGCTTCGAGAAACAGTTTCACAAGCTATGCTAAGTTCTCAAGTTCATCATATTGTTTTATTTGCACGTAATCCAGAGTATATTCCTTGCGTGTTTTATGGTAACAACTCTAAGCAAGTCACGCATAGTGTGGTTGAAGAAAATCATTTGCAGAATACTTGTAGTGATAAAACTATGCAAGCGGATTGTGTGGAATCGAAAATTCCTACAGGTGCAGAATCACGTGGTAAGTTCATTAGAACTGTGCGCGAATTATTCTCCGCTAGTATTATTTGTTTGCCGATAGCAACAGTACTCATAGTTCTTGCTGAGTTAATGTTTGTAGAGAATATTGCTACGAACACCAACTTAAATATGCTTCAGTCTTCTGCATTGTTTGCAAGCTTGCTTATTGTAGTTGGTATTATTGCTCTTAATTTTCCTGTATATGCTGTGCCAATTGTGAGACTTACAAAACTGCATAATCGTTTGATTATGCGTTTGCATAAGTATTCAAATATTGATAATAAAGGTGATGTTTTAGGTAGACTTGGGGATGATTTTTCTGACTTACAGATGAGTATTCCTAGTGCTATTGCACACGTTATTTTTATTATTGTTCAAACAGTAATAGTTCTTGCTATGACAATTGCTGCAGTACCGCAGTACGTATACATAATGATTATTATGGTGCCGTTATCTTGTCTCATATGGTATGCCGGTTCTCGATTACTTAATACGGCTGCGGATAAACAAGCACAATATCGCGATAAGTTCTTAGGAGCATTATCGTCGTTATTATCAACGCGAAGCTTACCGCAAGGTGCTATTTTTGATAGTTCGCGCAAGTATCATTATGCTTCGTCAGAAAATAAGTATTGGCAGCGTATGCGTCGTTTTATCAATATTTACACAGTGAGAAATTGCATGATGCAAAGTCTTTCTTTAGTGTTGGAATTTTCAATACTTTATATGCTTACAGTATCATCAATGAATTTTGCTTCTGCTAGTGCTGTGTTGTATTTTGTGGTAATGCTGTCGTCAAGCTTGGAAAATGTGATTGAAACTTTGCAAGATTCAGGAGTTTTAACCCAGACTGCTCAGCGAGTTTTCAGTTTGGAAAATTATGAGCGTAAGCAGCAAGCGTATAAGAGGAATGAATTAGCATACCAGAATCTTAGTAAAACTATTGCTGATAGTGATATTTCTTCAGTTGCTATTATTGGCGCTAGTGGTGCTGGTAAATCAGTATTGTTGCGAGATTGGTTTGATCATAACAATACTCAGAATTGTATGCTGATTGAAGATTACTTATTTGATGATAACGGTGCTATTGTTGCTCCAGATTTCACGTCGCTCACAAAGTGTATTGGTTCTCAGCAGCGAACTGTTGTTATGTTGGATGAGACGTTCAAAAGTGTAACTGATGCTGATGGTTGTAGTGAACGTGAAATAATTGTGCGAGCTATTAGATGTGCTAAAACGAGGAATAACAAGCTTGTAGTTGTGTTGCACGCGCAAACTAATTGTGATGTATTTGATAAAGTGATTAATTTTGATGAATATTAAGAATCCAAAAGTACTGTGAGTTGCGTTCGTTGAGACGTTACTGATGGTGAATGTGAGAATACAGGAAAATATTAAGCAGCAGGCGGAGCAGATTTTGGAAACTATTGGAATTCCTAGGGCTACTGCTATTGACATGTTTTATCGTCAAATCATTCTTAATAAGGGTATTCCGTTTTCGCTTACTATTCCGAAGTCTCTTCCAGCGCAAGATGATATGGATGAGAAAACGTTTAACGCGTTGATGGCTAAAGGCTATGATCAGGCGGTTCAAGGTGATAGTTGTCCGATAGATGATGTTTTGAGGAGCTTGAACGCTGATTGGCAGCCATGGGGTAAGCTTGGTTTTAGAAAATTAAACTTTTTAACGATAGCTTTTCCTATCGTTAAAAAGTGCCCCCAATATCCATAGTGTGCACTTGAAAAAAGTGTAGCTATACTCGTAAGTTTCCTAAATCTCACGTTTAGAACGTTTGCTTGATGTCACGGGATGTGTATTAAAAGCATACGAATTGCAGACGTTTGAATAAAGATGTTTTATTTTTTTTTTTAATTATAAAGCCCAAAAGTGAATTTTTAATTTGTTTCGATTATAATAGAAACAACTATAAAAAACAATAAATTTATCGACTATAATCGAAATTGTAAGCAAAGCTGTAATCGAAAGGTGTGAGGATATGTCATATATATTACGTAAAAAATATCTTAATAAGATCAAACCTTTTATTGACAAGCCTATTGTGAAGGTGATTACAGGTATGAGACGAGTGGGAAAGTCCACTTTGTTAAAAATGATTCAATCTGAATTGCTTGTAGACGTTCCTCAAAGTCGTATTATTTATATCAATTTAGAATCAGCTCAATACTTATCTGTGAAAAATGATTTTGATCTGCAGAGATTAATTACGGAACGTAGTCAACAAATCGAAGGTAAAATATATTTTTTCTTTGATGAAATTCAATTAGTTTCTCACTGGGAACGTGTTATAAATGCGCTTAGAGTTGATTATGATTGCGATATTTATTTGACTGGTTCTAACTCAAAATTATTGTCCGGCGAGCTTGCCACCTTGCTTGCAGGGCGTTACGTAAGTTTTGAGGTGCTTCCTTTTACTTTTAGCGAATTCGTGAATTTGTATCAAAGTTTGAATTTAAGCATACAGGAATTATTTCAGCTATATATCAAAATTGGTGGTATGCCTCCTCTTCATTATTTTAATGGGGAAGAGGAGCCGAGTTTTAGATATTTAAACGACATTTATAATACCGTTGTTGTTAAGGATATACTTGAATACAATTCGATCCGAGATGTTGACGTATTTAATCGCATTTTACTTTTTTGTTTAGATAATATTGGACAAAGTTTTTCGGCTAATAGTTTACGTAAATATTTTGTTAGCGAAAATCGTAAAGTTTCAGTTGATACCATTTTGAATTACTTGAATTTTTGCCAAGCGGCGTATCTTCTGAAAAAAGTTCCACGCTATGACAGTGTTGGAAAAAAGTTATTGACGGTTGAGGAAAAATACTATATAACAGATCATGGTTTTAGACAAGCAGTAGGCTTCTCAAACGTTGCGTCAATTGAACGTATTCTAGAAAATATTGTCTATATTGAGCTTTTGTCTCGTGGTTTTCAGGTTCAAGTTGGTCGTATTAATAATCAAGAAATCGATTTCATTGCTACTAGACAAGGTGAAACTGAGTATTATCAAGTCTCTTATTTGATGGCTAGCGAAGAGACTCGTAGCCGGGAATTTGGTGTTTATCGATTGGTTAAGGATAATTATCCTAAATTCGTTTTATCTATGGATACAATGAATTTTTCGCAAGAAGGTATTATACACAAATATTTACCAGATTTTCTACTGGAAGATAATGCGTAATCTGCTTGATTTTGCTCTCATGTAGATTATGTTTCGCGATGGCTATTATTAAAAGGTTTAGTCTGCAAGCGTAAGCGCGATGTTTCATTGTTTTCCTTGCGAATTGGCGGATTTTTATTCCGACGTTTGGCGGGATATTAGTACGACGATTGGCTTTGGTTAAAAATGTGGTTGTAGGGACTAAATGTTAAAAGGTTTAGCGTGCTGTGGCTTTAAGCTTACTTCTTGAGATTTTAGATACGATTTTGCTATTTTATCAGTTATAACTTATAAATTATCGATTTTATCATTAAATTTCACTTATAAGCGATGAGTGCTGTGATAAGGATGATGAAAAAGTGTCAACGTTGTTGACACAATTGAGCTGGTCTAATCATTTGAAAATAATATCTGGATCTAAGAGTAAAGAAGAAAGAGAATTCTACATTAACTTAGCTATTAACGAGAATCTAACTCGCCGAGAGTTGGTAAGGCAGATGGACAGTGGCTATTATGAGCGTTATATGCTTTCAAATAGTAATAATTTGCCTGCTATACAAAGGGTAAAACAAGAGACGCATAATTTGTTTATGGACAGTTATGTTTTAGAATTTATCCATGCTCCCGAGCTTGGTAATGAAAGAGAATTTCAGAAGTCAATTCTAGAGAATTTGAAGCATTTGGGATTTGTTAATAAATGGCAAACCTTTTAACGTTGCTCGCTTCTATTGCTAAAAGGTGCATTCACTTTGCCTACGCATCTGTTTATGTATGGAAATAAAATCCTGTAGATTATCGGATGATTTTTAGCTACAATTATTTTGTAAACTGAATATATGCATTCTTTGTCCATAATTTACATCCCGTCAGTTTTATTAAACTCAAAGATGACTTGTACTACGAGATGAATGAATATTGGGCAGATGATAGCGAATAACAGAGTGAAGATTGAACATGAGAATCGTAGTTGCAATTAGGTAGAGATTAAGTTGTAGAGGAGGTATAAATAATGAAGTATATCAAGCATTATGCTTTTTTGACTATGGTAGTTTGTCTTATACCACTTATTTCAGGTTGTAAGAATCAGAATAGTTTTAGCAATAATAATAGAGAAGTAAAAACAGAAAATCAAAAGTCTGCAAGAAATGAAGGAAATTCAGAAAATAATGAAGATGTTGACTGGAAAGAGATAAGTAAAAATGGTGTTGATGAAACTTTGCTAATAAAAAACATAGATGAAAAGGTTCTCACGTATGTGGCTAAACAATTACAAAATCTATGCGATGAGATTGGTGAAAAGGGGCGCAAAGATAAATTCTATTGGCTGACAGGACAATGGTATAACGATGTAATGTATTCTAAACAATATATTAGTGTCATATTATTAGGTAAAAAAGCAATGAAACCATTGTTCCTAATAATATATAAAAGCAAAGAGGCTGGAATGTATGAATGGGTTTGTAGTAAAGCTTTAGATGAAATATCTGGGTTTGATTTCTCGGGATTAAACAATGGTGCAGGCTGGAGCAATTCTAAAGAATTTTTAAAGGCATTTACCGATAAAATTATTGAACAAAAAAATTAACAACTCTCTGTTTCTAATTGTCTTGGAGTATAAACCAAAAATATTAATCATCCTAGCTTTACGCACTTTTGGACCTATAACCCACATATCAATTGGTAATGTCAAACAAATTCGCGCATAGTTTATGGATATTTACTGATTAGTGTTATAGGAGTACACTATGAAAGGTATAGCGAACGCAAATAGTGTGGTTCACGGTAGAACTTCGTCAGTGCGCAAAATAAGGGATATGTGTCATTTTACGTGAATTAACGACTATTGCGTATCACGAGGTGAGGGATATGAAGAAAAATATGAAGCATCGTGTGTTAGCAGTGTCTAGTGCTGTTTTGTGTGTTGTATCTATGACCTTGAGTGTTACCGTTCTGCCTGCGATGCTTATGCCAACGTAACGAAGAATCCATTGTTTGCTGCTGTTTTGGCTGCTGTTTGTGTAACACTTTTCGCTGGTAAGCGTCGTGGTGTTTCGCGTCATTGCAACAAGTAGTAGCATGTTAAGACTGGACTTTTAGTCTGGTTTTGCTTGTGACTGATTGCCTCACTTCGTGATATTTTTCGCGGAGTGAGGCTTTCTGATATTAATACGGTTGGTATCCTGGTTATATGACAAAAAGTTTACTGATAATGGGATTTCAAGAGGACAGACATTGGCTGATCTGAGGAAAGTTCCGAAGCACAAAGATAATGTGTTTGTGCTCAAACAGGTAGACAGGAAAAAATTTGTAGAGACTCTAGTTGAAGGATTGGAAAAGTTAGATAAAGAAGTGTAAAGATGATGTAATGCATATTGCTGAAATATAGAAGTTATATAGCAATGGACCAAATAAAGATATAGACTTAGCGTTTCCTATCGGCTTTACCTTTGCATTCTGCTTCATAACTACTTGAATTGGATGTTGCGTTGCGCTCGCAAACTAATTGTGATGTATTTGATAAGGTGATTGATTTTGATGAATATTAAAAATTGCAAAGTAAGATGCTTCAATAGAGCATAAATGTTATTTTCTATGTGTTAATGTGATAATTGTTACTCAGCAATAGCTCTTTTAGAGTTTTAAGCGTGCTTATATTTGAGTTTTTGACGTAATGCTCGTATAATTTTCCACGTAAAGCACATTTAAGTTTATGAGGTGTTGCGCTATGACTGCCCAAATGATCGCTAATCTTAAGAACGGTTTGAAAGGCATATAAAAGCACATAAAACAGCTTAAGATACATATTCTTTAGCAGTATTAAACACGCATTGCATATGATGTTTGTCATTATGTTTGCACATGCGCGTTGGTTTTTTGCACGTTTTTTGCATGTTGTTGCGTGTTCTTATCGTTCTTGTAAGCAAGCGTTATCTTTTTTATCTAATTAATTTTCATTGTTGAAATTTATTCAATAATAGTAAGAATTAAGCTTTAATAACACGTAAGAACGAAGCAATAATAATGAATAATAATATAGAAGACGCAACTAATAGTCGCGATAACAATAATAAGCAGTCAACTAGCAACTTAATATTGCGTATTGATAATATAACAAGATCTTATTCTCGTGGATTCGGTCGTAAGAAAACAACTCGCCAAGTTTTACATAACGTATCTTTTGATATTCATTCTGGTGAAATATTTTGCTTGCTTGGCCCTAATGGTGCAGGTAAAACAACTACCGTAAAAATTGTTGGTACGTTGTTAGCTCCTGATAGTGGTAGTGTTCGTATTGCCAATATTGATGCTGTGAGTAATCCTCGAGAAGCGCGTAAGCACGTGTCGTTACTTCTTGGAGGTGAGCGAGGATTTTATCAAAGGTTAAGTGCATTAGATAATCTTCGTTATTTTGCTGATCTTTCTGCTGTTCCATATAGGGAGCAAGGAAAGCGTATTCACGATGCTCTTGAGCAAGTTGATTTACTTGATAAAGCTCATGATGCTGTTCAAACTTTTTCAAGGGGAATGTGGCAGCGGTTACATATTGCTCGATCGCTGGTCGCTAGAACGGATCTTATGCTTTTAGATGAGCCTACCACTGGTTTGGATCCTGAAAATGCTAGGAAAGTACGTGAAATTATTCATGCTTTACGAGATCAAGGAATAGCGATTTTGCTAACTACGCATGAGATGAGTGAGGCTGAAAAATTAGCTGATACTGTTGCTGTAATAAATCACGGTAATATTATCGCTCAGGGAAGTGTTCAGCAGTTGGCTTCTTTGCAGCATATTGATCATGTAACAATGTACGCGTATGACGGTGAACTATCAAGCGGAACTCCTAGTGTTAAGGAAGAATTGCAAAAACTTGATGGAGTGCTGTGGTGTGATGTTTTTGAATCACACGGAGTGTTAAATATTACTATCGCGTGGAGTAAAACATTATCTCAAGAACGAAATATTAAAATTCCTGTTGATGGGATTACGCGTTTAGGTGATCGCGCTGCAAGTTTGGAAGAAACGTATCTTGCTATTGTGCAAAATGACAATATTTCTGCACCAAATATTTCTACTTCTTCTGCTGCTACGCCGTCTTCTTCGCCGTCCTTGCTCCCATTAAGTAAGTAGGAGGTTTAATATGAATACTTCTACTCATTCATACGCTTCTGTGATTCGTGGCATGTGGTTTCAGCTTAAAAGTTTAGCGAAAACAACGTTTTTCTTGCAAAATGCGATACTTGCTCCAGTATGTTTTGCGTTGATGAAAATTGTTGCATACTATGGTTTTTCTCATGATTGCGCTAATTGTCTTAATAATATTTGGGTTGATTCTTCTATCGCTGGATTATGGTCTGCTACAACTACTGCTGTTGGAATTATTGGATACCAGCGTTATTTAGGAACATTACAATATTTAACTTTAAGTGTTATATCACCTTCTGCAGTGTTTCTTCCTATTGTAGGATCCGCAGCTTTACTTGGGTGCATTGGTATGCCGCTTGCGATTATTACCGTTGCTGTTTTATGCCATGGGTTCTTTATGATAACATTCACGCAGCTAGTTGGATACTTACTTTCTATGCTCGCTTGCGTAGCTTCTGCTGCATTATTATCTGGAATTTTTGTATTATGCCGTAAAGCTACAGTTTATGAAGGTTTGATTTTAATTCCTGTATGGATGCTTTGTGGAATAGTAATCCCTGTAGAATCAATGCCATTGCCTGCTCGCATTATTGCATTTATTCATCCGCTTACGTCGGCAGTGTGGGTGGCTCATGCGCAATCGTTTAATGCTACTACTGTGTTAGCAATTGTGTTATGTGTTGTATTATCCAGCGTTTTGCTTGTTATTGCAGGTTTTATGTTACGTCATGCTATTCGACTTGCAACGCTTAATGGGAGTTTAAACATAATATGATACGAAATAATAATCAGGTTGAAACTATGCGAAATAAAATTATTCAAAATAGTAAGTGCGCTAGATTGCATCAATATAATCAATATTCTCAGTATGGTCACGTGAGCGTGTTATCTAGTATACGAACTGGTGCAAGAGTGAGTATACAGAGTATACCTAGCTTAAATAGTTGGAATACTGCTGTTATTCGTATGATTATTGAGCCTCTTTTATCCACGTTCTTATACGTTTTTCTAGCTGGAGCTGTAAGTGGAGGATTCAATGGAACAGCTAGTGCTGCAATTAGCGCGGGTTTTAATCATAGTTTGATTGCTTCAACTCTTGCTGCTGTGATGGGAGCGTGTTCTATTTCCACAAGTATGACTGTGTCAGAAGCACTAGCATGGGATCGTTTTGAAGGCACAACACCATTCGTGCTTACAAGCGCAAAAGTTGCATTACCATTATGGTTAGGTCGTATTATTGCGCTCTTGACTATTTCTTTAGTGAGTGATGCTGTGACTTTGTTTATAACAATGCTTGTAGTAAGCCCAAGTGCTTTCTTGATGATTAATATGAGTGCGTTGATGCTGTTGTTCCTTATTGTTCCTGTTGCTTCTACGGGATTTGGTATTGCTATAGCTGCTATAAGCATGATGATGAATGATGTTTATACTATTTCTAACGCGCTTAGTGCAATACTTCCTATTGTTTGTGGTGTGATTGCTCCGATTAGCGTATTTCCTAAGATGATGCAATACGTGTTATATGTGATTCCAGTAACTCATGTTACTCAAGTATCGCGTAGTATAGTTGATGGTTCTGTAAATGTTGGCGTATCGCTACTTGTGATTCTTGTTGTTGGCATGTTATGGGCAATTGTTGGTGTGATCATATGGAATGTTGGTGTGGCGGTTCAACAGCGTAAAGGTACTTTAACCAATATAGGGTTTTAGCTGATAAATATGGGATTTAGTTAATTATATAAGGATTAGATTCGCTGGTGTGGAGTGGGTGTAATGCTAGTGGCATGTTGATTATTGCGTAAGATTGTTCAGCAAGCTACCAAGCTAATCTTAAACTTTTTAACGATTACCTTTTTCTATCGTTAAAAAGTGCACCCACTATCCATAGTGTGCACTCAAAAAAGTGTAGAAATACTCATGTGCGATAATAACGCAATTTTTGCTTTTTTTTTAAACAAGAGTATAGTGATATCAAATTTACTAAATAAGCTATTGGATTTGTGTAATTTGTAGTGAATTATTTAAGTTTGATAGCGATTTGTGAGTAGTTGTGTAAGTTTGCCTGTAAGTTTGCGTAAACTTGCATTATGATTTGCGATTTTGAAAGAGTTTTAGAGGAGAGTTGGTTGCTGTGAAGTCAATATTTAGCAAGAATAATATTTTTATTCGTATGAGATCTATTAGCCCAGCATTGCGATGGGCGCTGGTTGGCTTCTGTTTTTCTATGCTCGGTAACCAAGCGTATGAAGGCTCGGTTTTGCCTTCTATTATTATTGTGGGCTTGCCGGCTTGGGTGATTGGTTTTCGTAAGACTTTTATGACGGTTGCCGATTTTCTTTCGCCATGCTTTGGTTGGATAGTTGATAAGCTTGGCGGTTTTCGCGCTCTTGCTATGACTGAAGGCGTAGAAGGCGTGCTCAGTTTACTACCGCTTCTTATGCTTGGATCTCCTGCGTGGAAGTGGTCGCTTGTAGCTCTTTCTTGCGCATTGTTGATTACAGGTCAAGTGATTGACATTGCTAGCGAAGTTTTCGAGGTTGATGCTGCAGGTGGCGATGACGGTATGATTGTCAACTACAGCGGCATTGTTAGTATTTTGGCAAGTATTACAGGAACCTTGCTCGGCTCTCCGCTTGGATCTTGGATTGCAAGCTGGTCGATTCCTGCGGTTTTGATTTTCTCGTCCGTCACTTCTTTTGCGGCTTGTGCTACGCGATTTATTATGAAACAAGACATTGCGCAAGCGTCTTGCGAAATAGAGGAAAAAGCGCAAGCGTCTAATGAAGTAGAAGAAACACCGCAAGATGTAGAGGAAGCGTCGAAAGAATCGAAAGAAAATCAAGAAAATGATGTTGATTCCAAATCTGCATCTAATAAATCTGCGAATCCATTACTAAAGAGTAAAATCATGCTTCTTGCTGGATCTCTTTTGGTTGCTTTTATTCCTGCATGCTCTGTTTCCTATATTCTTCTTGGTCTAGGTAAGCAATATGGCTCTAAATCTTTAACAATACTGTATATTTTCACTGGTGTAGGAAGCGTGCTCGCATCCGTTTTGTATGCGCATTCGTCTCAAAAGCTCGGTTTAAGAAAAGTGGCGATTTTAGGTATTGCTGTGAGCTTGCTTGCTTATTGTCTTATGTTTATTAATCTTTTGCCAATGATGTGCTTTGCATTCTTACTTGAAGCGATTGGCGGAATGCTACTAGTAGAGCCGATTATTGTTGCGCGTCAGATTCTGTTTAAGGGGAGTGCTCTCGCTAAGTTTTCTGGTTGGGCGCGCCTCGCATTTGCGATTGGTGCTACTACTGGTTCTTGGATTGGATTTGCATTCTCATCGGCGTTCCAATGGCAGCTTTTGCCTATACTCGCGCTGATTTTCACAGCAGGATTGCTTGTTGTTTTGCCTCAATTACCCAATACGAGTTATGCAGATTAGATGATTTGCGCTGCAGAATATATGAAGTTTATATGTGATTAATAAGTGTTATCTTCTAAGCAAAAGGCATTGTTAAATTGCTAGAACTTAACGATTTGCATATATATGCATGCGTGTGTATAATATGTAAAAATAGAAGATCTTGCGAGTATGAATACAAATAAAAGAGTATAAAATATTCTGCACAAACTAAATTACAGGAGACTCTCATGCACAAGATTATTCAAAAGTGGAATAACATTGACCTTATTCTGCGTATTGTCATTGGTCTTTTTCTTGGCGCTGCACTTGGTCTTTTTGTGCCAGCTCACGTTTACGTGTTAGATCTTATTGGAAAGCTGTTTGTGAGCGCACTTAAATCCGTTGCGCCTATCTTGGTATTTTGCCTTGTGATTGGAGCGCTTGCAAAAGCAAAAAGTGTTGGAAACATGAAGCTTGTAATCGTGTTGTATGCGATTTCTACTTTCACTGCAAGCCTTATAGCTGTATGTGCAGCTATGATTTTCCCTGTTGACTTCACTTTTGCGCATGTTGAAGCAGCATCTTCACCATCTCCTCAAGGAATCGGTGAAGTTCTTAATTCTCTTGTGTTAAATATTGTGGTAAACCCTGTAGACGCTCTTGCTAAGGGAAACTTTATTGGTATTTTATTCTGGGCAATTGCTTTCGGTGTAGCGCTTCGTTTGGCTGAGCCTTCCACTAAAGCATTCTTTGACAACGTTTCGTCTGCTATTGGAAAAATTGTTCACTGGATTATTAACGCAGCGCCTTTTGGCATTATGGGTCTTGTTTATACAACAGTGGCAAGCAATGGTCTTCGTATTTTTAGTGAATACGGTTCCGTTATTGCATTGTTAGTGTGCACTATGGCTGTTGTTGCTTTGATTGTAAATCCTATTTTGGTTTTTGTTCTTACTGGCAAGAATCCGTATCCTCTTGTATTGCGAACATTGCGCGATTCGGGAGTTACAGCGTTCTTTATGCGTTCTTCTGCGGCAAATATTCCTGTAAATATGAATTTGTGCGAAAAACTAGGCTTTAACAAAGACAATTACTCTGTTTCTATACCACTTGGATCCACCATTAATATGAGTGGTGCTGCTATAACGATTTCGATTATGGCTTTGTGTGCTGCTCACACTCTTGGGATTTATGTTGATATTCCAACAGCCGTGATTTTGTCTGCGCTCTCTGCTGTTAGCGCTGCAGGTGCATCTGGTGTAGCTGGTGGCTCGCTTTTGCTTATACCTCTTGCGTGTTCGTCGTTTGGTATTTCAAACGATATTGCTATGCAAGTAGTTGCAATTGGTCTTATTATTGGCGTGATTCAGGATTCTTGCGAAACTGCACTTAATTCTTCCACAGATGTTCTCTTTACGGCAGTTGGTGAATATCGTATGTGGCAGCGTGCAGGTCTTAAATTTAAGATGGGCATGGATCACGAGACTGTGCAACTTAACAAGTAGCTGTTGTAGCGGTTGCATCTGTTGCATCTGTTGTAGTTGTTGTAGTTGTTGCATCGGTTATTAAGTATTCTTACAAGTACGCGTTCTTACGTTTTTATGTTTTTACATTTTTACGTTTTAGAATCGCGTACTTTTGCTATATTTTGCGAGGTGTTATTGTAAATGAATTTAACAGACGTGCAAATAAAAGAGTATAAAAAATATAATAGCAAAGATATTTTAAGACTATATGATTCCGTTGGTTGGTCTTCGTATACAGATGATTTAGTTTCTTTAGAAAATGGCTTTAATAATTCACTCAAGGTTTTAGCTGCGTATAAAAATGATGAGCTGGTTGGAATTGCTAGAGCTGTTGGTGACGGATATACGGTTGTTCTTATTCAAGATATTCTTGTTTTGCCAGAGTATCAACGTCAGGGGATAGGCTCTGCTTTGTTAAATGCGATTGTGGATTGTTACCCTAATGTTCGTCAAATTCAATTAACCACGGATTGTACTGAAAAAACTATTGCTTTTTATAAATCTGCTGGTTTTATTGAGTTATCGGAAATCGAGTGCTGCGGTTTTATAAAGGACAGAGCATGATAGCGTATTAGGCTTTAGGGAAGTGGTAGGTTGTGTTTGCAGGAATGCTGCGGTTAATCCACGCGTTTGCTGCGATTATACTTCCGCTTCCAATTGTGGTTTCTCCGCCTAAGATTGTTGCGTTTGCGTAGATTACTACGTTATTTCCAATATTCGGATGACGCTTTCCGCCTTTTACAGGATTTCCACAATCATCTAGCGCAAAACTTTTCGCACCCAGCGTTACGCCTTGGTAAAGTTTAACATGCTCGCCGATTACAGTTGTTTCGCCAATTACAATACCGGTTCCATGATCTATGCAGAAATATGCGCCAATTTTTGCTCCTGGATGAATGTCGATTCCAGTTTTTCTGTGTGCATATTCGCTCATAAGTCTAGGAATTAGCGGTACGTTAAGTTCGTATAGTGCGTGAGCTGTGCGGTGAATAAGCATCGCATAAAAACCAGGGTATGCGAGTGTGACTTCTACTTTGCTTGTGCAAGCAGGATCGCCTTCATACATGGCTTGAATATCTGTTAAAAGTAACTTTTTAATTGTAGGAAGAGTATTTATAAATTGATTGCAAGTTTCTCGAATTTTAATTGTGTTGCTTGTGTAGCATTGAAGTTCGTGGAATATAATGCGTTCTATAGTGTCTAATGCGTTTGAAGTAACGGTATTTAAACTAGCGTTAGTATTCAAACTAGCGTTGAGTTGTGTAGCCTCGTTGCTTTCATTGCGCACATGCAACTCAGGCAAAAGTAGAGCCTGAGTCGCATGTATGAGCGCAATAATATTTCGGTAATTAGGTATGAATGTAGCTTGTCTTATGTCTGAATCGTTAATTGAGTTTAGTTGATTTATAAGATCAAGGCGATCATTCATACATTTCTCCCGTTATTTTTGATATTTTCTTTATTTTATAGTTTTGATCATTATCTAATAATGTTATTTATTATCCATTTATTATCCATATATTATTTAATCAAAACTTGCGTATTTACAGTAGTGCTCCTAAATGTAGTTAGTCTTCAAATAATGCTGTAGACAAGTATCGATCTCCTGAATCGGGAAGTATTGCAACAATGGTTTTACCGCTGTTTTCTTCTCTTTTTGCTTCTTGGATTGCTGCCCAGATTGCAGCTCCAGAAGAAATACCCACGAGAACGCCTTCTTTTTTGCTTATAAGCTTGCCGCTTTCGATTGCGTCTTCATTTGTTACGTGAATAATGCGATTGTAAATGTTTTGGTTGAGCACATCTGGCACGAATCCTGCGCCGATTCCTTGAATCTTGTGCGCTCCTGGCTTGCCGCCTGCGAGCACAGGGGAGTCGGCTGGTTCTACTGCGATTACTTCCAGATGTGGATTTTGCTCTTTTAAGTATGTGCCAGTACCAGTGATTGTGCCGCCTGTTCCAACGCCAGCAATGAGCATATCCACGTTTCCGTCAGTGTCTTGCCAAATTTCTGGACCTGTTGTGTTGTAGTGCGCGTGTACATTTGCTTGATTGGTAAACTGTCCTGGAGTCCACGCGTTTGGCGTGTTTTCAACGATTTCCTTCGCTTTGGCAATTGCGCCTTTCATTCCTTCTGCAGCTGGGGTGAGCACGAGTTCGGCGCCGTATGCTTTCATAAGTTTTCTGCGTTCAATAGACATGCTTTCTGGCATAACAATAATGCTTTTGTATCCTTTTGTTTGAGCAATCATTGAAAGACCAATGCCAGTATTTCCAGAGGTTGGCTCAACAATTACTGAGCCTGGTTTAAGCGTGCCTTCGGCTTCTGCTTCTTCAATCATCTGCTTTGCAATTCGGTCTTTTACAGAGCCTGCTGGGTTGAAGTATTCGAGTTTTACAAGGATTTTTGCTGCTAGATTATACTCTTTTTCAATGTGCGTAAGCTCCATAAGTGGAGTGTGGCCTACGAGTTCTTGCACGGACTTGTAAATATTAGACATAATATTTCCCCTTACTTGTTTGTTGTTTTACTTGTTTGTTTTTGTTTTGTTTGATTTGTTTTTAATTTTTAAAAAATGATTTTATTAATAAAGCGACTATTGCTTTATTAGTTGTTTCTAAAGATGCCATTTATCTGTTTAATATCTAATCCGTATTAAATTGTTATCTTTTCAACGTCTTATATTCGATTTTTGGCATAAAAAAAGAAACAGCGCGCTGTTTCTTGAATCGTAATTTGCTGTGTTTTAACGTAAATGCTTTTTAACACAGGCTAGATGATGCATACTTAGTGCTTGCAAACATCATTTCGATTAAGAAATGCGCAACAGCATACGTTACAACAACAATTTGTCATCATATTTGTATGATACATGCGCACTCCTTTACTAGTAGAAATGGTGATAAGTGAAGACTATAGCGAATGGATCTGTGTTTGTCAAACTTGATTTGTGTTTGTCAAACTTTGATATGTACTCCTTCTCATGCGTGAGTGTCTCTGTTTGGCGATAGTAGCCAATCGCCCGAGAATTTGTTGTGTTTGGCTGATTTGTGATTTTTGTGCGATAATGTGCGTGCTTGTATATAGGATTGAATGGCTTGTAGAATTAGTTTATTGTATGAAGGAGTTGATTATATGACAGAATACGATTTACCGATTTTAGAGTATGATTCCGATAAAAGTGCAGTTTTAATGCCAAATCACGATAATATTTCTGTTCAGCTTCCATCTAAAGCGGTTTTTGCTTTCTTAGGCGATGAAATTGATCAGTATGCTTTAAGTAGGAAAGCTACGATTGTAGCAAATTTTGAATCTGCAACTAAAGTATATCCAATATATGTTTTGGAAGAAAAAGTAGGAGATACAGTAAGGGAAAATACAAACAGTGAAGTAGAAGAAGAAACGCAAAAAATCTGCTTAGTGCAGGCTCCAGTTGGCGCTCCTGCCGCTGTTCAGATCTTAGACTGGCTGATTTCTTACGGTGTTAGCGAAGTTGTTAGTGCTGGTTCTTGCGGATCGCTAGTTGATTATGCGGAAAATGTTTTCCTGGTTCCGTATAAAGCTTTAAGGGATGAGGGGACTTCTTATCATTATTTGCCTCCAAGTCGTTATGTTGACGTTTCAGAGCGCTCGAGACGTGCTATTTTACAAACTTTGCAAGCGCACAATTTGCCTTATCATGAAGTTAAAACGTGGACTACGGATGGGTTTTTCCGTGAAACTAAGACGAAAGTTGCTAGTCGTAAGCAGGAAGGATGTGCGGTTGTGGAGATGGAGTGTTCTGCTTTAGCGGCTTGTGCGCAAATGCGTGGGATCGTTTGGGGTGAGATTCTTTACACTGCAGATACTTTGCACGATGTTGAAAATTACGATGAGCGCAATTGGGGTGGAGACTCTAAAGCGTATGCTCTTGAGCTTTGTATTGAAGCAACGTTGCGCATTTGACACGTTTACACTGATAATACATATGGAATCAGTGTTTTAATTTGATTTTTTTTTTTTAACTCTATGCTTATTATTTCTGTCAAGAATTACGTATAAATGCGTTTAAGTATTACGTTAAGGGTTAATAATCATGATAAGTATGATAGTGTAGCTTTCAATGCTTTGTAGCGAGTGAATAAGCAAATAGCTTATGAAGATGCTAGCTGCGAAAATGCTATTAGAGAAGAGATAGTAGAAATAGTATAGATATAAAGGAAGTGAGAGGTAGTGAGAATGAGTAAAACTGACAATACAGCAAATCAGAATTCACGCGCAAATCAAAATACTGCGTCAAATCAGCAATCGCCTGAGAATCAGCAATCATCCAAACTACATCCCGACGTAAAAAATTACGTAAAACTATTTTTCAAGGAAAACAAGCTTGTAGCTTTTCTTTCGATGATAGTTTTTATTGCCCTGTCTATGATTTACACTGCTATTTCTTGGATTTTGCAAATTATTTTCGACTATATGGCAGGTAAAGGAACCTTCTCTTTAACTACTATTTTGCTGCTTGTAGTTTCCTTTATGCTGGTAATCTCCCTGATTTTTGCGCTGAAGCGCAGCGCGTACCCTCGCTTTCTTGAAAAAGCAATGAATCAGCATAAAGAGTCTGTTATTAAGAAGCTTTTAAAAAAGAGTTATAGTGATTTTTCGCTTGCGAATTCTGGCACGTATCTTTCTGTACTTACTAATGATTGCGAGCGTATTCAAGAAAAGTATTTGAAGAAGATTTTTGACTTTGTTCAAGACGTTCTTATGCTTGTAAGCTCTCTGGCTCTTATGATTTATTACAGTCCGCTGCTCACTGTTATTGCTCTTATTGTTTCTGTGCTTCCTATGGCGTGCTCGATTCTTACAGCTAATGGAATTGCCACTCGAGAGGAGCAGGTTTCTAAGTCGAATGAGTCTTATACGGCACTGACGAAGGATGTTTTGAACGGAGTTTCGGTTATTAAGAGTTTTAAGGCGGAGCAGGAGGTTATTAACCGTTATCAGAATCAGTCGATGGAGCTTGAGCATACTAAGAATCTTCGCGAAAAAACGATGACTACTGTTTCTGCTCTTGGAACGATTTCAAGCCTTGCAACTCAGCTTGGCGTGATGCTTGTTGGCGCTTGGATGGTTAATGCTCATGTTGGTGTTATTACTGCTGGAATGGTGTTAGCTTTCACTAATTTGATGAATGGAGTGCTTCAGCCTATTGCAAGTCTTCCGCAAATGCTTGGCGAGATGAAGGGTGCTAAGAAGCTTATTAGCAAGATGGCTGATTATATGAGTAACGTTAAGGAAGATTCTGGCGATATTATTGACGATTCTATTAAAAGCATTGTTTTGCGAGATGTTTCGTATTCTTACGATGCTGATCGTAAAGTCTTGAAAAACGTAAATCTAACTTTGCAAGCTGGAAAATCTTACGCGATAGTAGGGCCTTCTGGTGCTGGTAAGAGTAGCTTGATTAATTTGCTTATGGGATATTACAAGGATTATGAAGGTAGCGTGCAGCTGAATAATCACGAACTTAGCAATGTGAGCAAGAGTTCGCTTTATGATAAGACGACTCTTATGCAGCAGTCTGTGTTTATGTTTGATGCTTCGATTTTAGATAATATTACGCTGTTTAAGCCATTCCAGGACGCGGAGGTGGATCGCGTGATTCACCTGGCTGGTTTGGATGATTTGATTTCTGCTAAAGGTAAGGATTATCAGTGCGGTGAGAATGGTAGTCATCTTTCTGGTGGTGAAAAGCAGCGTATTGCTATTGCGCGAAGCTTGCTTAAAAAGTCCGAGATTCTGCTGGTTGATGAGGCAACGAGTGCGTTAGATAACGAGACGAGCGCGAACGTAACGCAGTCTATTTTGGATTTGCAAGGAATTCTTCGACTCGTGGTAACTCATCGCTTGGATGCTAATTCACTTAAGCAATATGATGAGATTCTTGTGATGAAAAGCGGCGAGCTTATTGAGCGCGGAAGCTTTGAGGAGCTTATGAATCAGAAGGCTTACTTCTACTCGCTTTACACTGTGTCTATGTGAGTATATGGCGCTGGCTTGGGGCTGGCTTGCGCTGGCTTGCGCTGGTTTGTTGTAATGTGCTGTGCAATTTCAATCTCGGTAAAAATATTAACGCAGCATGCTTTCTGCGATAGTAGCCAATCGCCCGCGAATTTGCAGCGATTGGCTACTTTGGTATTGGATACTTTGCGATTAGCGCTCTGATTATTCCGTTTCTGCTATCTGCGATTATTTCGTTCACGATACGAGTTCACAAATTCTTCAACAGATAGGAACGTATTTTCATAACCCAGTTTCTCACACAGCTTCACAACATCTGGCTTATCAAGATGTGCGCTAGAAAGTATGTTGTCTCGCATAAATGCGTCGCGCGCAGTGCCGTCAAAAAGAACCTTGCCATTTGAAAGCACAACAACGCGATTAAATACTCGAGCCACAAAATCCATATCGTGAAGAACAGCTATAACAATTTTCCCCTGAGAAACAAGGTGCTTAATAATTGATTCAATACAACGTTTTCCGCAATCGTCCTGAGCAATCGTAGGCTCATCTAAAATAACAACTTGAGTATCCATTGCTAAAATTGACGCAATAGAAACCATTTTTCTTTCACAAAGACTTAAATCGTAAGGATTTAAGTCGCTTTTATCTAAAAGTCCTACGAGTTTTAGACTTTCTTTTGCTTGGATCAATGCTTGACTCTTATCAATTCCAATTTTTAAAAGTCCAAACATTACTTCGCGTATAACAGTTGATTCAAAAATCTGGTCATCTGGATTCTGGAATACAAAGCCAATATCTTTAGCAAGAGATGGAACGCTACATTTTGCAATATCTTTACCATTTAATAAAACGCTTCCAGATTTCGGCGTAAGAAGTCCTCTAAGGATTTTAAGTAAAGTTGTTTTTCCAGTGCCATTTTGACCAACAATAGCGCATGTTCCAGGAGCAAAAGACAAATTTAGATTGTTGAATATTTGTGTTGTTGGAGTATGAGAAAAAGACACGTTTCGTATTTCAATAGTAGGAGTCATTATAAGCGATTCCCTTCGTGCGAGCTTAAAATTTGTGACGTTTGCTCAAGAGTTATTGGATACAAGCCATTATTGTTTTTTAACGAAAGTTTTTTGCAAATTTGAGTATAAACAGGAGGATTTACGCCATATTCTTCCAAGTCTTCGCGAGAAAAGATTTTTTGCGGAGTATCAAAATCAATGAGTTTTCCTTCGCTTAAAAGCATTACGCGGTCGCTATATTGCGCGATTTTTTCCATTTTGTGCTCAATCATAATAATAGTTTGACCCTGATTTTTTAAGGATTCTACCGACTTAAAAACCTCTTCAGAACCTTTAGGATCAAGTTGCGAAGTTGGCTCGTCTAAAATTATTACTTCTGGTTGCATAACTAAAATAGCGGCAATAGACATTCGCTGCATTTGACCGCCAGATAAATCGTATGGAGAACAATCTTTAAGATGGGCAATGTTGAGCATGTCCATGATTTTCTCTACGCGACTTTGCATTTCGTTTTGCTCAATTCCAAGATTTTCAAGCCCAAACGCAATTTCTTCGTACACAGTAAGTTTAGATCCAGTAATTTGATTAAAAGGATTTTGAAAAACTAAACCAACTTTTTTGCAAAGACTGTCTATTGGCGTAGTTTTTGCATTAAGACCGTCTACCTCAACTTTGCCGCCGTATGCTCCGTGGTAAAGATTAGGAACAAGACCTAAAATGGCTTGAGATAATGTTGATTTTCCAGCTCCATTAGCACCTATTATTCCAATAAATTCGCCTTTATGAATATCGCAAGAAATGTCATTAAGTGCAAGAGTATTACTATAAGGATAGCGATATTTTAAGTGCTCTATATGAATAGCTGCCATGCTATATATCCTAAATTATGAAGCAACGCATAAATAATAGACGCTATTATTACAATTAAACAAGCGCATAAAAATAGCGTATTGTATTTGCTTGGCTTAAATGGTTTTATGAATGTTTTTTGATTATTGCACGAAAATCCGCGAACTTCTAAAGCTATAGTTCTTTCTTTAGAACTCATAAATGAAGACATTATAATCGGGGATATTAAAGGCAAGAAAGCTTTGAAACGCGTTATAAGAGAACCTTTTGTTTTCAATCCTCTGCTTCTTTGAGCGTCAACAATAGTCGAAGTTTGCTGTGTTATTTGAGGAATGATTTGGAATAGAGATACAAAAACATAACCAATTTTAGGTGGTAATCCAGCTTGTATCATCTCTTGCATCATATTGGAAGGTTTAGTTGTAAGCGTTAAAACACAAAATGCAAACGAAATATTTAATATATTTAGCACAATCTTCATAGCTACTTCAAAACCTTCTTTGCGAGCAATCAAAGGTCCTAGTTTGAATAAAATCGTGTAATTTCCTGATCTAAAGAAAGTCTGAACTATAAAAATAGTTACAATAATAAAACCAGTAACTTGTATTACGATTTTTATTTTTGCTAGAACCTTTGATGTTGCAAGTAAGATTAGGCTCAAAATAATAAAGATAGCGAAAGAACTATAGCCTCCAAGTAAGCTTGGTGTGCTTGTAGCGCATATTACGTATGCAAGTTTGGTTTTTGCAGATAGTCCGTTTAGAAACGAATGCTTATCTTCAAATAGGCTGATGCTTTTCATGCTATCTCGTCTTATTGTGCTTATATTAAAACTTGTAGAACTTAGCGTTTATGCGATTTATTTTCTGGTGATAAACGTTTATTTATCAAGATCTTCGTCATCTGATTGATATATGGCTATTAAACTCTTAGGAAGAACTTTATAAATTCCAGCTGCAAGGAACAAAACAACAATCTTGTCTGGTATATCTACAACAAGCTCATCTACGAATGATGCAAAGAAGCCTTTGGATCCCATTGCTGCAAAAACAGCGTCGCCCCAAACGTTTCCAGTGGTTCCGCCCCAATAAATCATGTTTAGAGGTGTAGAAATGATTATTGCTATTGCTGCAACAATAAGGCTTGTTATAAAAATGTGTAGGCCTTTGTCCATATATTTTAATCGTGCAGCGATTCCAACGCTTACTCCAATTGCTGCAGCTGTAATGCTATAGACTGTAGAAATTGGATCAATTGTTAAGCCGTAAACAATATTGGTTAAAAATCCAGCAATTCCGCCTACAACAGGCCCAGCTAAGCATGCTGAAATGCAAGTGCCTAGTGTGCCAAGCCAAAGAGGTAGTTTTAGCATGCTTGCAAATAGTTTCGCAACGTAATTTATGCCGATTGCAGCTGGTATTAGTACGAGTGAAGCAGTAGTTAATTTAACGCTCCAAATATTTTTTAGTTTCTTTACCATTTTGGAACTTCCTATCAGTTAAGGAATAAATTCAAGTTCATTATACGCTTTGAGAAATGTTATTAAAGTAGTTGAAAATTAATGTGTTATAAATTGTAATCTTGTTTATTTTTTGTTATTTTAACTGATTCTTTATTATTTATTTTGTATTAAATTTTTGCGGAAAATAATCACAGCTATACCACTTCTCTAGCAAAATCAAAGTGGTTATTATTCAACTATTTCAAATTCAAATATTCATAAATTCTACTATTCCAAATAATGGTTATTTATGATAAAAAAATATAAGAGCCTTTTATGCCTTTTGCAAAAATGTTGTTATAAAAATATTGTTACAAAAACATTGGCGATTATAAGAGGGAGATGACGATGAATGTAAAGCATAGTGGCGTGTTTACAAATCCCGAAGTTTTAGAAAGACTTAATAAATTAGAAAAATCTCCCCAAATGCAAGGGAAATTAAATGAGTTAAAAGACGGCATAAAAAACAACGCTTTTGACCCAATGCGTTTGATTCCATTAATACCAGTAGTCCTGATTATTGGTGCTGTTGGCAATTATCTGCCTTCACTTGATTACTCTACTTATAAATATCCTTTACTCATAGTAATTGCTTTTGTTGTTTGCTTTGCTGGCAAGTTTTTTGTAAAGAATAAGGTTGATGTAAGCGCGCTATACGCGGATAATGTTTTAACGCCGATTTTGAATGCGATTCTGCCTGGAACGGTATTAGAAAATTCCGAAGGAATTGACAATAGCATTTTTAATAATCTTCTGCCAATATCTAGTAGGTATTATTCAAACAAACACATAATTTTTGGCGATGAATCTAAAACTGAATTTTCAAATATGCAAGCAATGCACTTTTCTAGAACTGAAAGTGGAAAAACTGTCAAAAAAACTGATTTTATTGGTCAAGTCTTATTAATAAACGCAAAAACCAATATAAATGGTCATATTAGAATTGTTCCCGTTACTGGAAAGACCTTTATGGGGCAAAAACTAAATGGATACTATGGCAAAAAAACAAAAGAAGAGAGCGAAGTCCAAACAGAATCCATTGAATTTAACAATTCGTATTCAATCTTTTCTACAGACGATTTTTATACAAAGCTTGTATTAGATCCAAGTTTTATAGAAGCATTGAATAATTTGCAAAAAAGAATGAGAGTTTGCATATATATAGATAGTGAGCATATTATTGCAGCTTTTGACTCTGGTCGGTATCTATTCGGAGCTCCTGGAAAATCTGGAATAGAAAATATATCTTTAATAAGAGAATATGAAAAATTTAGAGATGTTTTGGCTGAGTATTACGGAATAGTCAGCGTAATTAAAGAAAAATTGCAAAATTAGAAGCTAGAAAATTGCGATACTGGCGAATTGCAAAAGCAGAAAAACTAAGACTAGAGAAAACTAAGACTAGAGAAAGACTAGAACTAAAGGAGACATTATGAGTGACATTATGGATAGCATTATAGATAGGGACACCATTTTAATAGTTATTGCAATAGTGCTTGTAATGATTATTGGTTGGTTTATTGGCACTTTAAATAGATTAAGAAAATATAGAGTGATTATAAAAGAGTCGCAGAAAAACGTTGATATTGCGCTCGCTAAAAGATATGACACGATTTGCCAAATGTTCAAAGTTGCACAGTCATTTGCAAAATATGAAAAAACAACATTAGTGGATTTAGTGAGTCTAAGAGAAGGCTTAAACTCTGATGATTCTAGTGCGGTAATAAAAAATCAGAATCATGCGATAGGGAAGATTTATGCTTTAGCAGAAGCTTACCCAGAATTAAAGTCTTCTGAACAATTTCTGAATTTGCAAGAAGAAGTGAACGACGAAAACGAGCAATTGGCTGCAGCAAAAAGAATTGTAAATAGTAATATCAGCGCTCTTAATCAAAATATTGTTACTTTCCCAATTTCGCTTATTGCAAGATTAAGCGGAATGAAGCAGATGGATTTTCTTGATGAAGATGATTTAAGCAATAAGAAGAATATCGATAGCATATTGGGCTAGCGAAAATGTTTAGCTAGACGGTATATCTAATGTAGCCAATCGCCCGCGAATTTGCATCGATTGGCTACATTTGTATTGGTTGATTGGTGTTTTTAAAAATAAACGCCAGTTAGTTTAGTTCAACTTGACTGGCGTTTATTAGTTATTTGCGTTATTGGCTATCTGTGCTCGTTACTTGCTGTGCTTGCCAATGCGCGTGCGTTTAAGCGAAAATGCACCGAAAGCTGACAGCAGGAACGCTAATCCAGTGCCTGCAATGGTTGAGGTTTCAGAGCCTGCGCGTGCAAGCGGTTCGTGCGTTTGTAAAGTCGGTGCTTCTTCCACAGTCTCTTCTTGTGCTGGTGATGGCTCTGGTTCAGGTTCTGGTGCCGAAATTATAGGCACTGGAACCGGTTCAAGTTCTGGAATTGGAACAGGAGTTGGTTCTGGTTCCAATTCTGGTTCAGGTTCCGGTGGAACAGGTGTTGGCGGAACAGGTGTTGGCGGAACTACAGGTGGTTTCGGTTTAGGAGATTTTGGATTAGGATTTGGATTAGGTGTTGCTTTTATCACGTCAAAGAATGCATTGATAAAAGCTACGTGCTTCGCATTGCTCTTCTCATGCAACGTTATACCCGGCTCATAGGTATATTTTGGTGTTTCTGCTGGATTAAGAACCATTGGAAGATTATCCAACTTAGAGCCATCTGTGTTGTAAGAATCCCCAACCTGAGCATCTTTATTCGCGGTAAATGTAATTGAATAATCCGTATGCAGCACATACGACACATTCATATCCATCAAAGACGTCTGCCGATTTCGAGTAAACAGAACCTTTTTTATTTCCACTTCCTTTGGTTCTGGATTCAATACCTTCATAAATTCATCAGTAATATCCTTAATTGGCTTACGATTTTCATCTACCAGATAAAACTTGAGTGGCACCGTTTTTGTTTCTCCCGGCTTAAGATAAATAGGACCATTAGCATACATGGCAGTTACTGTTCTACTAACATTATTGTCGCCAAGATCACTAAATTTATACTGCTGCTTTGTTAGAGGATTAGTTCCAGGTTCGCCTTCAAAAATATCATTCCTATTTTTATACGCCTTGAATTTCTTAAATTCACCTACCATCATATAGTCTGAGCCATCTTTACCTTTATGGATCGTTGCTATATACACAGGAATTTCGCGGCTTATTTCGCCATTCTTCCAGGCAATCGTAGGAGCGCCATCAAAATTCTTATTCAGAAAGTCGTAGGTCAAACCTTCCAGCCCTACGCCACCGACTTTTTGTTCAAGATTGTGTTTTGCAAAGCTATACGTGCCTATTGTTGTTTGGTTAATTGAGTCCCACATCTTCTGTGAATTTTGATCTTTGAAGAACCATGGCGTTTCCTTGATGTTTTCTTCTGTTGTTTTTCCGTCCTTCGTGATTTTTAGCGTAACGTTGCTGAGTTTTCTTGCGGAAATAGCTTTACCGTCTTCTGTAAACGCTGCAACATCTGTCATTGTCAACGCGTTTGTATTGGGATTGTAACTGAGATACTGAGCGTACGCCCTTATTTGTTCAGTATTAGTATTTTTATCGTTATTTATTACTTGCCACTGAACCTGTTTGTCGTTACTGTCCGTTGCAGCTCCAGATGCCAATACATTAGTAGCAGACTCAGGTGGCTTTGGGACTGGTGGGGTAACAGGTGGCTTTGGCTGTGGTGTTGGTGGAACAACGGGTGTCTGTGGCTTATTTACAGTAATGTTTTGCAATATGCCCAACGTTATATAGTCTGAATCTTTGCCCGCATGGGTTGTTGCCATGTATACAGGAATTATGCGGCTTGTTTCACCTTCCTGCCAGTCTGTTATTATTGGCGTGCCCTCAACTTTGCGCGCACTAAAGTTGTATTTCAAACCGCTAAGGTGTTTGCCGCCAACTTTTTGTTCTTGATTGTATCTCGTAAAGTTGTACGAACCTATTGTCGTTTTATCAATTTCATCCAAAATATTCTTTAAATATTGACTTTTGTAGAACCATGGTGTTTCTTTAATATTGCTAATGATTGTAGGCGTCGTTTCATTGTTGTTTGTAACTTTTAAGGTAATTTCGTTATATTTCCTTGCAACAACATTTGCTGCTTCATTCTTGAATGGCAAATTGCTCATAGTTGCGATTAGCTTATTATTATTAGAATCATAATTGAGCTGTTTGCCATATTCGCTCATTTTTGCCGCGTCAGTAGCTTTGATATTACTGGAATTATACGTTACTTGCCATTTGACTTGTGTGCCGTTCTTATCGGTCGCTGTCCCCGATGCTAATTCATTGCTTGTTGAATCAGCGTGTGATGTGTTTTGCTGAACATCCTTATCTGTCGTTACGCCTTTGGAATCAACAGTTGTTTGAACCGTATTTGTATCGTAGTCGCGATCTTCACTGGTAGTGTTGTTGTGGTTAGTAGATTTATCATTTTTTAAATTATGCTGATTAGTGGAATCGGTATGTGGTGGGGGGGGGGTATTTGTTTTTGTGCTACTATTTGCACTCTCAACATTAGTTCCATTGACACTACTTGCATTAGTATCAGCAGCATAAGCGGTTTGGCTCATGCATACTGCGCAAGCTGCGGTCGCAATACCCATCATGGTTGAGGTCAGAATGATTTTCGCTGTCTTATTCATAAAATACCCAATTAATTAACTAAACTTTTGTTACTTTATTTCATAAAATATAACAAATACATAATTGCATATTACATTATAACGATTTTGATAAAAAATATAAGTGTTTATTGATAATTTTATCAATAAACACTTATTCGCGTTTCGAAATACTTAATCTCTATTGAATATTCAACTAAATATTTAGCTAAATAATATAAGATATTTAGTATCTAATCTTAAGAAATAATCTGCTAAATAAACTGAGATATTACAATACCTGCAGCCATAAGTGGAATGTTGAAGATAAGGAATGTTGGAATGCAAGTATCCCAAATGTGGCTATGCTGACCATCTGCATTTAGGCCAGAAGTAGGGCCAAGCGTTGTATCGGAAGCAGGGGAGCCTGCGTCTCCAAGAGCTGCAGCAGAAGACATAAGAATAATTGTTGCAGGAGTGCTAAAACCAATGCTTTGGCAAAGAGGCACGAACAAAACTGCAAGAATAGGAACCGTGCCAAACGAAGTGCCTATGCCCATAGTTACAAGCAAACCAATAATCGTAATAACGAATGCAGCGATTAGCTTGTTTTGACCCATAGAAGCAACGCCAAAGTGTACAAGCTCATTAACTCCGCCCGTAGCTTGAATCACGTTAGCGTAGCCGCCAGCAATGAGCATAATAAATGCAATAAGACCCATAAGCTTAACGCCGCCCATAAGCTGCTTATCGATATCTTTCCATGCAACGGCTCTAAAAATAATCATGGTTGCAAGACCTGCAAGAGAAGAAAGTGAAAGATCCTTACTAATAACTTGAACTACTACAACAACAATAATCGCAAGCATGGTTACATAGTGTGCTTTAGTAAGCGGGCCAACAACAGCGTCCGCTGCGCGAGTATCTGCTTCGGTTGTTTTATATTCGCGAGGCTTTCTGTATAGCACAAACACGGCGAATAGGAGGGCTGCAAGCATTGCAGCACCTAAATACCAGTTCACAGCGCTAACGTCTGAAACGCTAACTTTCATACCATTTTTAGAAAGATTAGTTGCAATAACTGTTTGGAAAATTAAGCCAAAGCCAAATGGAATAGCAATGTATGGCACTTCTAGTCCGAACGCAGTGCAGCATGCGGCGGCGCGGCGATCTAGCTTAAGCTTGTTCATAATGGAAAGAATTGGCGGAATAAGAATAGGAATGTAAGCAATATGAACAGGCACAATATTTTGAGACATGCATGCAATAATTGTTAGAACTGCAAGAAGAATAAATTTGTTTGTGCCAATAAGTTTACTGATTTTTTTAGAAATGATTTGAGCTAGGCCAGTTGCTGTAATTGCTTCTGCAAAAGTACCAAGAAGAATGTAGGCGAGCGCAGTTTGCGCATTTGTGGAAAAACCATCACATAGCAAAGCCATAATAGTATGGCTTCCATCTCCAAAAAGAGGGAGATGTCCAGCTATGCCTCCTGCAACGCATGCAACAATCATTGCGAGTAAAACATTGAGTTTAGCGAGACTTAACGCGCATAACACTACAACCGATACGATTACCGGATTGCATAGAATGTTTAAAATCTGCATACTGTTTCACCTCTTTTTAAAGTTATCTTCATTTTGATGTTTGCAAATAATATGTTTTTCAATTTTGATAATTTTTAAATTTTAATAATTAAAGACAATATCATAAAGATTTACGTAAAGTTTTATTTGCAAAGTAAAACTTAAATTACTTTTTTATAAAGTACTCTTTAAAAGTTAAATACACTAATTAAATACATTAATACAAATTTGTTAACAATAGCATTTAAGAGTAGACTCAGCCATGTTATTATCTCTTTTTCAGAAAGAAGGTAAAAACAATGAATTTCACAAATGACGTGGTCATTGTAACAGGAGGCGCCCAAGGAATCGGCAGAGAAGTCGTGCGAGGCGTACTAGATGGAGGCGGAAAGGTAATTATCGCCGATATCAATGAAGAAAAAGCAAACCAAACAAAATCTGAATTAGGTTCAGATAATATCTTTGTCTATAAGATAAATCTTGGTGATGTTCAAAATGTTAACGACGTTTTTGCGCAGATAATCAAAGATTTTGGCAAAGTGGATGTTTTGGTAAACTGCGGAGGCGTTGTATCAACTGTTCCATTTGAACAGTTAACAGACGCTGAATTTGATAGAACAGTAAAGATTAATCTTTACGGCACTTACGCAACAAACCATGCTTTATTTGAGCATTTTAAGGAAAATGGTGGCGGAAGAATAGTAAACGTTAGCTCTGTTGCTGGAAAAATTGGTGGCGGTTTACTAGGAACAGCAGCATACGCAACATCTAAAGCTGGTGTGAATGGTTTAACAAAAGCCGTTGCAAAAGAAGGCGGCAAGTATGGCATTCGTTGCAATGCAGTATGCCCATCTTATACTGAAACACCAATGACTCAAGCTTTGAAGGAAGATAAGGAAAAGGAAGCGAAAATTATTAACGCAATTCCTTTGCGCCGCAAAGCACAACCTGTAGAAATTGCGCAAATGATTCTATTCTTTGCATCTAAAGAAGCCTCCTTCGTTAACGGAGAGATTGGCGATGTTGATGGCGGAATCGTATTAGACGGCTGACGGAGAAAATCATGTTCGCAAACCTAAAAAGCCAAATCACAAAAATAGACTTAAAGAAAATAAAAATTCCAGGAGCTACAATCGTTGTTCCTCTATTTATAGGATGCTTGGTAAACTCATGTTTCCCAGCAACCTTAAAAATAGGTGGTTTTACAACAGCTGTAATTAACGGAACTGGTCCTTTAGTCGGCGCATTCATGCTTTGCATTGGAGCAAGTCTTTCATTTAAGAACGCTCCTAAAGCTTTGTGGCGCGGTGCTGTGATTATTAGCGTTAAGATCCTAACTGCTATTGTTATTGCTCTGCTTGTTTCCAAGTTCTGCAACAATAATCTACTTGGATTGTCAATGTTATCTATTTTAGGCGCAATGACTGTAGCTAATAATGCACTTTATTCTGGTATTACAGCAAACTATGGCACTGAAGTAGATCGTGGAGCTGTTGCTATGACAACCATAAGCGTTGGTCCAACAGTAACAATGATTGTTATGAACTCTTCTGGGCAAGCCGTAATACCATTCTGGCAGATTGTTGGATCAATTTTGCCTCTTGTTTTAGGAATGATTCTAGGAAATTGTTTCCCTTACATGAAGAAGCAACTGGTTAATGGCATAATCCCTATAACCATGATTCTGGGCTTTGTTCTAGGAGCAAACATGAACTTTGCTCAACTAGTTGAAGGTGGACTTTCTGGTGTGCTGCTTGGCATTATAGTGCTTTCTGGATTTGTATTTACAGTATTAGCAGATCGCTTCTTAACTAGGGGCTCTGGTATTGCTGGAGCTGCAATAAGTAGTACTGCAGCAAGTGCTGTTGCAACACCAGCTGCAATGATGGCTATAGATCCAAATTTGGCAAAAGCCGCATTAATAGCAACTCCTCAAATTGCTGCTGCAGTAATTATTACTGCTTTGGCTACGCCATGGTTAACTGCACTAGTGAGTAAAAAATTTGCTAAAAAATCTAGCAAGTAATCAATAGATAATAAATAAATAAAAAATAGATAATAAATAAAATAAGTAGTTCAGCCCTGCAAAATAAAATTTGTGGGGCTGAATTACTATTGCGATTGGTTTTAGAAAAACGTAAACAGCACTAAAGCTTGCCAATAGTGATTTAGAAAAGCCAGCACTCGTCTCAAGTGGTTTAACTTTCATAAATAGATTTAAGATTATCTATGATATTTGGAAGTAACATGATTAAATCAAAAATGTGAGATTTTGTTATATATAGCGTATTTTTATGGCTAAAATATAGACAAATGAACAAAATGTTTAAAAATAAGTTAATATTTGTTCGCCTTGAATAGTACGATGAAAGTACTTTCAGGAGATTAACGTCAATAATTGGTCTCTTAATTTATAACCTTTTGTTGCAACATAGCAATATGAGGTAGTCGCCAAAATCATTATAGGCGATATCAGAATTAAATATTGAGTCTGAAGTTAGAAGAATCAAAAAAATCAAAAAAATCAAAATAAAACCAAAAAATTGAAAATTGAAAATTAAAAATCCACGATTAAAGAGTAAAAGGAGGAATGCTCGACGATTGCAATAGAAGCGTGCCGTACAGTTTCGCTTCAAATGCTTATTTCGTCGCATGTAAATTATGCAAGAAGAACAAACGCTTATAGAAGCGAAAGAATTAGGATTAAAAAGATTTAGAAAATCTCCATTTTGGGATGTGTCATTAAAAGTTGAGCCTCACCAAATCGTTGCAATATCGGGCGAACATGGCTCTGGAAAGTCTGCACTGCTGCTCACACTATCTGGATATATGAAATTCACAAGTGGAATGCTAAAAATAGCAGATTTGGATATGCCAACAGACACTAGAGAATCGCGTCAATATGTTGGGCTGGGACTGTTCAATGGAATCAATGAATTCTACAACACTCAAACAATAGAAGAAGCGCTTATGAGCGAGCTAAAACTTGCTAGCGCATCGCCGCTTTTCCGCGAACAATACAAGAATAATGTTAAAAATCACGAAGCTCTACAACAATACGCGTATAACCTATTAGCATATTGGAAAGTGTTATCTCCTAGAGAAACTGCTATTGGTGATTTAACGCCATGTGAGCGCATGAGATTGGGAATCGCACTTGCTTTGCTAAAAAAGCCGTGGATTCTTTTTGTAGACGGCGTAGAAACTGAGCTTACAAGTGAGCAAAGTGAATGCTTAATTGCAGATATTCGCGAGTATGTTAGCAAACACTTTTGCTCGTGCTGCGTGGGAGTTTTGCAAAGCGAGTTAGAAAAGCAAGCAGATCAAGTTTTAAGACTAAGCCCAAATCATGGGGAAGTAGAAAATTCTCATATTGATTCTCAACTTGCTACAAGTGAAGCAAATGGTGGTGAAAACAATGCGCGTTAATACTATTGTTCTTGCGTTCCGTGAATTAAATAATGCTATAAAAGGTAAAGCTCGAAAACTTGTTATTGGAACAGTAGCCTTAATCCCACTTTTATATGGTTCGTTATATTTATGGGCTTTTACAAATCCTTACAAAACGCTAGACACTGTTCCAGTCGCAGTTGTTGTGGAAGATAACGGTGCAATAATAAACGGCAAAATGCGCAATGTTGGCAATGAAATCAAGAATCGTTTAAAGAATCAAAAAGATGGAAGCGAAGGATTCCAGTGGAATTTTGTAAATAGCGCTAAAGCAAACAAAGGACTTAAAAATGGCGATTACTTTATGGTAGCAACTATTCCAGCTTCATTCAGTAAGTGCATTGCTTCTGCGCAATACGATACTCCTACTAAAGCAAAGCTTCACGTAAAATACGATCAGGCAAGTAATATGCTGGCATCTCAGATTGGTAAGACCGCTTTCCGCACTATACGTAGCGAAATAAGTGAAGCTATTGCGCAAGAGTATTGGGAGCACATGTTTGCGAAAGTTAACTCAGCTTCTGATTCCCTTGGTGCTGCTGCAAACGGTGCTGGAGCATTGCATGAAGGATCAAAGTCTTTGCAAGGCGGAATAAATAAGCTTGCAGATGGGTCGAATAAACTTTCTGCTTCGCTTAGAAAATTGCAAGGCGGATTAGGGGAGCTTCAAAAAGGAGCGAATACGCTAACTGAAGCCAATGCTCGCAGCAAAGAAGGAGCACAATATCTTGCACAAAAAACGCAAGATTTAGCAAACGGAGCTCAACAGTTAAGCGAAGGAACGCAAAGGTTATCGGCTGCAACAGACGAATTCTATGAAGGAGCTCAAAAGCTTGCAGCTTCAAGCAACGAATTAGAAGAACATGTTAAAGCTGGAAATGCTGAAACTAAAACGAAACTTGCGGGTCTTCTTATGCAAGCGCAAAACCCAGCAGTAACAAAAGAAGACGTGCTTGCTAATTTGCAAAGTTTGGCAGAAGGATTAGGTGAAAATTCTAATTTTCTCGAAACAAATCTTTCTGCTTTAAGCGCTGGAGCAGACAAGCTTTCTGATGGAAGCTTGCAAATAAAGGGCGGCGCTGACGCAATATCTCAAGGTTTTGAGGCTGTTAATACTGGCTCAAATAAACTTGCTGCTGGAGCGAATAGTCTTGCTGAAGGTTTGGCTCAAGTAAGTAACGGTAGCGAGAAACTAAATAATGGTGTGAATGCAGCAGCTCAAGGTTCAGCGAAAATAGTGAACGGTTCTGATCAGCTTAATTCCGGTGCTAAAAAGCTTTCGGATAATACTCCAAAGCTGGTTGAAGGCGCAAAAAAGTTGCATGACGGGCTTAAGGATGCTCAAAAGTCTGGAAAAATCAACAATATTAAGCAAAAAAGCAAGATGATGAGTGCGCCAGTTGCGCTTAAAGAGCATGATTATTCGCATGTTGAAAACTATGGAACTGGCTTTGCGCCTTACTTTATTTCGATAGGCCTTTGGGTTGGCGCGCTTATGGCAACCTTTGTTTTAAGGGTTATGGATAGGCGAGCAATACTTAATGGCATGAATCCGCTTAAAAGTGCGCTTATTAGTTTTACGCCGTTTGTGATTATGGGCGTTGTGCAAGCTGTAATTCTTATGGGCGTTGTTCACGGAGCGTTGAAGTTGCAAATCGACAATGTTGGTGCATTCTACGCGCTGGGGATTATAGCGTCAATAGTCTTTATGGCCATAATGCAAATGATTATGGTAGTGTTTAAGATTCCAGGAAGAATAGTTGCGATTGTGCTGCTTATGTTGCAAATCACTAGCTCTGCAGGAACTTTCCCAGTGCAAATGACGCCATCGTTCTTTAGAGCAGTTCACCCATACTTGCCTATGACGTACTCGATTCTTGGGCTTCGTCAAGCTATGGCTGGAAGAAACAGTGGAGCAATAGCCTCCAGCATTGGAATTCTTGTAATATTTGGCATTATTGCGATTGCAATAACAAGCATTGTTGATTGTGTAAAGCGCACAGTTACTATGTTTGATTTGCATCCAGTAATTACATTGGAGGCATGAGAATACGACAATGAGTAGGGAGTAATTACTGTGATTGCTGAAGTTACTGAAGTTACCATAATATAAAAATTGCAACCGAGTGCTGCTCAAATTTGTACCCAAGTTAAGTATGACTACTTATGATATTGTTCATACTAGCGTAGTTGTTCAGCTAGGTGTACGAGCAGTGCTCGGTTGTGCATAACTATACGACTATATGTGAACTGTATATGACGTAACTGGTATGGCTAACGCAACTATGCGCAATTATATTAATCTACCTAAGGGCTTATATGAGTTACAGAGAGAAAGGACGTGTCAATGACTGCACGATTTACCGACGAATTAAAAAATGAGAATATCGAAACATGGGATGCTGCTATTCATCATAGTTTTGTTAACGAGTTAGTTGAGGGCACTATTCCTGATGCTGTATTAGCTGGATATTTAATTCAAGACTACCGATTTTTAGATAGTTTCTTGGCTCTGCTTGGTGCTGCAGTTACGACAGCAGACACACTTGATTCTCGTCTCGTGTTTTCGAAATATATTGGTGAGGTAGCGGGAGATGAGAATACGTATTTTGTGGATGCGTTTAACGAATTTAATACTCCTGAATCTTTCCGCAATAAAATTCCAGACACTGAAGCAACTCGCGAATTTAAAAAGATGTTTTTAGACGCGGCTCACAGTGGACATTATGCTGCCGTGCTAGCCGTGTTAAACGTTACGGAATGGATATATCTTACGTGGGCATCAAATGCTGAAGGTAAGCGTCCTGAACGCAAGGTTCATTACCAGTGGATCGACCTGCATGATTATGAAGGATTCCACAAGTTTGTAGGGTTCTTGCGTGATGAGTTGGATCGTATTGGTCCTAAGGATGCTGATATTGCTCGAGAATATTTTGCGCGTGCAGTAAAGCTGGAGCGCATGTTCTTCGATAATTCGTATGAGACTCCTGTGGCAATCTAACGAACAGCATTCTAACGAACGGATGGAAATCTAACGGATGGAAATCTAACGAAGTAAGCAAGCTGTGAGAATAAAAATAGACCCTACAAGATTTGTAGGGTCTATTTTTGAGAAGATGAGAAATTTTCGTTAATAATTGAAAATCTCACTGTTAACTATATATTAGAAAGTAGATGCGTAGACTTCGGCAATAGCATCTTCGCTCATATGCATGTACGAGTTCTTTAGAAGTCGCTGCTGCTCTTTAACAACGCTTGAAGCCCAATCGCGAATCATGTCTTTGGTCATTCCATACTCGTGAAGCTTGTGCTTAGGGAGAATCGTGTTAAGAACTTCGTCAAGATTGTTTAATACGTCTGCTTTTTGGCATTCAAGAATATTTGCCATAAAGTCAAAAAGCTTAGAAAGCTCAGTGTTTTCTGCGCTAGCGCTATTCTCTTCGTGCTTAGCATAGTAGCGCAAAACGCTTGTAAGAAGCGCGGCGTTCGTTTCGCCATGAGCCACGTGGAAAGTGCCGCCAAGAGGATAAGCCATAGCGTGCACGCAACCGCATCCGGCATTACCAAATGCAATGCCAGCGTAAAGACTTGCCGAAACCAAGTCGCTTACAACTTGGGCTTTAGCGCTGCTACCTTCCTTAACAACTCGCATGTAGCTTTGCAAAATAAGACCGCAAGCCTTGTAACTAAACATTTTTGTAAGCTCTGTTGCAATAGGGGAGAGTGCAGACTCAATAGAATGCGTAAGAGCATCAATAGAGCTGGTTGCAAAAACGTAATCAGGCAGGCTCTTTAACAATTCTGGAATAAGAACCGCGTCTGTAGCGTAGCAAGAATCGTTTGCCAAACCCTTTTTAGTGTTGCGCTTTGTGAGCGAGAACACGGCAACGTTTGTAACTTCGGAACCAGTGCCGCAAGTAGTTGGAACAAGAATAAGATCTGCGCCTTTTTGCGCAGGAATCTTGCCATCAATCAAGTCTTCAAGCGGGCTTGTTTGCTTTAACGCGCAAACTTTAGAAATATCCAAAACAGTGCCGCCGCCAATGCCAATCACGCGCCTTGGAGTAGTGTGAATATCTCGAACAATCGCGTCAACCATTTCGTCGCTTGGCTCGCCCTTGCCGTAGTTTTCTTGGAAAATCACATTACAATCAAGATTTAAATCGCCAAAATAAGGCTCCCAAATGTACTTGTTTGTAATAACCAAATCGTCTTTGCCAAGCTTAAATTCTTGCGCAAAATCGCGCGTATTTTCAAATTTGTGAATAGTTGGCTTAATAGATAGCTGCTTCATCCTAGACTCCTTTGTTTTAATTTGTACGTCTTACGCTAATATGCGCGTTTTAATTCGCGATTTGTGCGCGGATGATTAAAAAACCAAGCAACCGCTCCATTATAGAACAAATTGCTTGGTTTAATAAACGCGATTTAAGCTAATCGCAGAACTTAATCAGCAGAGATTAATCAGAAGCTAATCATCCCTTCAACAAAGCCGTGTAAGCTGCCATCGTAATGTAATTGTATGGCTGGTTGAAGTGAGGCATAAAGAAGATATCACACAATGCAAGCTCTTTAATCGTGACTTTCTTTTGAATAGCAAGAGAGAACAGGTGGATTGCTGCAGACATATCGTAGTTAGAAGCCAATTGGCATCCAACAATCACCTTAGAATCCTTCTTGTAAACAATGCGAATCTTAACTTTTGGATTCTCAACTTCCATAAACGCAGGCTTTTGAGTATCCTCAAAATCAACGTAATCAACGTCCATGCCCTCTTTTTGAGCAGCCGTTAAGCTCAAACCAGTGCAAACAAGCTTGTAGTCGTAAATCATCATTGCGCTAGAGCCTTGCACGCCCTCGGTTTCTACAGGAGTTCCGCAAACGTTGTGGCCTGCAATCAAGCCGCTTCTAACGGCATTAGTAGCGAGCGCAATGTAGTTTACGCGGTCTCGAGCGTTGTCGTAGATTGTAGCGCAATCGCCAATAGCGTACACGTCTGGGTCGGAAGTTTGCTGCTTTTTATCAACAAGGAAAGCGCCGTTTTCGTATTGCTTCAAATGATCTTTTCCAAGAGCAACATTTGGGTGGAATCCAATAGCACAAATCACCATGTCGGCATCGTAAGTACCCTTGCTTGTTTTAACAGCCTTAACTTCAGTATCTCCAACAATCTCTTCAACAGCTTGACCAAGCTCAAACTTAATGCCCTTATCTTCCATAATCTGCTTCAAATTATCGGAAAACTCTGGGTCAAAATAGCCGTTAAGAATATGGTCTTCCATGTCAATAAGAGTCACGTTCTTGCCAAGGCGCTTAAAAGCTTCCGCAAGTTCCACGCCAATGTAGCCGCCGCCAAGAACCACAACGTTATTAAAATCGCGCTCTTGAAGCTTAGCAATAACAGTTTGCGCGTTCTGGAAAAGCTTTACCATTTGCACGTTTTCCAAGTCAATGCCTTTAATGCGTGGCTTGTTTGGAAGGCTACCAGTAGCTAGAACGAGTTTATCGTAAGAATCGTGAATAACAGTGCCGTCTTTAAGCTCTACAGTAACTTCTTTCTTTGCGTAATCAATGTCTAGAACTTTGCTTTCAAGATTTACTTTTGCGCCCTTTTTAACGAAATCTTCTGGCTTCTGGTAGAACAGACCATCGCTGCTTTGAATCTGCTTTCCAATCCACAAAGCCATACCGCAGCAAAGGAAGGAAATGTTGCTATTCTGATCGTAAATTGTAAGATCGTTTCCTGGGTAGCTCAAAATGGTGTTAGCGCAGGCAGTGCCAGCATGATTTGCGCCAATCTGAATAATCTTGGTCATCGGTAATCTCTTTTCGTCGTCGATGTTATTGTTTAATTTTCATATGCGTGCTATTAACAACATTGTTCGTTAGTTACACGCTGGTACTAAATCTTATTACATTGATACGAGTCTTGCTAATTTTGATTCTAGGTGTGTTGTTTCTGATTATTGTATAAGTTGTAATTACGATTTAATCTTTTCTATGAACGTGAAGTATGTAATAGAATCGTGAGTGTTTTATATAAGTGCATTCGTGTATATATAGTTTTCGCAATGTCTTTTGATAAACTTTGATAAAGTTTGATAAGTGAGAGTTGTATGAGGGGGTATTTTAATGCGTATTTTGATTACTGGTTTTACGCCGTTTGATAATGAGTCTATAAATCCGTCGTGGGAGATTGCGCAATCAGTGCATGCGCCTGAGGGTGTGGAACTTGTTCGTTTGCAGATTCCTACGGAATTTAACAAGGGTGCGCAAAAAGTTATTGAGAAAATAGAGGAAGTTCATCCTAATGCTGTGCTTTCGTTAGGGCAATTTGGCGGTTCTGCTTGTTTTAATGTCGAGTATGTTGGTATTAACTGTAGAGCTGCGCGCATACCGGATAATAGTGGATATAAGCCTTGGTATGAGCCTGTTGTGCAAGATGGTGATGTGGCTTATAAAGCGACTTTGCCAGTTGTAAACATAGTTGATGCTTTAAATAAAGCAAAATTGCCGGCGTCTGTGTCTTTTTCTGCGGGCGCATACGTGTGTAATGACGTGCTTTACAGTGTTTGTCATTATTGCCAGACTAAGAAATTGCCGATCAAGAGCGGTTTCATTCACGTTCCGTATTTGCCTGAGCAGATTCTCAATAAGCCGAGTACGAGTTCTATGAGTTTAGCTGATATGCTTCGAGGTATTGAAATTGCGTTGCAAGTGATTGCGAGTGATTGCTAGCAAATAGCTAGGTATTTATTTTCTATGCTCGCTCAAGCACGCGCTCAATAGCGTTGTTTTGCGAAAGAAGATAAACGCAATACTGGTTCATGCTTATGCCTTCGGCTTGAGATTGCTCAGACAATTGTCTGTGTAATTCTTTAGGAAGACGCAATTTGAATTGCCCAGAATAATCATTTATCTCATGGTAAGACGGCTCTTTTATGTTTACTTTGCTTTGAAGTGCGGCTTCCAGCCAAGCCTTTTTAGCATCCTGCGCATTTGCTGCTGCTTCTTGTTCGGATTCTCCAGAACTCATGCACCCTGGCAAATCAGGGTAGTAGGACACAAATCCGCCTTCATCTGGATCTTTTACAATCTCCAGCTTGTATGGGAGTGACATGTAGTAGCTAAGCGTTTTATTCGTAAGTGTTTTCACCATATTTGATTTTCCTCTTTTATTTCTTCGTCTTCTGCTTCTACTACAGATTTCACCATTTCTACGTATATCTTTTTGATTGGTTCATGCTTAGGAATTGTAATTGGGTTGGCGTGATTTTTGCGAAAAGTATAATGACTGCTTCCGCTTCTTGGATTGCACATTTCATATCCGTAGGCTTCTAGCACTTTTTTCAATTCCTCAAATCTCATATCTTTAGATAAGCTAAGTATTCGCTTAAGTAATTTGTCCCATTGCGACATTTCACCCCCAGTTAATAGCGTGTTTTTGGTGTTTATAAAATTATAAGTGGTGTTACATATGGTGTCAATGTATTCGGTTTGCTGCATAGAAATTATGCAAATCATGATTTGGAGTGAAATATAAGAAACGATGCAAATTTAAACTAACTTTTGTTCGTACAAATATGGAAAGTCGTAAATTTATTTTATTAACAGAAATCTATGAACAGAAATTTATAAGACTATTTTATTAAAAGAGTTATTGTAATTTGTTGCCACGTAATTGGTAGGAGTAAATCCTCCATAGTTTTAGATTTATCCATGTGGCTATATTATTGTGGTTATGGCTGATTTTTCTCATATTCTTGCAACGCGTCCAGATTTTGATGAGTCTGATCGCGAATGGCTGCATCACCTTGTAGCAGACTGGCAGGTAATAGCAGACTTAAGTTTTGCAGACTTGCTTTTGATTATTCAAAACGGCAATGGTGATTACGTTGTAGCAGAACAATGTCGTCCGTCTACAGCAATCACACTTAGAACTGAAGATTTACTAGGTGTAAAACTAGACGAATCAATGCATCAAGAATTAAATGCAGCAATGAGTAAAGAAACAAGCTTCCACTCTTCTGTATTAAGAACTGTTGGAAGAGCAACAGTTTGTAATGTTTACGCCCCAGTGCGTCATAATGGCAAGACGTTAGGTCTTGTTCTTAGAGAAACAAATCTTGCTACAAGAGAATCAAACGGTAGGTATGAGACCGAAAGCATTAATGCTGGCAAAACTCTGTTCGACATGATTTCGCGAGAGCAATTTCCATACCACGATTCAATGCTAAATCAGCGCCACAATGCTAGAGTTGCAGATGGTTTTATTATTTTAGAAGAAAGCGGAGTTGTGCGCTATGCTTCTCCTAACGCAATTAGCTGTTTCCGTAGATTAGGCGGATTAGACACTATGCAAGGCGAGTTTCTATGCGAGTTTGGAGCAAGATTGTTGCACACAAACGATGTTGTTCCTGAAAGTTTGCCTCTTGTACTAAGCGGTAAAGCGGATGTTGATTGCGAACTAGAAGTTAATAATTCTGTTGTTTCTATGCGCTCGCTTCCATTGTATGGTCCAAATGATCGAACGGGTGCAGTTGTTCTTTGTCGTGATGTTACAGAGGTTCTCCGTAGGGAAAAAGAGCTTCAAACTAAGAATGCTACTATTTCTGAAATTCATCATCGTGTTAAGAATAATCTTCAAGCTGTTTCTGCTTTGCTTCGTCTTCAAGCTAGAAAAACTAAGTCTGCAGAAGTACGTAAAGAATTAGAAGAAGCACAAAGACGCGTTCAGACGATTGCTCTTGTCCACGAAGGTTTAAGTCAAACAGCTGATGAGGTTGTTGATTTTGATAAGGTTATTTCTAGTTTGCTTAAAATGTCTATTGAGCTTGCTTCGCAAAATCAGAATATTACGATAGATTTTTGTGGCAAGTTTGGCATGTTGGCAGCACAAGATGCAACTCCTCTTTCTATTGTTTTAACAGAACTTGTGACTAACGCAGTAGAGCATGGTTTTGAGGGAGTTAGTGAAGGACATATTAAGATTTCTGTTGGTAGAGGTGGGGATAATTTGAGTATCGTCGTCGAAGATGATGGAGAGGGTATTGAAAGTGAGTCTTTGCACGGTATGGCTAAGTCTTCTGGATCTGGGTTAGGCACTCAGTTAATCAATACTTTTGTTACTAACGACTTTGGCGGAACAGTTAAATGGGAGCAACGTAGAGAAGGTGGAACTCGTGTTCTTCTCGACATTAAGCTACGAGTTCCAGGAGTGGAGTAGATGTAGATTACAGTTCTGCATTTTGGTTTCTTCTTGCACGTATAGCCCTGCGTTTTAGTGATCGTCGTTCATCTTCACTAAGACCACCCCATACGCCGTAATCTTGGCTTGTTTCAAGCGCGCATCTTAGGCAATTGTCTGCAACGTTACAAGTTCTGCACACTGCTTTGGCTTCCTCAACCTGCTGATTAGATGCACTGTTACTTCCTACTGGGAAGAAAAGCTCAGGATCTTTGTCTCTGCATGCTGCTTTTGAACGCCAATCAAATGCGCTGCTCATAAATAAATATCCCCTTTAAAAAACGTAGCTTACGCTGGTTAAAACTATTATTAAACTTTGTTTTTAAAAACTATCCGCACTCAAGGAAACCATGAATATAACTTTTTTTCAAGACTTTTTTAAGAATTTTTTATTTTTTTAATTTTTTGAATAATTTAAAATATTTTTTATGTAAAGCCTTATGTAAAACTTAAAATCTGTAATAGATTAGCACTTCCAGGAATTACCATTACGCATCTTCCTGGAGTTTGATAATCATCTACATTAAGAGTTTTTAGCAAGTCTGATGGTATTCCGAGCATTGTATCTGTCCCAGCATCTCCTGTTGGGAATATTATTCTTACTGGTGCTTGTTCTGGTATGCGAATATGCCTTGCGTTTTGTGCGCAGAAAATTACAGTTATTTTTGGATTGACTAGTTTACTTTGAAATTCTTGAGACTTTGTGTCGCTACTAAAAGGTTCTAGCAGTGAGTCTGCATTGTCTAAAATATAAATATTTTGCGAATTGTTGTATGTGTTTCTTGATTTTATAGCTTTAGAAATTACGTTTATAAGATTAGTTTTTCCTCTCTTATTTCCTCCAATAATTGCGATATTTCCCAGATTTGTAGGTAGAATTGCCTCGCTTAAATTAATGCCATCGTCTTTTAAGCCTATTAACAATCCATCTTCTTTACTTAAGTCATAGCTAAAGTCAGAATTAAACCTAGAAGATTTATCGTTGCAAAAAGTATTATTGCAATAATTTTTGATTGTTGAATAACCTAAATATCTTGGTAATGGAGCACTGAATAGTTGTTTAGGTTGATTATAGTAGTAGAATTTTCCAGCTAATTTTATTGCTTGTATAAGAGAATCTTTGTTTCTGCTTTGTGAGCATTGTAATGCTATTATTCCATCTCCAGTGTTGCAGTATGCTGCTCCAGGATTGTTTGGATTTATGCTCGCTGCACAAGATGATCCTAATAATTCATGAGATTGCATTGCATCTCTAACTCTTAAACATATGTTTATAGACATATTTGCTTTCATGTCTGCATTTACTTGTGCCATTGGATTCTGTGTGCATGCTATAAGGTGCATTCCTAAGGATCTTCCAACTGATGCTATTCGTATAAGACGATTCATGTAGTCTGGCAATTGATTTTTTAATGCGTGAAATTCGTCTATAACAATAGCCAGTGAAGGCTGGTATGGTTTTACTTGATTAATATCATGGCATCCTTGGCATGCTACTAATCTTTCTCTTCTATCTAATTCTTTTTCTAATCCTCTAAGTGCTCTTACTGCATGTTGAAGGTTTAGATCTCCTACATTCCCAATGCTGTGTGGGAGTGTGGAAAGAGCATCAAATGTGGCTCCACCTTTAAAATCCATAAAAACAAATTGCAAAGATTTGGGGGAGTAGTTGAATGCTAAAGCCAAACACCATGATGTTAGTAACACAGATTTGCCTGAGCCTGTTGTACCTGCTACAAGAGCGTGTGGTCCGTTTCTAATAAGGTCTAAACAAAAATATCCGTTTTCACTTATCCCGATTGGTGCTACGAGTTTTTTATTTGACTCATTGGAAGATTTTAGCCAAGAGTAAACAACATTTTTCCATGGAGGAGTACTGCTATTTACTATATTTTTAGAATTACTTATGTTGCTTATTTGATTAGCATTATTTATCAGTATTGCTTCTAAATTTATTGGAACAAGCGTATTTGGAACACCTTGAACATGCTGGCGACTTATCCTTTTAGAAAATTGTGTTTCAACACGTTTTTTAATATTATTTTCGTTTTTGTTATCACTTTTCTTATTCACATTGTATTGAATAATTTGTGGTATTAAGCAAGCAATATACATCATTATGCTTGGGACAACCATAGCTAACATCATCCAACTTTTTTGCAAGCACGCCATTATTGCTAGAGCAATATTGGCAAAAATTGGCACAATATTAGCGATAATCTGCATCCAAAACATTGATTTTGAGGATGCGTTTTTATTATAGATTGCGTTGTTTTCATAGTTTCCGTAGTTTTTACATTCCTTATATTCCATAACGCAATCATGCATGAGTTTTTACAGTTTGTGCAAGAAAAATCTAGCAGTGTGGTTAAAGGTTTAAATACGATAAAACTTTTTGTGTTAATCGTGTTAATCGTATTCGTATTATTGTTGATTCATTAATTCTGCAAGTGTTCCCACGCTTCCAGGAGCATGTGTTCCTGCAGATAACTGGTTGAATAATTCAATATTCTTGGCGTCGTCTAACAATACTGATGATCCGACTCCGTAAACCTCATAATCAGGGTTTGTCCAATAAACTGTTCCCGTTACACCATCTTTTCCTGTAGCTTCTTTAAACGCAAGCCCCATGTTTAGTAGTGTTCCAGGATTTGTGTTTTCGTCTAACATTGCTGAATCGAGAGATGCTTTTGCAAATCCTTTTACGGTCCCAAAATTTGTAAGTGTGCTGCTAGATAATGCTTTTTTCATTATTGCGCTTATCACCATGCGTTGTCTTGCCGCTCTACCAAAGTCGGATTGTGGATCCGCGTATCTCATTCTGGAAAAAGCTAGCGCAACTGTTCCGTCTACACTATGGCATCCAGCTGTCCAATTAAGACCACTGTATGCATCATTTACAGTACGGTTATAGCATAAATCTATTCCGCCCAAAGAATTTACAACTTTTGTAAGTCCTTCGAATTTTATTTCTGCTACATGATCTATTTTGTGACCAGTTATTTTTTCGACTGTTTTTGTTAAGGCTCGTTTTCCAATATCTTGCGCAACAGTGTTTATTTTCATTTGCTGACCATTTATTGAAACAAGCGAATCTCTTGGAATTGATATTAAAGAGCTGTGTCCGCTTACAGGTTTTGTTAGTACAAGAATAGTGTCTGTTCTAAAGCCTGTTATCTCTTTAGCCTCTTCGCCTTCTCTCTGGTCTGATCCTAGAATAAGCCATGTTGTTTCTTGAGTGTCTTCTGTATTAGTCAACCATGGTTCGCGTTTTATTTGTGAATCAACCCAGTTCCAAGATAACGCTCCACACACTCCTACAATAATTAAGAGCGTTACTAACAATAAAGTTAAATATTTTAAGAAATGATGTTTTTTTCTATAACCTATAGGGTTATTAGCAGGATTATCAATTGATTCTACATCGTCTGGTTTTTCAAAGATTTTATTAGACGTTCCTATATAAGACTCAGGTGAAATCATATACGATTCGGAATTTGAATATGCTGTGCTAATCGGTTGCACATTAATTGATGGTGTTATATTCGATATTTTTGGATGACTTGTGTTGCCGTTTTTGCGCGATGTTGGTGCAAAAGATGGTGCTTTTTGATTGATTTGTGAGTTTTGATTTTCTATTTCTTTAAATTTGTGATTCTGTTTAGGAGGAAAACTCGGTATTGCATTTCCATTATTTGCGCTTGTATTGTGTGAGTAAGAGCCATTCTTATTTTTTCTACGATTAGATGGTGCAAAACTAGGAGGATTATTCTGATTCCCTGAAGCGTCTTCTGGACGTTGCTGGCTCATTTATCCTCCTGTAGCATAACTCGTATGTGTTTGCTAATTAATAATTTCTAATCGTATTAACTCAATGCAATAACTAACAATGGCATTATAAAGCATTGTGGTTATAAAGTAGTGTCGAAAATATATTTTCTATCTTTCTTATTATTTCCCTTTTGGAACTGCGCAAATAGTGTTATTTAAGTATTTATCTGCAATACCCATGTAATGCCCAGTATTTGGATCTCTTATTGTTCCATCATTTGGATCCACTATGCCTCCACTATTTGGGTCTATTAGTCTGCCTAATTCGTCTTTAGCTAATCCAGTTTTTGGATTAATAGCGCTAAGTTTTCCTGCTGGTCCGCTATTTGTAGAATCGTAGGAACCTGTACCGTTCGTATTATCCGAATCGTCATTTGAGACATTGGAATCTTTAGAAGTTGATTTTTTATCTTCTTTAGAATTTTTCTTTGTAGATTTTTCAGACTTACTTTGCTTAGAGGCAAGATGCTTAGTAAGTGGTTTATTTTCTCTCATCAATTCCCAAACGTCTTCTGCACTGTCGTCAAGAATAACACGATTCTCGTCAGCTGGATCAGCTGTAATCGGTATTGTTTGTGCATAAATATTAGAAGTATTTAACTTGTGAAGGCTTGTTGCTAATCCAACCAGTGTTGCGGGATTTGCTAATCCTTCGCTTATATTAAGCGATTTTAGAGCAGATTTTGCAAGCTGATATAGCTGACCTGATTGTGTGAACAAGTTTTTAGACAATGCTTGATGAATAAGCTGTTTTAGTAGATATTGTTGACGCGTAGTTCGCATAATATCTGAGCCGTCGCTTGCAGTATCATGCCTCATTCTTGCATACTGTGTTGCTTGAACACCATCTAAATGCTGTAATCCGTGCTTTAAATTAACTCCAGTGTAGTAATCTTTAGTATCTACTGGAATACACAAATTTACGCCGCCTATTGCGTTAATCATGTCGCTTAGACCACTAAAGTCTGCAACAATGAAATTAGTTATATCTAATCCAGTAATTTCATTTACTGTTGCAAGAGTGCACGATGCTGCCGATGCTAAATCGCCGCCTTTAGCGTACCCAAGAGCAAAAATAGAATTGAACATCACTTTGCGCCTGGAAGGAATTTTTCCATTAGTCGTATTGCATGATGCTGCTTTAACCATTGAGTCTCTTGGAATAGAAACAATATTTATATAGGATCTGTCTGCGCTGATTTGAACAATCATCGCCGTATCTGATTGATGATTTTCATCTTCGCCACCGCCCTGAAAAGCACGGTTTCTGCCTTCTCGAGTATCTTGACCAAGAACAAGAATGTTGATTGTTTTACCAGCGTTAGGGTCTACTGCTTGAACTTTTTTGCCATCTTTTGTAATCATGTTAACAACACGAGATTGTATTGTAGACGAAAAATCAAGCCAAACAGCTGCTATGATTGTAGAAAAGAAGGCTAGAATGGCAACAATAACAATAGAAATTAATTTACGAGAATTATATAAAATATGATTGCTTAAGCTATGATGTGGAGCTGAGGAGTCCCAATAGTTAGTTTGGTACCGGCGGTCTTGTTCATAGCGAGAGGCTGCCATGCTTCCTTCTTTCGTAAACACACATATAAGCTACTATTATAGTGCATTCTATTGAGAATTATCTAAACATGCATAATACATACCCCTTGCGTACACTATTATGTATGGATTCATTAACCGCTGAGACTGATACGTTTGAAAATAATGTTTTACACGTTTTTTCAGCTTTAAATCGCAAGCAACCGCGCGAAGTTGATTCGTCGATTATTTCAATAATGAGTGTTGAGAGAGATACGCGGTTTTATGAAGACACTTTGCAAGCTTTAATAAATCAAACTGTTCTTCCAGGAACTATTGTTGTAGCTGATTGTGCTAATAGAGTAGAAAAAGAATCTGTAACATCTTTTAATGTTCAAATAGAACCAACAACATTATCTGGTCTAATTTCTAGCGCAGATTTTGTTAGTAATTATGGTGGTGATTTTTCTAACAACAATCAGGGTTATATACAGGAATCTTACGCAAAGATAAAGATTATTGTTCTACCTATTAAATCTGCAAAATCTTTTGGCGATGCGGTAGAAAAATCTTTGAGAAAACTTTTACCATTGCAAGGCGTTAAATCCTTGTGGCTTCTTCACGACGATTCAAAACCTTGCGATAACAAGTGTCTTGAAGCTTTAAGAGAAACATGGAGAAATACACCAACAGCTTGTATTCTAGGTGCAAAACAAGTGGATTGGCAGGGTAAGATTTTGCACAATGTTGGCATGTATGCATGGAAACATAGAGTGCATTCTCTTACTGTAGAAGGTGAACCAGATCAGGAGCAGTATGATTTTCGCGGAGATGTTTATTCTGTTTCTTTGGCTGGTGCTCTTGTTTCTCTTAGCGCATGGCAAACAATGCGAGGGACTCAACCTTGGTTAACAACGTTTGAAGAGTCTAACGATTTTTGTAGGCGAGTTATTTTAAGCGGTGGGCGAGTAGCTGTTGTGCCAAAAGCTCGCATAGCGCATAAAAGAGCGCGTTTTGATGGAATCCGCACTCGAAGTGGAGAAGAAAGACCTGTTGAAAAATCTAGTATTTGCTACGGTTCTGCGTATTCGATTATGGCAAAACAAAGATATTTGTACACGGATATTCGTGTGATTATGTGGCCAATTGTTTGGTTGTGTAGCCTGCCTATGTCATTAATTCGCGCCTTGCAGTCTTTGTTTGCTAAGCAACCATATGTGGCATTCATGCACCTTATGCTCCCGTGGATAGCATTAGCGCAATTTCCTAAAGCTATTTTTGCTAGAAGAAGAGTATCTAGAGTGGCGAAAGTGTCTTTGAAGAGGCTTTCGTCCCTTATAGCAAGTCGTAGCCAAATTACACGTTGGAAAGACAAGACTGTTGCTTTTAAAACTCAAAAAAAGGGAGTTATTTTAAGTCCGCTTGCAAGAAGACATTTGCATAAGCGAATTTTACTTCGTTGGAGTGCTGCTATTTTTGCTTCTTTGCTTGTGTTTGCGGCTGTTATGCTTCTTTATGGTGCTCCTATTAGTAAGATTTTTTCTGGATCATCGCTTTATTCAAGCCAATTACTTCCTACTGGCTCTAGTTTTAATCAACTTTTTAATTCTGCAATCGGATCTTATATTCCAGATGATGGCTTTGCCTCTGCAATACCTCCATCTCCTCTTCTTATTATTTGGATGCTCGCCTCTATTGTGTTTGGTGGCAATACAATCGCTGCAGTAAGTGTTATTTTCTTCCTTGCAGCTCCAGCAATGTTGTTAAGTTTTTGGGCGCTTGCAGGAGTATTTACTCGTTCCGATATTGTAAGAGTTTGTTCTGGTATTTGTTGGACAATGATTGCAATGGCATTTGGCATATTCGCTAGAGGCGACTTACCAATGCTTCTAACAATGGTGTTTTTGCCAGCAGCATTTGCGTTTGCTTTCCACGCTGTAGGAATGTATGTTACAGAAGACCCAGTGCTTCCTGTTCCATCTATACAATGTGCTGCATGCGCGTCGTTATGCTTTATGATTCCTCTTGCAGCTTGCCCTCAGCTTATCCTACCTATGATTGTTATTTTCGTAGCATCATTGATAATGGTTCGTTCACATCGTTTTATGCTAGCGCTTATGCCTATACCTTCTGTATTGGTTCTTCTTCCAACTCTAGGTAGTGTAGTTCGCTATTTTGAATCTGGAATGTGGCGTCAGCTTTTTGCGACTATGGCTGTTCCATCGCAAAAAATCAATGGTGCTCCTAGAGTTGTCAACTATTTAGATGTTTTACTTAGAGCTTTCAATATTGATTTGAATCATTTTTCTTCCCAATCTTTGCCTATTATGCAGCTTCGCGGAATCATAATGATTGTGTTTGCTGTTCTCGCTTTGTTAATGGCTTTAGCTTCTCTTGCTCTTCCATTTGCTTTAAGAACTTCTAGAATGATGTGGGTTGTGATAGTAAGTGGTATGGCTCTTTCATTAGTTGCATCTCGAGTCGTTATCGCAGCGGATTTTGATGGTCCTATATCTTCTAGCGTTCTTCCAGGCGTATGTTTAAGCGCGCTTGGTGTGCTTGCTTGCATGTGCATGGTTGCCGGTAAAGCTGTTCATCGTTTTGAGCCTTTGCGAAGATCTAATATAAATATTGATAATAATCCAGACGATTATACGACGCGCGTTTCTAAGCGTGCTGCTATTAGGCGCTCTGCTAAAGCGATGCTCCGTAAGATTATTCATCTTGCTAGAGGAATTTTAGCTTTTGGTATTTTTGCTGTTGCTATTCTGCTCGGATTATTTGCTATAACAAGTGGTCCTTTAACTTCTGTTTATGCAAGTGATAACGGTTTACCAATGGTTGTTTCTGACTATTTAAGGAAGAATGACTCTAATCGAGTCCTTGCTATTAAAGCAATAAATAGTCGTGAGCTAGATATTTCACTTATGCGAACTGTTCGCGGTGATCTTATTGATCTATCTCCAGCATTACAAGTTCGAGATGTACTTTACGGGTATTCTCCTAGCAGAAACACACTATATTATGCAGCTTCTAAGCTTCTTTCTCATGCAGACGATGAGTCTATAGAAACTCTGAAACAGCTTGGAATAGGTGGAATTTATATTGTTGACGATTCCATAGCTAAAACTAACTTATCTGCTAACAATTCCATCTTGTCTTCTGATAGTACTTCTAATAAGGAGGCTACAGAAAACCTGATTGCGAACGTTAATGCTTCGGATGGTACTCAACTTGTTGTTTCATCTGATCACGGAACATACTGCCGTTTTGATGTTGATAACAGTAAAAAATCTGTTTCAAAAACATCGATTTATAGCCATTCTCGTCCACTTTCATGGAGAATGCCTTGGTTTATTGTTTTTGCTTTAGTCCTATTATTGTATTGCTTAGTAGCGTTGCCCCGTTTTAATAATAGCAATTTAATAGAGCGTTTAGATGATTAGTTAGATGATTATGATTTATTAAACGAATAATATGTCAGGGAAGATTTAAATGAAGTCGAATAAGAATTCTAAAAATAGTCATCGCCATGCAGAAGAGTATGCTTCTGTTAATCTTTCTACTCGTTTTAGAAGATTCAAATTATTGTTATTGTCGCTTTTAAGCGCTGCAATACTAGTTTCTACTGCTGTTGTAATATCCTACACATCTCCGTTTAAACATATTATGGATGATCCTATTTATCCGAATGGAAGTGTGGAAAAACAAGTAAGTTCTACTAATTTTCAAACGGTTTGTCCGACTAGAGTATCTTTGCCAGATTTAGCAAATTATGGCGATAGTGAGTTTCAAGAATCCGAAGGTGATTTAAAGTCGGTTGCGCGATATGCGTCCTTTGGCAATGTTTATAAGTCCTCTGTACATGGTTTAAAAGATTCTGGAAATTCTAAAGATTTAGTCAATAAATCTTTTACTAATGTTTCTAATTCAGATGATGATAGTAAAGCTTATTTTGCTGAAAATAATGTAGACAAAGATGCTCAAATTTTAGAAAGCAATTTTCTTAATGCACAGTCTGGTACTGGATCAGTTGCTTCTAGTGTATCTTGGGCAACAAATGGGGATTTAAAAGGTTTGTCTGCTACTTCTTGCGTATCTCCATCAATGCGACAAAACTTTATTATTCCGCAAATATCGGAAGGTGTGTCAATAAGATTAAATTCTATTAATCTTTCATCAAAACCAACTGTTGTGAGTGTTAAAGCATGGTCAACAAGTAGATCAGGTGCTCAAATGAATCTATCTACTGGAAGTACTTTTACTGTTCCAGCGCATAGTGACTCTTCTTTTAACATTTCTGCCGCAGCCGAGAAAACTAATGGGCTGTATATTCAAGTTTCAAGTGACCAAGCACCAGTTTCATCTTTTGTTAAAGTCGTTCGCTCTCAAGGACTTGTTTCTAAGGGAGTGGATATTATTCAGCCAACAAGCTCGGCGTCTAAGGAACCTGTTTTACCCGGCATTACAGATGGAGATCAGGTCAAAGCTTATATTTGGTCTGATAAAAGTGGGAAACTCGATTTATATTGGCTGGATGATTCAGGAAAGAAAAGCATTAAGGAAGTAGATCTTAATGCAAGGCAAGTTCAGGTTGTTGATTTAGGAAATGCTCCTAAGGGAGTTGGCGCTATTTTTGCTCAAAGCACTGTCTCGACTTTTATTATGGCTTCTGTTGAAAGAAACGGTAAAGATGGTCAGAGTGATATTGCTTTTGTTAATGCTGTTAATCCTATGACTAATAGTGCTTTTGTATCTCCGCTTTCTGCAGATGAAACTTCGTTATATATTGCAAATGGTTTAGTGGATAATTCTCACGTAACCATAAATGCTTATGATTCTTATGGAATAAAGGTATCTTCTAAAGCGGTTGATATTAAACCTTATACTGTTTCAACAATATATGCAAAAGATATTAATCCTAAAGCAATTATGTTTACGCTTAAATCAAAGTCTGGCGTATCTTTTGCTTCTAGGATTCAAAATAATACGGTAAATAGCGCGGGACTTGCAGGAGTTGCTTGGATTCCTTCTAAATCACTTGATCCTAACAGAATAAGTGTTAAGGTTAGAGCAAATCCTGCTATTGTGAAGTAGTTTATTTAGTAAACTATTTTAATTATCTTTACAATCCCCAGTCTGGGTCTATTTCTTCTGGTCTTCTGCCATACAATTCTGCTAGTCGTTGGACCATCTCATCTCGAATGGCGTATTGTAATTCTGCGCGACTAGTAACATGTGTGCATAGCGGCAGCCTGTACAATACGATTCTAGGTGGTATTCCTTTGGAAGCTGGAAATACTTGAGACATTATTCTTTTGTTGCTTTCCCAAAGTACTGGTTGAGATGGTGGAACGTCTTCTACAGCAAACTGCACGCCTTTTGTAAGATTAGACCATGCGCCATTAAGTCTTCGTATTTGACCAGCTACCATTGAGTCAAACATTCCGCTTGCTGTTCTGTACCGTGGTAGTCTTGTGCCAAACATTGGCATTCTCATTCCTCTGCCGTGTCGATTTTTATATCTTCGCTGTTCCCATATTAAAGACGTCATGCTTTAACTTTATTTGTATGCTAGGGCAATTTGACAAACTCATAGTGGAATAGATGGTGGAATAGATGGTGGAATAGATGGTGAAATGAGTGGTCTGCAAAACATGCAAGACACGTTGTAGTAAATATGTTAATAATATGGAATACTTGAATTGCAAGGTTTGTACAGGAGGCAAGTGTTGGAGTCTAATATTCATGAGTGGAATGAGCAAGGACTTTGTGAGTATCTTGTATCGTATTCGCTTATTGGTTTTGATTTAGACAATACTCTTGCTTGTTCAAAAAAGCCTATGACAAGTGGAATGCGTACAGTTTTTGGTGATTTGATAAATAGGTTGCCTATTGCTGTTATTACTGGCGGTGACTTGCGACTAGTTAAAAGTCAGATTTTAAATGTTTTACCTGCATATACAAGACTTGATAATCTACACATTATGCCGACTAATGGAGCAAGCTATTATCGCATTTCGGATGGGCGATTGTACTGCATTTACTCGCATAATATTTCTGACGATGATGCAAATCATGTTATTGAAGTAATTATATCTTGTGCTAAAAAAATGGGTTTGTGGAAGTGTGATTCAGATGAGAAACTTTGGGGGAGTCAGATAGAGAATCGTGGTACGCAAATCACTTTTTCAGCTTTAGGTCAACTCGCTCCTGTTGAATTTAAAAAACAGTGGGATCCTAGTGGAATTTTAAAAACTACTTTAGCTCAAGAAATTTCTAAAAATTTGCCTGATTTTTCTGTGCGCGCTGGTGGCTTTACTAGTGTCGATATTGTCAGCAAAGGTGATAATAAGGCTCAAGCTCTTAAGGCTCTTTCTTCCTATTGCCATATTCCTTTAAATAAGATGGCTTTTGTTGGAGATCGGATGTATGAAGGCGGTAATGATTACCCAACATCTTTAACTGGAGCTTTGGCTATTAGAGTAAAAGATCCTAGTGACACATTTAACTTGTGCACTGGAATGTTAAAACATCTTAATTCCTAGTGCGCTGATTTTTAGACAATTTTCTAATTCCATAAATATTTTCAAATTTTAAAATAGCCTTTAACCACATTGACTTAATTTTATTGCAATTACATTTTGTAATATTTATCGTCGATTTATGCTTTTAAAAAATCTAACTCATAAAATAAATGGGCTTATCCTTAACATTTCTTGGACGATTGTTTTTAAAACCATGGTTAATCTTATTCTTCCAGTTGGCTGCGCAGGATGTGATCTTCCTGATTGCGTTTTGTGCGATGATTGCACGAGTATGTTTAAAGAATGGCATAAGGATCCTTTGATAAGCGTAATGTGCGGAAATATTTATTCGTGCTCAACTTATGTAGGTTTTGTAAGGAAATCTTTGTTGTGTTGGAAGGATCATAGTAATCAACTTCTCGATAAGCCTTTTTCATATTTGGTTTCTCAATTGATAATCAAAGTTATTAGTGATTATAAAAATAGTTATGAAAGTAATTGCAAAAATACCGATGAAAATATTATTGAAAATCTTATTATCGTACCAATTCCATCGTCTTCTAAATCGCAAAGAAAACGCGGAAGAAAACACATGGATCCTATTGCTAAATACGTTTCTAAAAATCTTAAAGAATATGGTATTAATGCACGGGTTGTAAAAGCAATCAAAATGGGCAAAATAAAAGTAAAATCAGTTCAAGTTAAAGGAAGTAGGGGACGATCTTTGCGAACCACAAAAGGGTTTTTAGTAGACACAAGAATAGTGCCAAAAGGATGCAAAGTAATACTTTTAGACGACATTATCACTACAGGATCTACGATGAAAAATTGTGTTGAAGCATTAAAAGATTGTGGTATAACAGTTTTCGCGTGTTTTGCTATAGCAGGAGTATGGTCAAAGGAAAGTGTTTTATACGGATTATAATAACTCGTTATTTGTTATACGTAAGCGGTAGTGTAATCTCAAAATTAGCTCCACGCTTATCATCAACAACTTTTACAGTACCGTTATGCAATTGTGCAGCCCATCTTGCAATAGACAAACCCAATCCTGTGCCACCAGACTCAGTTCCAATACCTTGGCTTCCCTTAACAAATTTTCGGAAAATATCAGCCCTATCCTCCTCAGGAATCTGGTTTCCAAAATTAATAACGTTACAAACTAGAGTATTCTTCTCATGATTCGATTTTGCTGTTATAAGAATCTTAGTATTGTCTGCAGAATGTTTAATAGAATTAGAAACCACATTAGTAAACAATTGCGATAGGCGATTTTTGTCCCCAACAAGCGTAATATCATTTTCGACATTAAGACTTATATGATGATTATGCCCAGCATCCGCTATTTCTATAGGTTCGACAATACTGTTAAGAAAATCTTTAAAATCGAACTCTGTAATAACAAGACTTTCTGCACCAGCTTCTACTCTAGATAAATCGAGTAGAAAAGTGATTAAATCAGCCAACTTGTGAATCTGATTTAGAATAGCCTCCATATTCGACGGTGTTGGCTCTACAACTCCATCAGCAAGATTTTCTACCATAGCTTGTAATGCACTAACAGGTGTTCTAAGCTCGTGGCTTACATTAGCTATAAGATCACGCCTCATGTTATCAGCATGCTCTAGTTCTTCAGCCATTTCGTTAAAAGCTAGAGTTAATTTTCCAACCTCGTCTTTTCTATTCTCAATCTGAACTCGCACGGAATAATCGCCATCTGCCATTGCTTCAGAAGCATCTCGCATTTGTCTAAGCGGAGCAGTTAATCCTCTGGAAAATGCGTAAGTTATACCTAGCGCTACAGCTAGCGTTATAGGCATTGCAATCCATCCGCTTAACCCAACTTTTAAAAGAAACCAAGCCATTACAAATGCTATAGCTGTTGCAACAACAATAATCGCAGATAATTCACCTTTTAAAGACGCAAAAAACCCTATAAAACGATTAGGATGCAAAGCAGATTGCAAAGTGACCTCAGAAAAAGAATCGACTTTACCTACTTTATCAACAGAATTGTTATTGTTATTTTTATTATTTCTAGTTAAATATTTGGTCATAATCTTCATCAGGTGGCTCAAAAGCATAACCTATTCCATGTATTGTGCGAATCCAAGAAGAACCAATTTTATGTCTTAAAGATTTAACATGTGAATCAACAGTTCTAGTTCCAGAAGCATCTGGCCAATCCCAGACTTCTTCTAAAAGTGTTTCTCGTTTTAAAACATCATGAGGATGCTTTGCAAAAGTAGTCAATAAAGAAAATTCAGTAGGAGTAAAATGAATTTCTTTACCGTTAAGAGTAACAAGCCTCTGTCTAGGGTCAATAATCAAATCTCCAAACTTAAATAGAGCGTTATATTGCGCTCTATTTGCGATTAAAGTAGCTCTTTCAACTCTCCTCAAAATAGCAGCACATCTTGCGATAAGTTCTCTAGGAGAAAACGGTTTAGTAACATAATCGTCTGCTCCAGCGCTTAATCCAGCCAGTTTATCCGACTCAGCATCTCTAGCTGTAAGCATCAGCACAGGAATAGGGTATCTAGATACTATTCTGCGAGTCGCCTCAATGCCGTCCATAACAGGAAGCATGACGTCCATAATTATAAGATCAGGCTTTAAGGTTAAAGCAGCTTTAACAGCAGACACTCCATCAGAAACAACTCTAGCCTTCCAACCTCTGGCAACAATACGTTGCGCAATAGCTGTGGCTAAATCTGGCTCATCCTCTACAACAAGAATTGTTCGAGGAACACCTTTTTCTGATGGAGTGTCCAACATTTTAACCTAATTCAGATTCCTAACTTAAGTTATTAATTATCAACTAACTACTTGCTGACTGGCTTAAGGAATACAGCTCCAAGCGCTGGAACAGTAATCCTTGCAGAATATGGTCTTGAATGATACTCTTCAGCAGCGGCTGTGAATGTGCCATTGTGAATATCAGAACCACAATACTTAGCGTCGTCTGTTGTAAGAACTTCTTCCCATTGACCACCCTTAGGCAATGCCACTTGGTAATCTTGCCAAGCCTGACCAGAGAAGTTAACAACCACAACAATTTCTTCACCGTTATCACCAATACGAATGTAGCTTAAAGTATTGTGATCAGAATCGTCGCTAGTAAGCCACTGGAATCCGTCTGGCGTAAAGTCTTGGCTCCAAAATGCTCTAGAACTCTTATACAAAGCGTTAAGATCTGCTACCAACTTTTGTACACCTTGATGGAACGGCCATTGAAGCTCATGCCAATTAAGCGAATTGTTGAAGTTCCATTCGCAAGACTGGCCGATTTCTCCACCCATAAACAGGAGGTTCTTTCCTGGGTGAGACCACTGATATGCCAAAAGCGCACGAAGACCAGCAAATTGCTGCCACTCGTCTCCAGGCATCTTTCCAAGAAGAGATCCCTTGCCATACACAACTTCATCGTGACTCAAAGGCAACACATAATGTTCGGAATATGCGTAAACCATAGAGAATGTGATTTCGTTGTGATGCCAACGGCGATTAATTGGCTCTTCCTTAAGGTATTGCAAAGTGTCGTGCATCCAGCCCATGTTCCACTTTAAGCCAAAGCCTAAGCCGCCCATGTCTGTAGGAGCAGTAACGCCTTGATATGCAGTGGACTCTTCTGCAATCATCATAATTCCAGGATTATTCTTGTATGCAGTAGCGTTTGCTTCCTTAATAAAGTCAATAGCCTCAAGGTTTTCGCGTCCGCCATACATGTTTGGACGCCATTGGCCAGCTTCACGGCTGTAATCCAAGTAGAGCATAGAAGACACAGCGTCTACACGCAAAGCATCAACGTGATACTCGCTAAGCCAGAAGCAGGCGTTAGCAACCAAGAAGTTACGAACCTCGTGTCTGCCAAAGTTAAATATGTACGTTCCCCAATCTGGGTGCTCGCCGCGAAGAGGATCAGGGTCTTCATAAAGCGCGGTGCCGTCGAATCTACCCAAAGCAAAGTCATCCTTAGGGAAGTGTGCTGGAACCCAATCCATAATCACACCAATGCCAGCCTTGTGGAGCTTGTTTACTAAGTACTTAAAGTCGTCTGGGCTTCCAAGCCTAGAGTCAACAGCGTAATAACCAGTCACCTGATAACCCCAAGAACCTGAGAACGGGTATTGGGTAAGAGGCATAAACTCAACGTGAGTAAAGCCTTCTTGCTGAACGTAATCAACCAGGTGATCTGCAAGTTCGCGATAATTATCGTAATCGCGATTCCAGCTATTTGCCTGAACTTCGTAGATGCTTACAGGACCATCGTGAGCATTAGTCTTTGCGCGATGTTCAAGCCATTCGCTATCGTGCCATTTAAATTCGGAATCAACAACAACAGATCCAGTATTAGGTGGAAGCTCATGAGAGCGCTCCATAGGATCTGCCTTCATAATCCAGTTTCCAGCTTGAGTCATAATCTCAAACTTATAAACTTCGCCTGCACCTACTCCTGGAATGAAAAGCTCCCAAATACCGCTAGATCCAAGAGAACGCATTGCGTGGCGGCGACCATTCCAATAGTTAAAGTTGCCAACAACTCTTACAGCGCGTGCGTTTGGCGCCCACACCGTAAAAGCAGTTCCAGTAACTTTTTTAACCATCTTTCCTGTTTCTGGGCTAACAAGACCCCAAGAATCGGTAATGCTTTTAACATGAGCACCCAGTGCTTCCCAAAGTCTTTCGTGTCTGCCTTCGCCAAACAGATACATGTCCATATCGCCAATCTGAGGCAAGTAACGGTACGGATCATCATCTACAGACTCGGTTCCATTCACTTCCACAGTGCGGATACGATAGCTAGGAACAGACCACTCTTTGCTCTTAGAATGCTTTGTGGCAGGAACAACAGCAGTAAAAATACCGTTGTATTCGTGTTTGGCTTCGTATTCTCCGCCCTTAGTAAGAATTGTTACCTTCTTGGCCATTGGTCGCAATACGCGAACCGTGGCAGTACCAGCGCCTTTGCCAGTTCCGAGATGTCCACCAAGGACCTCGTGTGGATTGTAGTATTCTGCGTTGCTGACCGCAGCAAGCACGTCCTGACGGACAGCCATTGCGATTGCATCTTCATTGATGTTAGATACTGTACTCATGTTGTCTATCATACAACATTATTTGCGTATGTCTTGTGTGTTTTGAGCAAAGTTTGACTAATCAGTCAAAAAAATATCTTTTCGAGCCTCAAGTCTTTGCCTTATGGAAAACTGAAATGAGTTTTTCTGTGCATACGGAGGGTTCTGTGGGTTATCAAGTCGGCGATATGGTCGTCTATCCTCGTCATGGTGCGGCTCGAGTCGAGGAAATTAGTGAACGCACTGTCAAAGGTATTACTAGGCAATACTTACGCTTAGTTGTATTGTCTTCAGATGGTTTAGAGATTAATGTCCCAGTAGACAATGTCAAAAAAGTTGGCGTTCGAGATATTGTAGGCGCAAAAGAAGTTGCTAAAGTTTTTGAAATTTTACGCACTCCTATTCTCGAAAAAGAAATGAATTGGTCTCGTAGATACAAGCTTAATGTTGAGAAAATCGCTACTGGCGATGTTAACAAGATTGCAGAAGTTGTTCGAGATTTATCACAGCGAGATGTAGACGAACATGGTTTGTCTGCAGGAGAAAAGCGTATGCTTGCTCGCGCTCGCAGTATTCTTATTTCGGAAATTGCATTATCTGAAAAGATTGACGAAGAGCAGGCAGAGCGCTTGTTAAATGTGAATCTTGGATATGCTGATCCTCTGCCTGGAGATGAGCAACACCATACTCAAGCTCCAGAAGAAGCTGCTGCAGATACTCTTAGATTGCTTGCCGAGAGGTCTAAAAAATCTAAAAAGAAGTAGGACATAAAAATTCACCTCCTAAGTTATAAAAATTTAGGAGGTGAATTTTATTCTTTATTTATATTTTTTTATATCTTCCTATATCTTCTACTTATTTTTATTTTTCAGATTTACTTTCCAGGATCCTGCTGACCTTTGTTAGACCTACTTGGATCTGGCTTAGAAACTGTAGGCTTTTCTGTAATAGGCTTATTTTGCTGAGAGGCTTCGTGCTTTCCCAACTCTTTTCTCATGTTAATCGTAGCTTTACCGGCATTGTCAATGTCTTCGCAAATTTTCATAACCCATTTTCTTAAATCGGTTGCATACGTTGGCATGAGCTCGTTAACCCACATTACAGACGTGTAGCTTCTTCCAGCTGTTCCAGTCAAAATGCTTATGTCAGTATTATTGCGTTGACTGTTGTTGATTATTACGTCAAATTTTCTTTCTTCTATTAATTTCTGGAATTTGTCCACATTAGTCTTATCAATAGCATCGTCTTGAGCAGCCTGAGTAGCATATTCTTTAGGAGTAGAATCCTCTATATTCATATCTGACATAAGCCAGAAAAGAATAGGATTAGTTGACGCATACTTTAAGTTTTTGTGATCTTTACCAAACTTTTCAATATATTCGTCAAGATTCTTTTCTTGAGATTTAACAGTATTAAGTCTTTTAGTAAAAATCTTCTTCTTTGACGGAAGAATCTTAGAGAAAACGTCGCAAATATTAGACGCCATAGCACTTCTCGCATCTTTGGACAACCATAAGTAAGGATTATCACCATTTAAAGCGCCAACTGTAGAAGCAGCATTTACTGTTTCGCTCTTTTTAGATAAGTATTTTGCAATCCAACTGTCATATCCAGCCCCGTTAGAAATCACAACTTGTGCATCATAAAGTTTTTGCAAATCCTTACTGGATGGTTTAAATGAGGAGGAATCAACATCTGGCTTGTTTATTATTGACTTAACAACAACATCGTTGCCTCCGATCTCTCTGGCTAAGCTTGCCCAAGATTCAAGTGTGGAAACAACTTTAATTTGTTTAATTTCTTTTTTTGTATGTGTTGTTTTTTCAGAAGATTGTGAATTTGCACCGCACCCAGCCATGCCAATCAACATTGATGGCACAATTGCGCAAGCTAAAATCGCTTTGCATATTTTCTTTGCGCGACTTAAATGAAAAGTATTTTCACACATCTTTGCGCCCCTTCCGTAAACAGCGTGCACGTACAAAAGTGTGGTACTGCTGTGGTACAGCTAATAAGTTGTATTACTAATAATAAATACCATTCTATTATTAATATCCTGTTATTAGTAGTTGTGTCGCGCACCTCTATACCTCACGATAGCCTATCCATACGAATATACTACGTGTACGAATTGTATTAGATGATTTGTAAGTTGAACATAAGAATTAACATGCGAGCTGGGAAGTGAATCATGGTTGTTGTATTAGATGGGAAAGCGCTAGCTGCAAGTATTAAAAGCGACTTAAAAAATAGAGTAGAAAAGCTTAAAGAAAAGGGCATTAATCCAGGGCTTGGAACGCTTTTAGTTGGAAGCGACCCTGGTTCGTTGAAGTATGTTGCTGGAAAACACAAGGATTGCGAAGAAGTGGGGATTCGCTCAATTCGATGCGATTTGCCAGAAGACGCTAGCGAATACGAAATTCTTACTGCTGTCGAAAAATTAAATAATGACCCTTCCTGCACAGGTTTTATAGTGCAATTACCTTTGCCAAAAGGCGTGGATTCTAAGAAGATTATTGAGGCAATAGACCCTGCAAAAGATTGCGACGGAATGCATCCGTACAATTTAGGCGAGCTGGTTATGCATATTTCGGGAGATATTGTTACACCTCTTCCATGCACGCCGCGAGGAATTTTGGCACTGCTAGATGCTTATAACATTGATCTTGAAGGCAAAAATGTGTGCGTACTTGGACGAGGAATTACTGTTGGACGAACAATCGGGCTGCTTCTTACGCGCAGGGGAGTAGATGCAACTGTAACATTATGCCACACGCGCACGCGCGATTTGCATGATATTATGATGCGATCTGACGTTATTATTGCGGCAATGGGCAGCGCTGGATTTGTAAAGCCTTGCGATGTTAAGCCTGGATGTGTGTTGGTTGATGTTGGTGTATCGCGCGTTTTTGATGAAGAAGTGGGAAGGTATCGTGTAAAAGGCGATGTTGATGTTGCTTGTAGAGAAGTCGCGGGAGCGTATTCGCCAAATCCTGGTGGAGTGGGTCCAATGACTCGCGCAATGCTATTGGCTAATGTTGTTGACATGGCTGAGCGAGCAGCAAGCGGCGAGTAGTGTTAAGTAGCAAATATCAAGTAGCGCGACACGCCCGAAGTAAAACGGCGATTTTGGCTATGCCTATATATAACATTGACAGAGTGCGTGCATAGTGCGCGTGCAAAAGTCATAATTTAATATCGAGTAATATCCACCCCAAGAAGAAACCACTAATAAGTAATGGCAGAGAATAATAACGAAGTCGCCAAGGTTGCGATTAATGATATTGGCACCGAAGAAGACTTCATCAAGGCAGTCGATTCAACCATCAAGAATTTTGACGATGGTGATTTAGTTGAAGGTACAGTCGTAAAGATTGATCACGACGAAGTATTGTTGGACATCGGCTACAAAACTGAAGGTGTAATCCCTTCCCGTGAACTTTCCATCAAGAAAGACGTTGATCCAGATGATGTTGTTGAAGTTGGCGACACCATCGAAGCCCTTGTTGTAACTAAGGAAGACAAGGAAGGACGTCTTATTCTCTCCAAGAAGCGTGCACAGTATGAGCGTGCTTGGGGTGATATTGAGAAGATCAAGGATGCAGACGGCATTGTTGAAGGTACCGTTATTGAGGCTGTTAAGGGCGGCTTGATTGTAGACATCGGTTTGCGCGGCTTCTTGCCAGCTTCTCTCGTTGAAATGCGTCGCGTTCGCGATCTTTCCCCATACATTGGTCAGAAGATTAAGGCTAAGATTCTTGAGCTCGATAAGAATCGCAACAATGTTGTACTTTCTCGTCGTCAATTCCTCGAGGAAACCCAGTCCGAAGTTCGCGAGACCTTCCTTTCGCAGCTTAAGAAGGGTCAGATTCGTGAAGGCGTTGTGTCTTCTATCGTGAACTTCGGCGCATTCGTTGATCTCGGCGGTGTTGACGGTCTCATTCACGTTTCCGAGCTTTCTTGGAAGCATATCGATCACCCATCCGAGGTTGTTAAGGTTGGCGATAAGGTCACTGTTGAGGTTCTCGACGTTGATCTCGATCGCGAACGCATCTCCCTCTCCCTTAAGGCAACTCAGGAAGATCCATGGCAGCGCTTCGCTCGTACCCATGTTCCTGGACAGGTTGTTAAGGGTAAGGTCACCAAGATTGTTCAGTTCGGTGTGTTCATCTCCGTTGAAGACGGCATCGAAGGCTTGGTTCACATTTCCGAGCTTGCTAACCGTCATGTAGAGAACCCAGAAACTGTTGTTAAGGGTGGCGAAGAAGTATTCGTTAAGGTTATTGACGTAGACCTCGATCGTCGTCGTATCTCGCTCTCCTTGAAGCAGGCTAACGAGGCTGTTGATCCAAATTCTGAAGATTTCGATCCAGCTCTCTACGGCATGCCAGCTGAGTATGACGAAGAAGGAAACTACAAGTACCCAGAAGGCTTCGATCCAAACACTAACGAGTGGATTGCTGGTTACGAGCAGCAGCGCGAAGAGTGGGAAGCACAGTATGCAGCAGCTCACGAATTGTGGGAGCAGCACAAGGTGTTTGCCGCTAAGGAACTCGCAGCTGCAGCAGAATCCGCAGCCGCTGATGGTCAGAACGAAGAAGCTGAAAAGAAGCCAGCTAAGGAAGAAAAGAAGGAAGAAGTTGCTTCCAACTATTCTTCTGAAGCAGCTAGCGAAGGTGCTTTAGCTGATTCCGATCAGCTCGCAGCTTTGCGCGAACAGCTTTTGAGCGAAAAGAAGTAGTTTCTACTTTCTACTAGAAGTTTATTAACAATTGCCCTGATGAGTTACCATCGGGGCAATTTTGTTTATGTTTGGCTACTATTTTGAGTATGTTTTACGAGTATTTTTGTGACTCAAGTTTTGTAATTAAATATAGGTACAATTAATTTTCTTTTAAGAATAATGATTATATGATGCTTTTAAACATTAATCATAATTCTTAAAAGGATTGGTGAAGATTATGAGCACGTTTGATAACAATCAGAAAAATCCTCAGTTCCCTTCGTATGATGGTAATAATGAGGAAAACGCTAAAGCAACTTTAGTAAGCTCGCGCAATAAAATTGTTGCAGGTTTGCTAGCGATTTTCTTAGGATTTTTAGGTGTGCACAATTTTTATCTTGGTTTTAAAGGAAAGGCGATTGCACAGCTGCTTATTTCTGTTCTTTCTTTTGGTTTCCTGTTGATTATTACGGGAATATGGGCATTGGTTGAGGGTATTTTGATTCTTTGCTCAAAGCCTGGAAGTAAGTGGCACAAAGATGCTGATGGTGCTGAGTTAAAAGACTAAAAATAAATATTTAGTATTAAGATTTATAAGTAATTTTACAAATAAAAGATGCGTTTTAGAATTCAATTTCCAAAACGCATCTTTTATTTTTTATGCCTAAAACATTAGAACAAATGAATAATATAGCAAATATACTTATTCTTTAATATTGCATATTTTTTAATTTCATTAATGCTGCAGAGATAATTAGTACTTATATAACGATGGTTATGTAAAATCAAATATGCATATGTCGATTAAATATGTTGTGTTGTAATACGGATAGTAGCTTGTATAAAGGGTTTTTATGAAGAATATTGAAATTAAAAAATTAGATTATTTAGAAGCCAAAGATAATATGAATATAATTTTAGATTTATATCTAAAAGCATTCCCTAAAGAACTAGATCGTATAGATAATGTTCGTGAACGCATATTAGATAGTTTGAGATATAACAATAGTGCGCTTTTACTTGTTGCTACGATGAATAATCGTATTATCGGTGTTTTATATGGCATAGAATTATTACAAGATAATTGGTATGCGCATCAAATTAAGCCATTTTTATCAGAAAATTATGATTGGTTCAATCAAAGCTTAGAGCTAAATGAGTTGTTTGTAGACACCGAATTTCAACATTTAGGTGTGGGCAGTGCGCTTATGAAGAAAGTCGAAAATCTTGAATTATATAAAACAATAATTTTATCTACAAAAAAAGATGACAATGCTGTTGCCTTAGATTTTTATAACAAGCTTGGATACAGTTTATTAACCGATAATTGGAAATCCTATTACGGGCCTATTTACTGCGTACTATATAAGAAGTTTTAGTAGGGTCAATGAAAATTTACGCTATTGTGAGAAATGTATCGTTTATAATCAAAATATGACAATGATGCGGATTGCGGTAACGGGCGGAATTGCAGCTGGAAAATCTACAGTAGTAAATCATTTGCGTTCGTTTGGCGCGTTTGTTATAGATTACGATGTTTTAGCGCGTGAATGAGGTTTCTACCGAAGGTGCTTTAGCTGATTCCGATCAGCTCGCAGCTTTGCGCGAACAGCTTTTGAGCGAAAAGAAGTAGTTTTCTACTAAAATCTTATAAATAAGATGCCCTCGGTGAGTAATCATCGGGGCATCTTTTAATATCTTTAGTAATAACGCTTTGATTTATTAATTTTTTATTATACAGTTTTTAAGAAAATAAATTTCTTACGAGAGAAAGTGTGATTATTGTGAGTGATTTAGATAAGCAAACTGGAGATTACTCCGGCTCTGACGGACAGACTCAGTACGGACAGCCACAGTACAATGATCAGTCCCAGCAGTATAACCAGGCTCAGCCACAATATAACAACCAATCCCAGTATGGTGCTCAAACTCAGTACAATGCTCAGCCGCAATACAATGCTCAGCCTCAGTGCAATGCTCAGCCTCAGTATGGTCAGACTCAGTATAATCAGAATTCATATGCTCAGCCGCAATATGGTCAGTACTCTCAGTCTACTCCTCAGTACAATCAAGCATCTTCATACTCTAACTATGGGTCTAATTATTCATTAAACGCATACAGAAGCTCTCGTAACAAGATTGCTGCAGGCCTGTTAGCGATTTTCTTGGGTGCTTTGGGTGTGCACAATTTCTATCTTGGTTTTAAAGGCAAGGCTGTTGCTCAGCTGCTTATTTCTATTCTTTCTTTCGGCTTGCTGGCTTTTGTTTCTGGAATTTGGGCATTTATTGAAGGAATTTGCATTCTTTGCTCTCAGCCTGGTTCTAAGTGGCATAAGGATGCCGATGGAGCTGAACTTCAAGACTAATTTTACAATTATTATTTAGCGTATAATGCCCCGGTAATTAGTTACTGGGGCATTACTTATAATTTATGTATGACAATGATGCGGATTGCGGTAACGGGCGGAATCGCTGCTGGAAAATCTACAGTAGTAAATCATTTGCGTTCGTTTGGCGCGTTTGTTATAGATTACGATGTTTTAGCGCGTAAAGTAGTGGAACCGGGAAGCGCAGTGTTGCGGGGAATCGTAAGCATTTTTGGGGAAAATGCCGTTAAGAATGATGGTTCTTTAAATCGCGAGTTTATTGCAAAGCGTGTTTTTGGGGATGATGTAAATCATAAGCAAGCGTTAAGTAAGATTGAATCACTTATTCATCCTGCTATTTATGATTTAGCGAAGACTTTAGAAGGTGAGTATATAAGCGAGTATTCTAGGAAAATTTCTAAAGAAGATTGCTGTGAACGCGCATCTTTAAGCTCAATTATTGTGCACGATATTCCGCTGCTTGCGCAAGTAATTGACAGCATTCCATTTAGTTTTGATCATATTATTACAGTTGAAGCGCCTAAAGATGTTCGCATTGCGCGAATGATAAACGAGCGCAAAATGAGTAAGAATCAGGCGGAGCAGCGCATAAATAATCAAGTTGAAGAGATTGCGCGAAGGAAAATCGCTGATTTTGTAGTTGATTCTACAAAGCCTATGGAAGTTATGCTTAAAAGCGTTGATTCAAAAATTAAAACGTGGATGGGTAAGGAGCATTAGAGACTCAAAGGAAAAATCGCAAGCAACCGCGCGATTGTTGGGTTTTAGTAAAATAAATAAAATGCTCTTGGAGAAAAATAATGTCGAATAAAATTCAGCGCACAAACAAGCCTTTTGTAGTAAAAGCGCCATACAATCCTTCTGGCGATCAGCCGCAAGCAATCGAAGAGCTGGCTAATCGCATTGAAAACGGCGAAAACGATGTTGTTTTAATGGGTGCTACTGGAACTGGTAAAACTGCTACAACCGCTTGGCTAATTGAGCGTTTGCAACGACCGACTCTTATTATTGAGCCGAATAAAACTTTGGCGGCTCAACTTTGCGCGGAGTTTCGCGAGCTTATGCCAGATAATGCTGTGAGCTATTTTGTGTCTTACTACGATTACTATCAGCCGGAAGCGTATATTCCGCAAACAGATACGTATATTGAAAAAGATTCGAATATTAACGACGATGTTGAGCGTCTTCGTCACGCAGCTACAGCGAATTTGCTTACGCGTAGAGATTGCGTTGTTGTAGCTACCGTTTCTTGCATTTATGGACTCGGTACCCCAGAGGAGTATGCCGAGCGAATGCTTATGCTGAGTGTTGGGGAGCAGCTTGAGCGAGACGATTTATTGCGTCAATTTGTGAACATGCAATACAAGCGCAATGACATTGCTTTTACGCGTGGAACTTTTAGAGTGCGTGGAGATACGGTTGAGATTATTCCAGTTTACGAAGAATTAGCTGTGCGAATTGAGTTCTTTGGTGACGAAATCGACAGAATTACAATGTTGCATCCGCTTACTGGGGAAGTGATTCGCCAAGAGAGTAGTGTTCATATTTTCCCTGCATCTCACTACATTGCAGGGCCTGAGCGCATGGAGCGCGCGCTGGAGGCGATTGAAAAAGAGCGTGACGAAAGAGTTGCGCAGCTTAAAAAGCAGAATAAATTGCTGGAAGCTCAGCGTTTGGAAATGCGAACTACGTATGATTTGGAGATGCTTCGCCAAGTTGGAGTATGTCCAGGAGTGGAAAATTATTCGAGGCATTTTGACGGTCGCGCTGCAGGCACGCCTCCGCATACTTTGCTTGACTTTTTCCCAGACGACTTTTTGCTGGTTTTGGACGAGTCGCATGTAACTGTGCCGCAAATCGGAGCTATGTATGAAGGCGATGCTTCGCGCAAAAGAACGCTTGTGGAGCATGGTTTTAGACTGCCTTCTGCAATGGATAATCGCCCGTTAAAGTGGAAAGAATTTTTGGAGCATGTTGGTCAAACTGTGTATCTTTCGGCAACACCTGGAGATTACGAGTTGGGGCTTTCGGATGGCGTAGTTGAGCAGATTATTCGCCCAACTGGCTTGCTTGACCCTAAGATTGAGGTTCGACCTGTGGAAGGGCAGGTTGATGATTTGCTTGCGGAAATCAAGGCGCGTGTTGCAAAAGATGAGCGCGTGCTTGTTACTACGCTTACTAAGAAAATGGCGGAAGACTTAACTGATTACTTTTTGGAGCTTGGTATTAAAGTTGAGTACTTGCATTCGGATGTTGATACTTTGCGCAGAGTGGAGCTTTTGCGCGAGCTTCGCGAAGGAAAAATTGATGTGATTGTTGGCATTAATTTGCTTCGTGAAGGCTTGGATCTGCCGGAAGTTTCGCTTGTTGCGATTTTAGATGCAGATAAAGAAGGCTTCTTAAGATCTTACCGCTCGCTTATTCAGACGATTGGACGCGCTGCTCGTAACGTTTCTGGAACTGTGCTTATGTATGCAGATAGCGTTACGGATGCTATGAGCAAGGCGATTAGTGAGACGGAGAGGCGTCGCGAAAAGCAAATCGCGTATAACAAGGCGCATGGAATTGACCCTAAGCCTTTGCGAAAGAAGATTAGCGATGTGAACGATATGCTTGCTAAAGAGGATGTTGATACTCAAACTTTGCTAGTAGGCGGTTACAGGAATGCTAATAAGGCTGGGAACTCGCATTATGGCGTGCCAAAAGAGCCAAATCTTGGGCAGCAAAGTAAAGAAAAGCGTATGGCGAATATTTCTGAGTTGCCGCAAGACGATATTATGTCTTTGATTAAGAATTTGAGCGAGCAGATGCATGTTGCTGCAGAACAGTTGCAATTCGAGCTTGCAGCGCGATTGCGTGACGAAATACGCGATCTAAAGAAAGAATTGCGTCAAATGGATGAGGCTAATAAGTGAGTATGATTAATCGTGAGTTAATCGCGTATAAATAAGCTAGTAGTGATTAATCGTGACTAGTCACAAGGTAATCGTGCTTTAATAAATGAGTGTTGCTAAGTGATAAGTGTGCCTAATAAATAGACGCGATAAATAAATAAGCGCGAGTTTTGTCTATAGGTCACAATTTGCTGGTACACTATTACTCGGAAAGTGGGTATTTTCCCATTTAAAAATAAACAAACAAGGAAACAGGCAGGCATTATGAGAAAAGCCAAAATTGTTGATACTATTGGACCAGCTACCGAATCGTTAGAGGGCATTACCAAGCTTGTTGAAGCTGGCATGGATGTTGCTCGCTTAAACCGTTCGCATGGCACTCCTGAAGATCATTTGCGCGTTTACAACAATGTGCGCGAAGCTTCAAAGACCACTGGTCGTAATGTTGCTGCTCTTGTTGATTTGCAGGGTCCAAAGATTCGTTGCGGCTGGTTCAAGAAGAACGCTGACGGCGAAGACAAGGTTTATTTGGAAGAAGGTCAAGAGTTCGTTATCACCACAGACGATATTGAGGGTGATGAGCATCGCACTTCCACAACCTTCAAGGGTTTGCCAGGAGATTGCCACGCAGGCGATCCAATTTTGATTGATGATGGCAAGGTTCGTCTTGAGGTTACCAAGGTAGAAGGCAACGACGTACACACTAAGGTTGTTGTTGCTGGCCCAGTTTCTAGCCACAAGGGCATTAACCTTCCAGGCGTTGCCGTTTCTCTTCCAGCATTGACCGAAAAGGATGAGTCTGATCTTCGTTGGGCTATTCGCACGGGTGCAGACATTATTGCAATGTCGTTCGTGCGTTTTGCTACCGATATTGATCGCGCTCACGAAATCATGGACGAAGAAGGCCGCCGCATTCCAATCGTTGCAAAGATTGAGAAGCCACAGGCTGTTGCAAACTTGGAAGAGATTGTTAAGACCTTTGATGGCATTATGGTTGCTCGTGGAGATATGGCAGTGGAGATGCCACTTGAGCAGGTTCCACTCGTTACCAAGCGCTGCATTGAGCTTTCTCGCCAATACGCAAAGCCAGTAATCGTTGCTACTGAAGTTCTTGGATCAATGGTTAACTCTCCAGTTCCAACTCGTGCAGAGGCTTCTGATTGCGCTAACGCTGTTCTTGACGGCGCCGATGCAACTATGACATCTAACGAGACCGCAGTCGGCAAGTATCCAGCAGTTACCGTTCAGACCATGTCTCGTATTTCTCAATACGCGACTGAAAATGGCTATGATCGCATTCCATCTGTGGAGCTTGACATGTCTAGCACGGGTGCAGTTTCTTCTGCAGCTGTTGACTTGGCGGACAAGCTTAACGCTAAGGCGATTGTTGCTTACACTCAGACTGGTCGCACTGTGCATCGCATTTCTCGCGAACGCCCAGCTGCTCCAATCTACGGCTTGACCAACAATGAGCACACTTATCACTGGTTGGCTTTGAGCTGGGGCACTGAAGGCTTCTTGATTAGCGAGGACTACCACGATATGAACCGTCACGATCTTATGATCTTCACCGACAAGGTTCTTCGTGAAGCTGGTAAGGTTGAAGACGGCGACAAGATTGTTGTTTTGAGCACTGCTCAGGGTGAGCGCCAGGCTGGTCGTACCGACTCTATTTACGTTCACACCGTTGGTGCTTGCGATTAATCCCTAGTTGATTGCTAGTTAATCGTTAGTTTTTTTAAACGCGCATCCTTTTGGGTGCGCGTTTTCGTTTAGCATGAATCTGGTGATTTCTCACGCTACGATTTAAACTCGAAGTCGTCTATTCCCGCGTTTGTTTACCATTTGAGCCAAAAAGGGAACAAACGCAGTAATGAAAACGCTACGAGGATTAAGTGTGTCGTTTGGTGTGTCGTTTGTGTATCGTGCAAAATCGCGTGAGAGAGAAGATAACAAAAACGCCGCTTAGAATGTTAAGCGGCGTTGTGCACGTGCCCCCGGTGAGACTCGAACTCACACTGCACAGATTTTGAGGCTGTTTCCTCTACCAATTGGGATACAGGGGCATCTTAAATTATCCGCGTTTTAACGCGACTTGATGACTATACCACATTTTGTAGAGTAATCAAATATACCGCGTGTTGCGCGTGCGGAAAAGTCGCTAGCAGCCGAGCACCAAAAACCCAAAGTAAAATCAAAATAAATAAATATAAATCAAAACAGAGTCAAAACAGAGTCAAAACAGAAATATTAATTTGCAAATTATTTAAGACTGGGTGTGTTGATGTAAGAATTTTGGTATAATTGCGACTTGCGCCTCTGTAGCTCAATGGATAGAGCAACGGCCTTCTAATCCGTTGGTTGCGCGTTCGAATCGCGTCGGGGGCACTTGTTTGATTTTCTGCTCTTGTATTATTTCGAAAGCATTTCGACAATATCTCATAAAAACAAGGAGCGCGCGTGGAAAAGCATAATGATAATGTAGCCGCAGCGATAATTCTGGCAGCAGGTGATGGGACGCGCATGCGTTCAACAACGCCGAAAGTATTGCATCCGTTCGCTGGAAAAACGTTCTTAAATCGCGTAATGAACGCAATGGCAGGCGTAAACCCTAAGGAGCTTGCTGTTGTAGTGCACGCTCAAGCGCAACGAGTGTCGGCAGCTGCGCAAAGCTACAATAACGCCGTGCGTATTGTGAACCAGGATGATAAGCCTGGAACGGGCAGGGCAGTGCAGTGCGCAATGCGAGATCTTAATGAAGCTTCAAAACAAGAATGTGGTAGTGCGCTTAAAGGTTCTGTGGTAATTGCGGCAAGTGATATGCCACTTTTAGACACGCAAACATTGCAATCATTAATTGATTTTCACAATAATCAAGGCAATGTAGCAACTGTTTTAACCGCTGTTTTAGACGATGCCACTGGCTACGGGCGAATTGTGCGAGAAGCAAATGGTGATGTGCTAAGAATTGTTGAACACAAAGATGCTAATGCAGGAGAGCTTGCGATTAAGGAAGTGAACACATCTGTGTACGTGTTCGATGCGGAAGTGCTTACAGACGCAATATCTAACCTTAATTCCAAGAACGCTCAAGGCGAGTTTTACTTAACGGATGCGCTAGAGCACGCTCGCACAATGGGGCGTGTTGGAGCAATGGCGGCAGCTGATTCGTTGAGAGTAGAAGGCGTAAATACACGCGTTCAATTAGCTGCGCTTGCAAAAGCATACAACAAGCGCGTTTGCGAAAAGTGGATGCTTGAAGGCGTAACGATTCTAGACCCAGAAAACACGTGGATCGAAGACGATGTTGTTTTGCAAGAAGACGTTACGGTACTTCCAGGGTGCTTCTTGCAAGGGCAAACGATTGTTAAAAGCGGTGCGGTTGTAGGACCATACACTACGCTTATCGATGCGCAAGTAGATGAAGACGCGGTTGTGGAGCGCTCGCGTGTGCAAGAATCACATATTTGCCGCGCTGCAAACATTGGTCCGTGGACGTATTTGCGACCAGGAAATGTGCTTGGCGAGGAGAGCAAAGCGGGCGCGTTTGTGGAGATGAAGAAAGCGCATATTGGAAACGGCACTAAGGTTCCACACTTAAGCTACATGGGCGACGCTGATTTGGGTGAGCACACGAATATCGGCGGTGGCACAATTACAGCAAACTACGACGGTGTGCATAAGAATCACACGACTATTGGCTCTAACGCGCATGTTGGTGCAGGAAACCTGTTTGTAGCTCCCGTTACTGTTGGAGATGGAGTTACAACGGGTGCAGGATCTGTTGTGCGTCACGATGTTCCAGCGGATTCCATGGTGTATTCGGAAAATACGCAGCATGTTGTAGAAGGCTGGAAGCCAGTTTGGGAGCGCTAGTTCGATAGTTCAATAGTTAAGGAGAAACAATGGCAGCTTTAGAAAGCTCTGTTAACGCGATTAGGATTGCTGCGGCTGCAGCTGATAGGTTAAAAGCCACTAATATCCAGGCTTTTGACGTTAGCAATCTGCTTGGAATTACAGACGCCATGCTGGTTGTTTCTGCATCTAACGAGCGTCAAGTCTTAGCTGTTAGCGAAGAAATCGAAAAAGACTTGTACTTAAAAGACAATAAGCGTAAAGCTTTATCTCGAGAAGGTTTAGAACTAGCACAGTGGATTTTGCTTGATTTTGGCGACTTTGTGATTCATATTATGCACGAGGAAGCGCGCGAGTTTTATCGCCTTGAGCGTTTGTGGAATGATTGCCCTGCAATTGATTTGCAACTTCCAGAGCATGATGAGAGCGATGCGGATGGCGATTATGTCTATGATGCGCAAAATGGCGATCAAGAGTCTGAAAGGTAGCGCAAGATAATGGTTGATTTTGTTGAAAGCGCAACGCAAATTGCGCATAATGCCAATAAAAACAGCGCTCACGAAGGTATTGCGCGTTCTGTAATGCTTGTTCGCCATGGCCAGACGCCTTATAATGCACAATTTAGACTTCAAGGCATGATTGATATTGCTTTAGATGAGTCTGGAATAGACCAGGTGACTCGCTCTGGTAAGGCTTTGCGTGTTCTTTTTGGAGCTTCCGACTTAGAAGACCCAAAGAATCCAAATAGCGAGGAGCACGTGCGCATTACTCCAGAAGAAGCAGACGCGAGTTTTGTTGCAATTGCTTCTCCGCTTATTCGCGCACAACAGACAGCTCATGCTTTTGCAGATAAGATTGAGCTTAATGTTCACGTTGAAAATGGTGTGCGCGAGCGCTTTTTTGGAGAGTGGGAAGGCCTTAATCGCCAGCAAATTAACGAAAAATGGCCTGAAGATTTTAAGTCATGGGTTGATGGCAAAGGTGGTGAACTCAACCACGGTGCAGAAACTAAGCAAGAAGTTGGCGAGCGCGCGGCGAAAGCTGTTGAGGATTGGGCGCGCAAAACTGGCTCGGATCGCGATTTGCTAGTGTTTTCGCACGGCTCTTGCCTATCTCAAACTGTTCATAAGCTTCTTGGATTAGACAAGGTAGATCCTTCTTATAAGACGATTGGTGGAATGGGAAACGGTCGTTGGGCGCGTTTAATTCCAAGTCTTAACGCGGATGGTTCAATCCATTGGCGTTTGGATGCTTACGATCAAGGCCCTGCAGCCGACCCTACAAGTCAGCGTCTTATTCGCATTTGGGGAGCGGCTTAAGTAGCTGTGTAATCTTTTCATTTTTCGCCGCTTATGTTCCAAAAGCTACCGTTTAGCGGTTTTGTAAAGACAGATTATTTACAGTGCCGTATAGTCAAAATTACAAAACAGAAAGCTAGCAAAAGCTAAGAAAAGTTAGCAAAAGCTAGTAAACGCTAACGGTAGTATACGGAAGGGAGGCTTGATGAAGGTAACGATTGCTATTGTGCCGCCAGAAGAGGAGCAGCACGCTCAATTGTCAGTTCACAATATTGACGACAATCTTAAACGCATTATAGCCAATTTGCAAAGCATTGATTCTAAAAATGCAAAAGCAAGTAACACTGAAAATAATACTGTAAATGCGGAAAATAGCAACAATAATTCATTCATATACGGTTATATTAACGATTCGATTATTGTTATGCATGAGCCAGATGTGATTATGATTTGCGTAGAAAATTCGCGCGTAATTATTCACAGTGATAAAGGCGAGTGCGTGTCTTACAAGCGCCTAATGGATTTCGACAATCCGCAATTCGCGTCGTTTGTGCGCATATCTAAATCCGCAATCGTGAACTTGAATCGCATTGTTCGAGTTGATCCAGGATTCGGCGGAAGTATGAGCGTAAAAATGGACGACGGAAGCGTTGAGTGGATTAGTCGCAGATGCTTAGCTGGGTTCAAAAAGCGCTTAGGAATGTAGTTTTAAGCGTAGTCAAATATAAAACTATCAAAAATTTTAATACTAATTTTTTAATACTTAAAAAGGAAATGATTATTATGGAAAAGCAAGTTACAACTTTTGGTAAAACAATGGTAAAAAACATTGTTAAAGGCATTGGCATAGGGTGCACTATTTTTACTGCAATTAGTTTTGTGTCGAGCCTGTTAGCGCATACCGCAGTTGGAAACAGAATTGCATCTTATGCTGTAGCGTCGTTTGTTATTGGCATAGGCTATGGAGTGTTCGCTATTTTTTGGTCGAATGAGCGTATGTCAAATCTTGCGAAGTTCGTTTTTGCACTAGTTCCACCAATTGCTATTCAATTTATTGTGTCTGTGATTGTTGGGTGGATTTCATTCAAAGATGGGCCAGCTGTGATTTGCGGATGGATTGTATTCACTGTTATTTTCCCGATTGCACTTGCTGCAATAATTTATTACTTCGAGAAGAAGAAAGCGGAAGAAATGAACGCTAGGTTGCAAGCATTGCGTAAAGAAAGCAAGTAAATTAGTGACAATTAAATAATTTAAGTAAAAATTTAAGTAAATAAAATAATCAAATAAAAATTGAGTGGTGTTCATCTTCGCCTTTGAAGAAGAACGCCACTCGCTATTGTATGCCTCGTATTAGAGACCTAAAAATTCGGCGTTTTGTTAGATTTTTGCTAAAAATTAGTATTTTGATTAATCTTTAGCAATTGTCTTTCCAGCATTAGCTCCAGAAGTCAAATCCTGAATCTCATTAATCTCCATAACAGGAACGGCAGCAGGCTTCTTTGTGCCTTTTTCTTCTGCAACTCGTACCTGCTCTTCGTAAATCGCGTCATCTGTGTGAAGAGTAACGGTCCCGCGGAAGCGATATCCCTTCTTTTCGGCCAAATTTGCAACGGCAACAACAAGCTGGCTGCCGTCTTGCAAGTTCTTAAAATGCTGACCTGCAGTGCGCTCGTGGTAAGCAAGGTGATTATCGTCTAGAACAAACATTGACATCTTTGGTCCAAGATCAAGCTCGCCATCTTTGCTAATCGTTGCAATCCAAGCCAAATTGTTCTCAATAAAAGTCTTCATATCTTCACTAAGAGTTGCCATGTTGAGTCCTTTCTTCAACTGATTATTTTGCAATCGCGCAATCATATGATTATGATTCAATCACATCTAAGATTACGCGCAATCCTGCATATAAATGCTTAAAATTCGACAAGTTTTTGCAAAAACGCCTAAACTTGTGACATAAATCACCAATTGTACAAAGTGCAAACGTAATTTTCCGCACTTTGTACCATATTTGACCTAAATCACGTACAAAAAGCGGAAAATCGCTAACGCGCTACGCTTTAAGCGAAAAGGCAGGTCGTCGCGCAAGAAAAATCTCGAATCTCGGTGATAAAAACCACGCAAAAGTCCTAGCATGTAAGAGGGCTGGGTGATTCTTGGTCGAACAGTATAAGAGCGGCAGCCGATACCAAATAATCCAATGATCAACCACTACAAACAAACCTCAACACAAAAACAAAATCAAAGACAAAACGGAACAACCGCAACTCTAGACTACACGTAATAGGCGGAGCGTTGTGAGACAAGAATTAGCCAGCCCTCTCACAATAGTAAACAGAGAATACCGTTCGCGCGGTCTAAGCGCGCTCACGTCTTCGCTTGCGTTGAAAGCACACTGTGCTTTCAACCTTAAGCAAGCTCAGCGCTCCGAATTACCTTTTCGCGCTACGCTTTAAGCGAAAAGGCAGGTCGTCGCGCATCAATCATTAATCGTAAATATTAAGGTAAAGTCGCAGTGTGTACAACCAATTCAGTTGTCAATTAGGAAATTTTCCGAAGGAACGCCGATAGGTTGTACTTTTCTTGTTTTTGTGGCTATTCTATAAAGTTTATAAGGCAATTTAGCTACCTTAAAGAAAAATTTAATGTTATAGACTTGTGATTTGCAAGAAATTGAGGGGAGTGACATGAGTGAAATAAATAGCGCGGTTCAACCAAGACAGAACAATCGAATTAACGTAAACTTCGCGCGAATCATGTTGCTCTTATGCGCCGCAATTTGGGGCGGAAGCTACGTCTCATCTAAATACGCTCTAGAGGTATTCCCACCTCAATGGCTTATGGGAGTTCGCATGCTTGGAGCGTGCATAATAATGGGCGCAGTCTTCTTTAAAACAATCCGCAAAAATTTTACTAAAAAGCTAATAATTCCTTCGCTTTTAACAGGTGTTACATACTACGCATCTTTAGTTACTCAAACAGAAGGATTAAGGTGGATAGACCCAGGTAGAAGTGCTTTTCTTACAGCCGCCTACTGTGTTATAGCGCCATTTTCAGCTTGGATGATTATTAGAAAAAAGCCAACGCTTTTAGGAATTATTGCAGCTCTAACATGCGTTGTGGGCGTTGGATTAGTTGCATTAAAGCCAGGATCTCTTGTTCTTACACTTTCTCACGGAGATGTTTTAACTCTTATTTGCGCGGCTGTTTTTGCGTTTAACTTAACATACTTAGCGTATTATTCTAGACAATACAATCCCGTTGCTTTAACATTCGGTCAGTTTAGTGTTTCTGGAGTTCTATTTTTGTGCGGAGCTGCAATAAGTGAGCCTTTGCCTAATTTTAATGCCGAAGATAATTGGATAACTATTACGAACATGTTCTATCTTATAGTGATAGTAACTGTTCTTGCGCAAATCATTCAAAACTATACTCTGATTTATCTTTCAACAGCTAACGCTTCCGTGATTATGTGCACAGAATGCTTATTTACATTGCTATTTTCTAGCATTCTATACAACGAGCGCGTAACAAGCGTTGCTTTTATTGGCTTTGCATTGATTTTTGCTGCGATTCTGCTTGCAAGTTTGGCAGAACATATTGAGCTTATAAAAATCAAAAATAAGCAGAAAATTTCTGAAACAGAGTCTAAAGTTGCATCTGCAGCAGCATCTACAATTTAAATAGTTGTCAATTTAAATAGTTGTCAATAATTGTCAATTTGAATAGTAGTAAATAATAATTTTGTAAGGTGGTACTTGTGAAGAACTTCTTCAAAGGAATATCGTTTACGCAAGTGCTGGCTGGTTCTTTAGCAGCTGTTACAGCATTACTTCTATCGTCAAAAATCGGTATAGCAGGATCAGTAATTGGTGTTGCAATAGGTTCGATTGTGTCTGCTGTAGCATCGCAACTTTATCAAAATGTTATTCACGCGTCTTCAAAAAAGATCCAGTCTTCTTCTGCATTAAAATCAGTTTCAAGCCATTATGCAGATGATGACACTAAAGTTGTAAATAATGCACGATTTATTGCATTAGAGGATGATATGCCAGAAGAATATGAGGTTCATGAAGCGAACGAACCTCGCAGAATAAAAACAGTTAGAAAAGTTATGGCTACTGCCTCTGGGCAAAATACTGATAATAGCGTTGATAACACAAGCATTATGGAATTGTCTTCATTAAGAAAGATGAAAGAAGAAGATAATTCGCTTTCGGAAGGAGATTCGGATTCTCTGCTTACGCTAACCGACGCAAAGCGTAGATTAGGCAACAATAGTGATTATGACTATGCAAAGCAGAAAAAATACGTGGATGATGAGTCAAGGTACAAACGACTTACTATTTTAGTTGCTGTTCTTAGCGCTCTTGCTGCGGTGATTATTACTGCTGGCATGGTTCTGTTGTTTACGCAAGGAAAAGGCACTGATAATTTAAACAATTTACCGCAGAATCCTGCGCAAAATAACAATCAGACTAATAGGGGAAATCAGACTCCTGAAAATGGTGAGAATAATCGTATTCAAAATCAGAATCAAGATTCAGGCAACTATTCTAAATCTAATGAAGACAATAAGAATGATGAGAATAGTTCGGATAAAAAACCGTCTGATAAAAAAGATGCGAATAATCATGAAGGAAACTCTTTAGATGATAAAAACTCTTCGAATAGTGGTGATTCAAAGGGTGCGGATGGATTAAACAATTCTGGATCTGACTCAAAATCTAGCGGATCTAAGGGTGATTCTTCACAAAACACAGATTCTGGATCGGCTTCGTCTCCTTCATCTCCTTCTTATTCTTCACCTAATGGTGCAGATGGTGGTACTTCTGTACAGCAGGGAGAATCTGGATCGCAACAATCATCGGGTAGTGGCGAATAATAGTTTTATGCGGCAAGAAATCCATATTTTTACAACAAAAATTGAGGAGTTTACGACACGCCGAGTTTGGTTGGTAGCAAAATCTGTTGTATTCTATCAAAGGTTCGTTTGAGCCGCACAATTAAAAACGGGGCTATGGCGCAGCTGGTAGCGCATCTCCATGGCATGGAGGGGGTCGGGGGTTCGAATCCCCCTAGCTCCACAATTTGAAACGTCACTTCTAAGCGAGGTGGCGTTTTTTGTTATATTTCGATACGTATCCTATATACTTATAAGTCCTAGGTGCATAAACTTTATCGCATAAAATTTATATGCCGTAAATTGTTAAACAAAAGTCGAAAGTAAAAAGTCGAAACTAAAAACTAAAAGTCAAAAATAGAAAATAGAAAATAAAAGATAGAAAATCGGAGGGAAGATTTACATCATGCTAAGACGCTCTTGGAAAACAGTATGCAAAATAGCCAATAATGAGCGTACATCTGGGTTAATTATGCTCGGATTTGCTTTAGCTGGATTAATGCTTGCAAATTTGCCATTTACGTCTCCGATTTTTGAAGCTGTTTCTCACACTCAAATAGGAATTCCGTACACAAATATTCACATGTCGATTAGCCACTGGGTTCAAGACGGCTTGTTAACTATTTTCTTTCTTACAGTTGGTTTAGACTTAAAACACGAGCTTATTGCAGGATCGCTTAGAGACCCTCGCGCGGCAGCAATGCCAATGATTTGCGCGATTGGAGGTATGGTTGTTCCTCCTATTCTTTTTGCGGGAACTGTTACAATATTCTCGGAGTTGCACGCTGGTCAAGAGATTATGCGACTTACTTCTGGAGCGCTTCCGTCTTTAGACATGGTTCGCGCTGGCTGGGCTATTCCTACGGCAACAGATATAGCATTCTCTCTGGCTGTTCTTGCGCTTTTTGCTAAAACGCTTCCTAAAGCCTTGCGCGCATTTTTAATGACTCTGGCTACAGTAGACGATCTTCTTGGAATCGCATTAATCGCATTGTTCTTCTCTTCGCTTAACGCATGGTATTGGTTTGTGGGCGTTGTTTTATGCGGATTAGTATGGACTATGCTTGTGCGATTAAAGCGCGTTCCGTGGCCTGTTGTGGCTCTTGTTGGCTTGCTTGCGTGGGTTATGATGTATCAAGCTGGCGTTCACCCAACTCTTGCAGGCGTAATGGTTGGTTTGCTAACTCCTGCGCATCTTGTTCACGGCGAAAAGTCGCTTAGAGCCGAAAGGTATCGACAGAAAATTCAGCCTTTGTCTTCTTTGTTTGCGCTGCCAGTTTTTGCGCTTTTTGCAACTGGAGTTCATTTTGAAACATTGACTTGGCAGCTGTTCTTGTCTCCAATACTAATTGCGATTACGATTGCGCTAGTTGTTGGAAAGCCACTTGGAATTATGATTACTGCTTGGTTTGCTAAGAAAGTTATTGGCTTGCGCGTTCCAGACGATTTGCGCGTTCGCGACCTTTTGCCTACAGCATGCGCGTGCGGAATTGGTTTTACTGTGTCTTTGCTAATCGCTTCGCTTGCATACAGCGACGCGGATCTTTCGGGTGAAGCACGATTCGGAGTACTAGTGGCGTCTATTATTGCGGCTGCTGTTTCGGGATTTATGCTTGCAAAGCAATCGAATCATATGGAAGAAGAATTAGACGATATTGAAGAGTGACTTTAATGCGTTTATTTAACGCGATTACAAGATGACTAGAAAGTGACTAGAAAGTTCTAAAGGTGACTTATGGTTTCTAATAATAATTTAGATAATTTAGGTAATTTAGATAGTTTAGATAATTCTGGTAAATCTGATAATCCAGATAATTCTTGCGACTTGCGCGCGCAAAGCGAACAAAACTCACCTTGGAAAGACACTTATTACAGCGGTGCGGTAATGATGCGCGGGCCAATGATTCCTAAGGAAAGCACAACGGAAACGCTATTGCAACACGATTTGCCTAACGGAGATTTGCAAGATAATCATGCGTGGCAAGGACTTGACCCTTGGAGAGTTCTTAGAATACAAGCCGAATTTATTGATGGTTTCGACGCTTTAGCAAAACTTGGATTAGCTGTTAGCGTGTTTGGCTCTGCACGAATAAAGCCAGACGATCCAGAATACAGTAGCGCTCGCATAATGGGCAAAGAGCTTGTAAAACGCGGTTTTGCTGTGATTACGGGCGGAGGTCCTGGAATTATGGAAGCGGCAAATCGCGGAGCGGCAGAAGCTGGCGGAACAAGCGTGGGGTTAGGAATCGAATTGCCTCACGAGCAGGGCCTAAATCAGTGGGTGAATCTTGGAATGCAATTTCGTTACTTTTTTGTTCGCAAAACAATGTTCCTAAAATATTCTTCGGGAATTATTGTGTGCCCAGGCGGTTTTGGCACAATGGACGAGCTTTTTGAGTCGCTTACGCTTGTTCAAACGCATAAGGTTTCTAAAATTCCTGTTGTTCTTTTCGGCAGTGAATATTGGAAAGGCCTTATGAATTGGATTGAAACTACAGTTAAAGAAAGAGGACTTATATCGTCTTTTGACCCTAGTTTGCTTGCGACTACAGACGATCCTCTAGAAGCTGTGCGAATTGCAACTGGAGACAAGTTTATTAATTAGTCTTAGCTAGTTTTGGCTAGTTTTCCTTCATTTTTCGCTCATTTATAAGCGTTGTAAGTTGCCAAATTTCTTCTCCAACGTCGATTCCGCGTGGGCATTGCCTGGAGCATGCTCGCACGGATTGGCACGCGCTTATGCCGTCGCTAGAATCCGCCAAGTCTAATCTTCGATTAGTGGCGTTATCTCTAGAATCGTTAATAAATCGCGCAGCATTTATAAGTGCTGCAGGTCCAATAAACGCTTCTCCGCCTGCATAGACTGGGCAAATTCCTTCACACACGCCGCACATTATGCAATTGCTTAAAAGCTCAAACTTTGCAAGCTGCTCTGGGTGCTGCAAAAACTCAATAATCGCAAGTTTTCCGCTGCTGTTTCTTGTTTGAACATCTTGCGCTTGCAAATATGGCTCGAGTCTTTTAAGCTGTGCAATCATTGGGGAAAGATCGCAAATAAGATCTCTTTGAATAGGAAAGCCTGAAAGTGGCGCAACCTCAATAATGCCAAAGCTTCCATTTTGGATTAGTGAAGATATCTCTTGAGATTGAACTTGCAGATTGTGATTTTCATCGGCTGTTGGTGTTGGTGTTGCGGTTGCTTGCGACTTTACGCTACCAGTTTTTCTAAAACCGCTTGATCTAACACCTTGAGTTTGTGTATTTTGCCTAGCGTTTTGGGCGATTGTGGCTGTGCAAAGTAAAGTGGGCATGCCGTTTACGTTTGCAGCATCCGATCCGCAAACGCCGTGACCGCAAGAGTATCTAAATGCCAAAGTGGGGTCTATTGTGCGCTTAATTTTAAGCAAGCAGTCTAAAATCGTGTCGTTTTTGCGCGCGCGAATCGTATAATCTTGAATCCAATGTTTTCCGCTTAATGGTTTAGCTGGTAAATCGCCAGAATTTTGCGTTGAAAATGGGCTACTTTTGCGCTTTTTTGCAAAAGGGCTTTCTCGGTGCCTTCTAACTAAACCAGGGGAGTTAGTGGAGGCGATTGGTGCTGAATCGGTGGCTGAATCGCAAGCAACCGCTGAATCGCAAGCAACCGCGGAGTCGCAAGTAACCGACGAATCGCAAGAATCGTCATTTGGCGTAAAACGAGATACGCGAAAAGTCACAAAAGCTTCATCGCTTGTAGTGCAATCTTGATTATTAGAATGCGCAAAGTTGCGTCTAAAATCGTCAACCATTTGCGCATACCTCCAATTCATATAATTCTAGTTTGCCATAATACTTGCACAGAAATACTTGAGCGAAAATGCAGAAGCAGAAATACTTGAGCGAATCACAGAAGTAGCAAAAATGTTGGCTGCGCCTAACGTTAGGCTTAAATTATGACAGATGCTTTGTTTTTGCTGGATACGAATAAAGACGATGCGCCCGTTCTTGCAAATGGGATTGAAGAAGGGTGGACTCTTAGCTTGCCTCAACACGTTAAAAGGCACGCAATAAGCGCAATGCGACTTTCGGATGGCGATTCGCTAGACCTTTCGGACGGCAAAGGAGTGCGAATTCACGCAACGATTACAGACAGCGAAAACGGCTTAGTTAGAGTAGATTCGTTCATAAAAGAACCAGCGCCAACAACCCGATTAACGCTTATTCAGGCTCTCGCAAAAACGGGTCACGACGAGCAAGCAATAGACATGGCTACCCAAATTGGTGTAGACGAAGTAATTCCTTGGTGCGCAAATAGGTCGATTTCAAAATGGAAGCCAGGGCGCACAGATAAGCGATGGAATCAAGTGCTTGAGGCTGCAACGGAGCAATCGCGCAGAGCGTGGATTCCACAGCTTTTAGAGCCAGTTACAAGCAAGCAGATTCTAGCGATTTGTAGGCGTGCATGCGTTTATGGAAGCCTTGTAGTTGTTTTGCATCAAGACGCAACGGATTCTTTTAGTCAAATCGAAAACTACGTAAACGACTTAACGGAAAAATGCTTAAAAGATGGCAAAACGCGCACTGTTTATGTAGTTGTGGGGCCAGAAGGCGGAATTAGCGAAGAAGAAGTGCAAAGTTTTATAGACGCTGGCGCCAAAAGTTGCGTTTTAGGAAGCAATATTTTACGCGCATCTACAGCAGGGCCAGTATGTTTATCGTTGCTTTCTAGAGCACTTGGCAGGTATGAGTAGTAAGCAATTTTTGCAAGCTTTGTGCGTGTTTTGTGTAAAATAGTAAATGGTGTTCGGCAATAAGAATTGCAACAAGAATTGCAATAAGAATTATTGAAAAGTGGGCAAAATAATGGATAAAGCATGCAAAACATACAAAACTGACGACGATTGCATTTTTTGCAAGATAATTGATGGGCAAATCCCAAGCAGCAAAGTGTATGAAGACGATGAAGTAGTGGCTTTTAAAGATATTAATCCGCAAGCCAAGGTGCATGTTTTGATTGTTCCGCGCAATCATTACAAGAATGTTGCAGATCTTGCTCAAAATGATTCTGATGTTTTGGCTCATATTGCATGCGTTGCGCAAAAAATTGCAAACGACTTTTATAATGGCGATTATCGCCTTGTTTTCAACACTGGTTTGGGAGCTGGTCAAACCGTGTTCCATGTTCACGCTCATGTTTTAACAGGCGAAAAACTTGAAGAAGGTAGTTTATAAATCGTGGCAAATAGTACAACGCGTATTGTTCAAATTCCAAGCGAATTAAGCCCAGTTGCTGTTTTGGGAGCAGCAGATTCAAACTTAAGAGAGTTGGAGAAAGCTTTTCCAAGCATAGATATTTCCGTTCACGCGGATTGTGTGAAAATCGTATCTAGAAGCGCAAGAAGTGAAGAAGACGCTTGCAAAGCCGAACACGCGTTGCGCAAAATAGTTGATTGCGCTTACGAAGCTCCTGTTGATTCTTATGCTGTAAAACGCATGTTAGAAAGAGATGTGCTTAAAGGTAGCGAGCATAATGTGCGAATCGATAGAATTGGGCACAATGGCGGAGTTTTAGGCGGAGCGTTTAGCGGATTAAAGTCTTTTGGTAATGGAACTGAATCTGGCTTTGGAACTGGCGCAATGGAAAGCGATTTTGCGCGCGGTTCTGCCGATTTAATGCCATCTAGTGAAGATGCTAAAAGGCGCGCAATGAGCAGAAAAGCGCGAATGGCTAAAGGTGTTATAACGTTTGCAGGAGGAAATCCTGTTCGCGCAAAAACAGCGGGTCAAACAGCTTATATTCAAGCAATGGAATCAAATACTGTAACGTTTGGAATTGGGCCTGCTGGTACTGGAAAAACGTATTTAGCGGTTGCTAAGGCTGTTAGAGCTTTAGAAGATGGGCGAGTGCGAAGAATAGTGTTGACGCGCCCTGCTGTAGAAGCTGGGGAAAATCTTGGATTCTTGCCTGGAACGCTAAACGACAAAGTAGACCCATATTTAAGGCCGCTTTATGACGCGCTTTCCGACATGTTGGGAGCGCCGCAACTTAAGCGATACATGGACGAGAACGTTGTGGAAGTGGCGCCGCTTGCATACATGAGAGGTCGCACGCTTAATGACGCTTTTGTTATTTTAGACGAAGCGCAAAATGCTACTGTTCAGCAGCTTAAGATGTTTTTGACGCGTCTTGGATTTAACACCACAATGGTGATTACAGGGGATAGAACGCAAGTTGATTTAGCGGTTCCAAAATCTGGATTAGCTTCGATTGAGAACGTGCTGAAAGACGTTAAAAGCATTGCGTTTGTTCACTTAAATGCGCAAGACGTTGTTAGGGCCGAGCTTGTTGGGCGAATCGTAGAAGCGTACGAAGCGTGGGAAAATCGCGAGGCTGATTTTAGGCGCGAGAAGGCTAGAAATAGGAAAAGTCTTGAGTCGCAAGCAGCCAACGAATCGCAAAATCTTGAGAGGAATATCAAGTAATAATGAGTGTTGAAGTGATGAACGAAACCGTTTGGCAAATCGACCCAAAAATATTCTCCGACCTTGGAATGTGGGTTTTGCAACAAATGCGAGTAAGCGTTCAATCCGATTTGTCAATTACTTTTGTGGACCCAGAGCCAATTGCTAGTCTTCACGAAAAGTGGATGGACTTAGAAGGTCCTACAGACGTTATGAGCTTTCCAATGGACGAGCTGACTCCTGGAAGCGACGACAAAGTGAGTGAAGGAATGCTTGGAGACCTTGTGATTTGCCCGTGGGTGGCGGCTCAACAGGCAGCAGCGGCAGGGCATAGCACAATGGAAGAGATGCTATTGCTCACGATTCACGGAATGTTGCATTTGCTTGGATACGATCACACTACGCCTCAAGAAGAAAAGCAGATGTTCGGCTTGCAAAGGCAGCTTTTGCTAACGTTCTTTGCAGCTAGATCTGGCGAACTTTACGACGCCACTTTGCCAGATGGTGCTGTAAATGAGCTGGAAGAATACGAGAAAAATCATGCTAAATAACATTACAATTCCGCCGATTCCCGATTTGCCTGCACATATGTGGGCTTGCTTGTGTGCAATTGCAATAGTCGCAGTTTTGCTTGTGTGGCTTTCGCTTGCAATGGCGGCGGCGGAAGGGGCTGTGCCAAGAGTCACAAGGTCTAGTCTTAATAATCTTATGATTGAAGAACAAACGAACGATAACGAAAGTCAAGTCGTTCGCTTGAGGAAGCTTGCTAGAATTCGCAGAGCAAAAAAGCTTATAGCAGATAGGTATGCTACGAGCGGAGCGTGCGCGTTTGTGCGAATCGTGTGTAATGTGCTGGACGGCGTGGCTTTTTCTGCAATCGCGGCGACTCTTGGTGCGCCTCTTTGGTTAACGCTATTAATCGGGCTAATAGTTGCAATGATTGTTGCAATTGTTTCTGTTCTTGTGCGGCCAAGAGCAGTTGGAGCGGCTCAGCCAGTTTTTAAGCTGATGCGCTTGTCTAGAATAATTTCGATTGCTGTTTTTATGAATCCTTTTGCAAAAATCGCAAGCCGTGGAGATTCGCAAAATCAAAGCCAAAATCATAAGAAGAATGCTGCTCTTTCCGACGACGAAGAGTTGGAAAATATTCAATTAGACCAAGCTAAAGCGAGTATCGATAGGCTTGTGGAAGCAAACGATTTTGACCCAGAAGTTTCAGAGATGATGCGCAACGTGCTTACGCTTTCCGACACGTTAACGCGCGAAATCATGGTTCCGCGAACCGATATGATTTGCGTTAAAAACGACGAAACGCTGGAAAATTTCCTAAAATTGTGCTCAAGATCTGGATTTTCTCGCGTGCCTATAATTGGCGAGTCGGTTGACGATTTGGAAGGAATCGCGTATTTAAAGGATGCTGTGCGCGCAACCGTGTTTAATCCAGCAGCATCTGAGCGCGCGGTTTCTACGATTAGTCGAAGCCCAATGCTTGTACCAGAGTCCAAGCCAGTGGATGATTTGTTCCACGAAATGCAGCGAATCCGCCAGCATGTTGCCGTTGTTGTAGACGAATATGGCGGAATTGCAGGGCTTGTAACGATTGAAGACGCGATTGAGCAGATTGTTGGAGAGCTAGAAGACGAGCACGACCGCACTCAGCACGCGGATCCGCAAGAGGTGAGTAAGGGTGTGTGGAAAATGCCTGCGCGCACGCCTATCGCCGATTTGGAAGATATTTTTGAAGTTCATATAGACGAAGACGATGTAGACACTGTGTTTGGGTTGCTTACCAAGTTGCTTGGAAACGTGCCGATTGTTGGGTCGAGTGCTGTGACGAGAGGTCTTAAGCTAACCGCGGTTGATTCTGCTGGGCGACGCAAGAAAGTCTCCACGATTCTTGTTGAGCGAGATATTCAAGGATTTAAAGATATTCAAGGTCTTAAAGAAGACGATAGCGCTGGAAAGAGCGGCGGAAAGAGTGACAGCAAGGCTGATGCCAAGAATAATGGCAAGAATGGCGATAAAGATAGTAGTAAAGATAGCGAATCATCGCAAGTTGATGGCGATAAATAGTGTTGAATTATGAATGATATGAAAGATGTTAATGATATGAGTGACGATATGGAAGATATGGAAGATATGAATGACGAAATGTTTGCTAATTTAGATCCTTCTCTAAAAGCGAGCGTAGAAGTGCCTGATTTTAACGGCTATAAATCGGGATTTGTTGCTGTAGTAGGCAGACCAAACGTTGGAAAATCAACGCTTATGAACGCGCTAATCGGAACGCAAATCGCAATCGCGTCTTCTCGCCCAGAAACAACGCGCAAGGCGATTCGCGGAATCTTAACAACTCCAAACGCGCAAATGGTGTTAGTTGATACTCCAGGAATCCACAGACCGCGCACTTTGCTAGGCCAACGTTTGAACGATATTGTAGACGAGTCGCTTGCGGATGTGGATGCGATTGCTTTCTTGCTTCCAGCAGATCAAGAGATTGGGCCTGGAGATAGAAGAATCTTGAGCCGACTTCGCTCCGACTTTGCCAAAAAAGACGCGTCTGGAAACTGGGTGTGGAAGGTTCCGCTTATTGGAATCGTCACTAAAATTGATACGCTAAGCCGAGATGAGTTGGTGTCTCATTTGATTGAGATTCAACAGTTTGCTGATTTTACTGATATTGTGCCAGTTAGCGCTTTGGAACGCGACAATGTTGACGAAGTTAAGAAGGTTTTGATTGACAATCTTCCAGAAGGTCCGAAGATGTATCCAGACGATCAGCTTAGCGAGGAGAGTCCTTCTAGCATGATTGCGGAGTTGATTCGTGGGGCTTTTCTTGAGGAGCTTGACGACGAGTTGCCACATTCGCTTGCGGTTGTTGTAGATAGCATTGTGCGCCCAGGAGATGGGGACTATACGCAATATAGCGATAATAAAGCGCATGTGATTGTGTCGGTGTATGTTGAGCGCGATTCGCAAAAGCCGATTATTATTGGGCGCGGTGCGGAGCATCTTGTGCGCGTTAAGAAGCGTTTGCGCACTGCGGTGAATCGTATTACGGGCGCTAAAGCTGTGCTCGATTTGCATGTGAAGGTTGCAAAGGGGTGGCAGAGTGACCCTAAGAAGCTTGAGCGCTTGGGGTTCTAGCGCGACGACCTGTCTTTTCGCTTAGAGCGTAGCGCGAAAAGGCAATTCGGAGCGCTGAGCTTGCTTAAGGTTGAAAGCACGGTGTGCTTTCAACGCAAGCGAAGACGTTCGCACGGCTAATCCGTGCGAACGAGGACCTGCCTTGTAGTGTGTTTGTACCTAAAATACGGCGTGTTGTCATACAAACGCACTACATGAAGCGTCGTTTTTTCCGCATTTTGTTGCTGATTTTCGTGTGTAGAGCTACAAAAAGCGGGATCGTGTGTAGATACAAAAAACCGCGGAAGACTAGTCAATTATAAGACCAGTTAACCGCGGTTTTATTTTTGTTTTTTAGTTTTGATTATGGGCGACGATGGCGAGCGAAGTAAGTGCCGCCTCCGATTGCTGCGATTCCTGCAACAACAGCCGCTAGAGCTGCAACAACCTTAAGCGTAGTGTTGTTGGATGCGCTTTGCGCTCCGTCTTGTGCGCCGCCAGAAGCTTGAGCGTTCTTAGACTCATCCTTGGATTCACTAGATTCACTCTTGGAATCATTCTTGGATTCGCTCTTAGACTTGCTCTTTGCAGAATCCTTTGCGTCGTTCTTTGCATTATCCTTATTGGACTCGCTCTTAGCAGCAGAATCCTTAGCAGCATCTTGTGCTTTAGCAAGATCTTTAGCAAGATCCTTAGCTGCAGCTTTAGAGCCAGATGCAAGAGCAGCTGCTATGCGGTTAGCGCTGCTTGCGCTAAGAGTGTTAGTGTGCGCAGCTCCTGCAACATTATTCGCTGCAACGCCATTATCATTTTGAGCATTTGCACCGTTAGCACCGTTAGCATCGTTTGCGCTTTGCGATTGTGCAGCTGGAATAGCAGCGTGGAATCCGAGTTGCTCATTTCCGAACAAGTTGTTTGCGTATCCTGCAAGATACTGGTTGTAGTAGTTCTCGAAGGATTCGCTAGAACTTGTACTGTTGCTCGTGTTATTCTGCGTTGCGCTAGTTGAACCAGTATTCTGATTAGCGTTGCCCGATTCTACTTCTTTAGATGGGGTAGGAGCAGGCGTTAAATCTGTGCTTGCGTCATGAGACGGATTTGTTTGTGGCACTGTTGGAGATTCATTATTACCACCATTATTGCCACCATCACCATTATTCTCATTATCTGAAGTCACCAGCGAATTTACGTCCTTTAAAGTCTTATCTAAAGTACTAGTAGATTCATTAAGAGACTGTTCCACTGCATCAAGCGTTGTAAAACGAAGAATAAGCGTATTCTCAAAATTATTGAAGCTTTGATTTACGGCAGCAAAAGTAGCGTTGTACCTTTCAATTACGTTATTTTTAGCTCCAGCCAAAAGCGTCTTAACTTTCTCATGCAATTCAGCAACTTTTTGCTTTGCTTGCAAAACTTGCATTTTAACGTTTTCAGCCTTTTTCTTTGCTGATTCAAATTGGCTTTGAGCTTCTTTTGTAATGCGTTGTGCTTGCTCAATAGCAGACTTTGCTTCATTAGCTTTTTGCTTAGCTTGAGCGGCTTTAGCAGCAGCATCAGATACTAACTTAGTTGTATTCGACTTAGTAGCATCAGCTTTATTCTTAACTTCGGTTGCTGCAGCTACCTGCTGTTCAGCATCTTGAACTTGCTTTTGAGCTTCTGTAACTTTTCTGTTAGCAGAATCAATTTGTTGGCTTGCATCTTCAATTTGCTTCTGTGCTTTGTTAACTTGGCTTTGAGTTTCCGCAACTTTCTGTTCAGCTTTTTCCTTAGTTTTGTTTGCAAGATTGAATTGTTTCTCTGCTTCACTAACTCTGTTACGAGCAGAATCAAGCAACCGTGTGACACTATCAACAGTTTCATCTTGTTTCGTGACCTTCTCGTTGGCTTCTGCCAAGTTTTTAGCAGCATCATTAGCTTTGATTTGCAAATCGTCTTTAGTAGATTTGAGTTGCTTTACAGATTCTTCAAACTCCCTGATTTTAGCTTGCTTTGCTTCACCAGTTAACTGAGATTGTTTCTCGGCTTCTTCTACATTTGTGCTTGCAACTTTATACTCATTCTCGTATTTCTTTGCTTCAATAGTGAGCTTTGCAAATTCTTCTTGAGATTTTTTTAACTCGTTCTTAGCGCTATCAAAATCGTATGCAGCATTTGTGAAAGCATCCAAGGCGATTTTATTTGGTAAGTTCTTAGCATTCGCAGCATCTATTGAGCTACTAAGAGTTTTAACCTTTCCATTTAGATGCGTGTACTTTGTTTGCCACTGCTGAGCAAGCTTTTTTGCAATAGCTGCATTTTCTTCGATTCCCCAGTCTGCGTTAGGGTCGCCATATTTTTTAGCTTCATTATTTGCTTTTTCTTTCTCGGCTTTTACATGTTCTAATTCTTGTTCTTTTAGCCCCTTAGCGCTCTTTTTGTCTGGCAAATTCAAATCGTATTGTACTTTTCGAAGATTGTACTTAGCTTCAAACAAATTTGCATTTGCTTTATTTGCTTCAGCATTCAGCTTTTGCAATTTAACGATTTCATCTGCATCTTCAGAGGCGCTTCCAGCAGCTTTTTCTTGTTTTAGACTGTTCTCATAACCATCAAGAAGCTCTTTATATTTGGCAACGCTAATCGAATATTCATTGCTTCCGTGCCACACAGCAACATCTTCATTTTTTGTAACAGTTTCTTGTTTCCCGCCAGAAGGTCTAGTCATTTCTTGAATATATAAATCGCCTTCTGCGAAACCGCCAGCACTTATATCTTTTCTAGCAAAAGTAGTGTAATGACCTACGGAAAGACTAAATAAATTAGTTAGCTTGCCATTTTCGTCATTTTCTTCGAATAATCTTGTGTTTGGATTTTGGCTTAATTTCATTCCAAAATCATATTGATTGTCCCTAAGGAATTGCTTACCAGCTTCAGAAAGCTTGTTTTCAATCTTTGTATCGCCATTGAATGTATAGAAGATTCCTGTATCTCTAGCCTCTTCATAGCGATTCTTTTCAATCGTATACCAGCCGTCTAAGGCATTCCACTTATTATCTGTAGGTTTAGGTTCCGTGCTTTGCGTTTTAATTTGCTTTGAGCATGAAGTTTTACCGTCGTCTAGAACTTTGCAATCGTTATTTGAATATTTCATTCGACCATTTTTATGCCCGTCGTAATCTCCCCACGCAAGATTTTCTGCAGTTTTGTACGGTGTAGTGTCCATAACACTAGCGTTATCATACTTTTCATGGTTTACTGCATGATTATTAATAGCAGCAGAGTAGAAGGAATGCACAATGCTTTCGGCAATCAAGCTTAAACGCACGTTTACATTTTGCAACGCGTTGTTATCGTTTCTTCTGTACTCATTTAAAGCATCATAATACTCAGCGGCTTCCTTCATGTTTTGCAAAGAGTCAGCGCTGCCAACTCTACCAAGCCCAGGTTTTACAATATCTTCATACCACGTTGGAGCTTCTATTGTTTGTGCTTCTTTATACGATCCATCTTGGAATTCTTGCCCTGGAATCACATATGATTCGCCTTTAAGAATTTTCTGCGCGCGCTCAGCGTCTGCAATAAGATCTTCGTTTTTGTTATTTTCCTTAGCTTTTTCAGTGTTAATCACATATTGCAAGAACTTGTAGAAGTCAGACTTCTTCTCTAATGAATTTTCTGTATTAGAATCATTTTTGCTTTCAGCATCGTAGACTTTTTCTGCTGCATCTGCTTTTCCTCTAAGATTGTCTAAGTTTTTGTAAGATTCAACTAGCTTTTTGTAATCACCGATTTTTTCTAGTTCTTTTTCTTTAGATTCTAGTTCTTCACTTGTTTTGTTAATTTTCTGGGTACTTGTAGCAAGCGTTTCTTTAATTTTTGTTACTTTTTCTTGAGCTTGCTTATAAACGGATTCTTTCTCTTTAGCAATTTGTTTTACTTTTTCCAAATCCGTATTGCTTAAAGCAGAATCAGACTTTTTAAGTTGCTCTAACTGTGCTTGTTTTTCTTTTAATTCTGTTTCTTTGTCTTTAAGCTCATTATCTGTTTTCTTCTTTGCTTCTTCAAGAGATTTTGCGCTTTCAACTAAAGAGGTATAAGATGACTTTTCTTTTTCAAGATTTTCTTTAGCTGCGTTTAGATTCTTGTTTTCTTCATTCAGATTTGTTTTTGCTTCATCTACAGCTTTTTGGGCATTTTGTAGTTCGTTTTGATTTTGTTCAAGTTGTGTTTCTGCTTGCTTCTTTGCATTTTCGGCGTTACTTGCCGCTAATTGTGCATTTTCTTTAATTTTTTCGGCTTCGTCAACTATCTTTTGAGCTGCATCTACTTTTTCTTTAGCTTCTGCATCTTGCTTCTTTGCATCCTCTGCATCTTTTTCTGCTTGATTTTTCGCTTCTATAGCTTCGGATGCTTTTTTGGATGCGTCTTCTACTTTTTTATTTACTTTTGCAAGATTGCTATTTGCGTTTTTAACAGCTTCATCGGCTTTGCCTACTTCTGTTTTGGTTTCTAACTCAAGCTTTTCAGCTTCTCTTGCGAGTTCATTTGCTTTAGCTTCCTGTGGATCAGGATTCTCATGATTAGCATTAATTTCAACATTTGCATTATCTGAGTTTTGATTTACAACATCGGCATTTGCCACATTTGCCATTGCGAATAATGCCAGTGAACTTGCGCCTAAAGATATAGCGGCTGCGATTTTAGCATTCATAAAACCTCTCCTCATGTTTGATAATAGGAAATCGCTAGTTTTCGTGTTTTTGAACAAGATTTTTAGCAATTTCTTGCCGTTCGTCTTGTTTTGGAAAACATATTTTCTACCGGGGGGGGGGTATCAAGTTTTCAACGCGATTTTATCAAATACCTATGGATTAAATCTGCGCGAGCGACATTCTCTGTTTGCCTCAGATTTGTTATATATGTCTCGGAGGTGAGACATTTGTAACGCTTTTTGGGTCAAATTTGTTAGATTTGCATCATTGATGAGACATTTGTAACGCTTTTTGGGTCAAATCCGTTAGATTTGCATCATCGGTGAGGCAAATCTAACGCTTGTCGTAAGTCAACTCAGTCTAGTCTCATACTTACAAGCTAGCCTTTATCCACATTGATCGAAATCTATTGCACATTCATTGCTTATCTCATAATCTCAGGCTTATGAAAAAGTCTAACGTTAAAAGCATGCTCGAAAAAGCTGAGTTTGAGCATCGTTGTTTTCATCCAATCAGCAATTCGCAAAGGCAGTGTGTGTATAGGTACACTAGGGCAGGATCGCTTGTGAGAGTATTCCCAGGTCTTTACGCAAGAACAGAATATTGGCAAAATCTGTATACAGCTGAGCAAATTCGACATATAGCGTTTTCTTTGATGGATATTCATCCAGACTGGAAATTTACAGGGGTTACTGCTGCTGCGCTAATCGGCTACGATGTTGTGAATGATTATGATCACATAACATATGATTATAAAACTGATTATAAAACTGATAAAAATAGTGATTGCGTCAAAATGCTGCCGTCTCAGTCAATTCCAATTTACGTTCGCACTATAACCAGAAAGTCTGCAAATGATAATCCGTTGTTGCGTAGAATTAATGCAACAGGCAGAGAGATGGATGGCACTAGTGATGATGTTCGAATTGTGCGTGGAAGGGAGGGAAGTGGCGGTCGCTTCGTTGTTCTTTCGCATTTAAGCGACAATATAGATTACGGAGTTCGAAGTCATATTGTAGATAAGAGCACAATGCTTTTCGATGTTGCAAATAGCATGAATTTTAGATCAGCATTGTCGATTTTCGATTCTGCTGCTCGCGATAATGTTGATTTTGCTAAAGTCATCTCTATTTGTGAAAGTAGATATTCGACTTCGGATATTAATAATTATAAAAGTGTTTCTGCTGCAACAACCTCTGATTTATTTGAAAGCACATTTTTTGGAAGTTGCTGTGAAACTAGAATAGACAAGTTTCTCTCGCTTAGACGCCTTTGTTGTTTTGCAAATAGATTAAGTGAAAACGGCGGTGAATCGTTCGCGCGAGGAACGATGATTTCGCTCGGATTTATGGTGCCAGAATTGCAACGCGAGTTTATATTGCCGCACTCAGGTGGCAAGTATAGGTGTGATTTTTTGTGGCGGCTTCCCAATGCTGAGTTGATTGTTGGCGAGTTTGACGGGCATTCAAAGTATTACGTTGATTTCGATAATCCTAGTCATACTAACGTCGATTTTAATTCGTCATGCGATAATCGAATGTTGCGTAAATCGTATAATCCTAGTGTTATTAATCGCAATATTGACCGGCAGGCTGAGCGTGAAGCGTTGCTTATGAAGGAGTGTGGAGTAAGCAGGATTGTGCGTTTTACCATTTCGGATATTGTTAATCCTAAAAGGGTTGAGAGTAAGCTGATTGATGCAGGAGTTCCTAGGATTATTAAAATGCTGTGATTTATGCGAGCGATGGTGTATGTGCGCTGATTTTGTGAAGTTAGATTTGTCTCGAGTGAGCGACGTTCTTTGTTTTCTGTTGCGAGATGGCTGGATTCGTTATATATGTCTCGGAGGTGCGACATTTGTAACGCTTTTTGCCCTAATTTCGTTAGATTTGCATCACTGATGAGACATTTGTAACGCCTTTTGGCTGATTTTCGTTATATTTGTCTCGGAGGTGCGACAAATATAACGCATGAAGCATGGGGTAGATGCAAAAAGCGGGATCGTGTGTAGATACGAAAAACCGCGGAAGACTAGTCAGTTATAAGACTAGTTAACCGCGGTTTTGGGCGATTTGCGAGTTACGCTTTAGGCGCTACTTCTTGCGAATCGTATACATTTGCGTGTTAAGCAGATTAGCGTATTTCTTAATAACGCGCGGGCGGATAATCTTCATAGAAGCCGTCATCAAACCGTTTTCTTGAGTAAACTCTTCTGGCAGAATAATGAACTTTCGCACAGATTCCGCGCGCGATACGTCCTCGTTTGCAATATCCACAAACTTTTGGATTTCCGCGCGCACAACCGCGTTATTTGCGGCGTCTTCCATGCTCATAGTCTCGTCCAAGCCCTTGGTCTTAAGCCAATTGCGTAAAATCTCCTCGTCTAAAGTCACAAGAGCAGATATAAATGGTCTTTTATCTCCAAGAACAAGAGCTTGAGATACAAGTTCGCAACGCTTAATCACTTCTTCAATAGGACCCGGAGCCACATTCTTGCCGCCGGCAGTAATAATCAAGTCCTTCTTGCGACCAGTAATGTAAAGCATGCCATCGTCGTCAATGCGACCCAAATCGCCAGTAGCATACCATCCGTCTTCTGTAAACGAAGTTTCTGTCGCCTCTTCATTCTTGTGATACTTCTTAAACACGCAAGTGCCCTTAATTTGCACTTCGCCATCTTTAGCAATTCGCAAAGTGAAAGCTGGGAAAGCAATGCCAACAGAGCCTTCACGGAATGGAACGCCAATAGGAGTAAACGCGCACGGGGCAGTGGTTTCCGTAAGACCATAGCCCTCGTAAACTGGCACGCCTGCGCCGCGGAAGAACGCTAGCAGCTCTGGATCCAGTGGTGCACCGCCAGCAACAATCCAGCGCGCACGCCCACCAAGCGCTTGGCGAATCGGGCGGTAAACCAGTGGATCGTAAGCAGCGCGGCGAGCCTTTGTTAGCGCCTTAGCGTCTCCAGAATCCTGTACTTCCTTCATGTATTGCTGAGCTGTAACAACAGCACCCTGGAAAGCAAGTCCCTTAGCACCATGACCTGCCTTTTGCGAAGCCGCATTATACACTTTTTCGAGCACACGAGGAACAACAATCATAACTGTTGGTTTTGCGACTTGAAGGTCAGATATAAGCGTTGTAATGCCTTGCGCAATGTAGATTCTAAGCGTGCTAGCAACAACAATATAGTTGATTGCACGCGCAAACGAATGGGCTTGAGGTAAGAATAGAAGCACAGAACCGTTAGGCTCGCTAAGCAAGTCCGGCAAGTAAGTTGGCAAGTTTAACGCGGTTGTGCAGTAATGCTCATGCGTCATTTCCACGCCTTTTGGCGCAGCCGTAGAGCCAGAAGTGTACACAATAGAGCACAAGTCGGTTTTTTTAACCGAGTCAATTCGCTCGTCTAGTTCTTCGTCGCTAACGGAGTATTCAAAGGCTTGTAGTTCCGCCAATCCGCCTGTTTCTATGCAAATAATGCGCTCAAGGCTTGGGCATTCTTCAATAGCTCCATCTGCCTTGTCTTTCATTTCAGTTGTGCCAACAATCAAAAAGCGCGAGTCGGAGTTGTTTACAATGTTGCGAATTTGCTCGGCAGAATCCGTATCGTAAATTGTAGCCAACACGCCTCCGCAAGCCATAACTGCAGCATCAACAACATCCCACTCATACGAGGTTTTGCACATTAACGCAACAGCGTCGCCTTTGCGCAATCCATAGTGAATCAAGCCTTTTGCGGCTTTTCTAACTTCTGTAAGGAACTGGTTGGCTGTTTTTGTAACCCATTCATCGTTTTCTTTGTATGTGTAAAGTGGATCATCTCCCATTCTTGCTGCCCTGTCTGCATACAAGTCGTAGATGCTTGTGCCTTCGTCTAATGGCGGATTTCCGTCCGTTTTTGTGGTTAGCAAGCCAGTTTGTGGGTCTAGGAAAGTGGTGGTTTGTAGTTGAGAACCCCATTCGTCTACTCGTGGAAGATACTGATTTTGCTGAAGCAGATTATTCTGTTTATTCTGTGATCCGTCTTGCTGATCTTGTGGAATAGAATAGTCTGGTTCTCCTGCGATGTCGTCGCTTACTGGGTGCGCGAAGTTGCTGCCAATTTGCAAAGCCTTACGAGCAAGATTGAAAGCTTGCTGCTGGAGTGTATTTAGGACGGACACATCTGCTCCTTAATTTTGCTAAATGCTTAAATTTGCTAATTTATTTTGGTTAAATCAGCTTGTTTCGAGCACATATTTGTTATGCGCCTTTGACTATATATACATGATAATCGTTGGTGTGATTCAAGTCACCTTTTGGTGTTGGATTTGACTTTAGACTTTATCTGTCTAAGTGTTTTTATAGACTAGATAAGTTGCTTTGGCGAGGGAATAACACTGCGATACTTGCGATAGGCGCTTTGCGATTCGTTGGTTGCTTGCGATTGTTGTGTAAGTTCCGTTATCGACTGGGCTGATAGCCAACTTATGGTGGTTTTCGGCGCGTCGGTGCGCCTGAAGCTGGATTTAAATAAGATTATCCGCATAATCCAGACCATAAGGAGACCGATATGGCTACAAAGATTACACTTGAAGGCGAAGTTCGCAATGAATTCGGTAAGGGCGTTGCTCGCCGTTTGCGTGTTGCCAATTTGATTCCAGCCAGCATTTACGCTGGTGGTGCTGAACCTGTACACGTGACTCTTCCAATGAGGGAGACTACTCTTTCTCTTCGTCACGCAAACGCTTTGTTCACTATTAAGTTCGGCAATGAGTCACGAATCGCAGTTGTTAAGGACGTTCAGCGCAACCCTGTTAAGCGCATCGTTGAGCACATTGACTTCTACGAAGTTAAGGCTGGCGAAAAGATTGACGTTGAGGTGCCAGTGTTTGTTGAAGGCACTCCAAAGGGTGCTGCTGTTGCATTCGTAGACGTTCAGGAGCTTAAGGTTCGCGCAGACGTTGCCAACTTGCCAGAGCGCTTGGTGGTTAATGTTGACGGCTTGACCGATGGCACCAAGGTGTTTGCTAAAGATGTTAAGCTTCCTGAGGGCGTTGTGCTCGACATGGATGGCGAAGAGTCTGTTGTTAGCGTTACTGTTCCAGAAGATGCTGCTACAGAAGAGACAGCTGCCGCTCCTGCTGCCGATGCTGCCGCTCCTGCTGCAGAAGCTCCTGCAGCCGAGTAAGGTTTTGCTTAGGATTTTCTAAGATTTTATAAGCCGCGCATAGTCAAGATTTTCTTGGTTTGCGCGGTTTTTTTTTTGAAAAATCGAGAATCTCTACCAAGCATGGTATTTCACTTAGTACAAGAAACACCAAAAACACAGAAATTGCAATGCTTATGGGGGGGGGGTATCCATAGCTTGTGCTTAAATAATAAAGGTTAAGTATTTTTTTTGGAGTGCACTGGTTGCTAAACATTGCCGTATGTTGTGTATTTTGATTGTTAAATACTAAACGTGCATGTTGATTCTATGTACTAGATGTAACGGAGTTTGGGAGTCGAATTGGCTAGAACTAAAAATAGTGGTAGTGACGTTTTAAGCATTAAATCCGCTAAGCATAAGAGCGTTTCTGGCGACGCTAGTAACGCTAAGAGTGTTAAGAGCGTTAAGAAAAATGCTAAGACTGCTAAGCGTTCTTCCTCGTCTACTGCTACTAGTGCTTCTGGTCATCGCCTTGGCGTTGCAGCTGTAGCTTTAGCGTCTACATTGTCTATGGTGTTGCCTGGCGCAGCGGCTTTAGCTAGGACTTCTTTTAACCCTGATTCTTTTGATCCGTCTTATGTAAATAGTGTTGCTAAGACTTCTGGCAAAGGTGCTGGGAATGGTAATGGCAAGGGCGATGGCAAGGGCGATGGAAACGGCTTATATAAGCATGGATTGCTTAACACGGGTGCTACTTTTGATCGTACTACGCGTCAGATGGTTGGTTCTGCTAAAGAGTATTCAGTTAAAAATACTGATTCTAATTCTATCGCTGAAGGCGTTGAGAATCAGGAAACGGTTGCTGGCGATTCTTCCGTAGGTGTTAAGGATTCTGGCGAATATTTTGTTACAAATGTCGATTCGTCTTCGCCTTCAAATCGTTCTTTTGATACTAATAATTTTGAGGATAGATCTGCGGCTAGTAGTGCAGACAGTAATGCAGATAATAGTGCTACTAAGACTGCGACTAAGGGTAAGCAAGATACATCAAGTTCTGAGATTGCAAAACCTGTAAAATCTGCGAAGAAGTCTGATACAACGCAGACTAAGGATGAGAAAACCAATCCAGCTGAAACTGGTAAGGTTGCGGAGAAGCCAAAGTCGAACGCGTCTGTACCTGCACATAAAACGACTGAAAAGCCAGCTGTTGCAAAACCTAAAGTTGAAAATTCTGTAAAGCCAGCTGATACAAAGCCAGCTGATACAAAGGCTTCATACACAAAGCCAGCTGCTGCTCCTGCAGCGAAGCAATCTGCACAACCAGAAACTTCACAGCCTGCAAGTGCAAAGACTGTTGCGAAGACGAAACCAGAGGCAAAGGCTGAACCAAATCAGAATTCAGCGCAGACTGAACACGCTGAAAATAAGCAGCCTGCTACAGAGCAGAATACAAGCGCACAACCTTCAAGCACTCACGAAGAAAATGCGAATACAGTAAACGATGAAAATAAGCCAAAAGTGCGTTCTCGTAGAAGTGTTGATGAAAGTGCAAACGGTTCTAACAAGGGGAGTAGCGTAACTCCTGCAAGTAATGCGCCTGAAACTCTGTCTGCTTCTGCACCTTCAGCAGGTACAGAATCTAGCTCTGGTGCTGGAAATACAGCGAGCCCAAGTGCAGAAGGCAATGGCAATGCTCAAGGGGGGCAAGGTGCGCAAGGGCAAAGTGCAGAAAATCCAACTGCACAAGGCACTGCACAAGGTTCGCATGATAATGCGCAAGGTGCAGTTACAGGTACAGGCGTCACTGGCAAAGATAAAAGCGCTACGCCTTCAGCTTCTGACACAACGCCTTCACCTGATTCTACACCGGCTGGCACACAGAACACTGGCACAACAACTAATAACGCAGCAACTGATCCAAATAGCCAGGTAATTAAGCCGAATACAGATAATCCAGAGGCGAAGAGCACAGAGCAAGCCAACGAACAGGTACAAACCGACAAAAAGCCAAAAGCTACATACAATTTGCAAATTCGCTATACGATTGGCGGCGCTGCGAATAAGCAGCTTGTGCAGCCGTACGAGCTTACGATTGACAAAGCCGGCTTCGATAATCTTGGCAAAGATGGCAAGTACGAATATATTGAGCTTCCAAAGTCTGCTGGATACCGCCCATCTGTATATCATTCAGGCACATACCAGTACTACATTAAAAACGATAAAAACGAGTTCGTTATTGACGACGGTACGAATGCGGACGCTGTTCGCTACTTGCGTCTAGACAAAAATCTTATTAAAGAATACGCTGTAAAGAAAAGGCAGGCTGTTGGGGGAAATAACGGCGCTCAAGCTCCGCAAGCCTCATCATCTCAAACAACTACAAATCCGCAATCTTCATCCTCTACGCAGATGCCAGCAGAAGACGGCATTCAGTACTACGGCGAGTTGAACATCAACTACGCTCCTAAAACAGCTAAGTACTATGTGCGTCACTTGGTGCAAGATCTCGATAATAAGGATAAGTTTATCGATGCTCCAAATTTGGGTATAGGTAAAGTAATTACTATAACGCATAAGGATGGCACTTCTGAGAATATTCACGTTACAGAGATTACTGGCACAGTTGGCTCGGATGTAACAGCTGTTTCAACGTACATCCCAGGCTACGAACCGGAACATAATCTTATTAGCTCGCCGCTTTCGGATTCTGAAGATGAAAAAGACAAGCTTGTTTTGAACCTTCGCTACTACCGTAAAGCGTATGAAGTTACTTACGATTCTGCTGGCGGTACGGATGTTACTGCTCAAAAAGTGTATTACCAGCAAGATGTGCCACAAGTTAAGGAACCAACTAGGCGCGGTTACACTTTTAAAGGATGGTCTTTAGTTGATCCTAACCAAAAGAGTGATCCGCTTTATGATGAGAATACTATTGTTTCTCTTGATGACTACAAGATGCCGGATCACAATGTGCAATTCCGGGCTAATTGGGAAGCGAACAATACTACTAGCTACCGCGTGAACGTGTGGGTGCAAAAAGCGGATTTAGTTGACAAAGATAATCCAAATTCGCTTAAAAACTACGACTTTGTGGGTCTTGTTGAGCGCAAGAATGTGAAGACAGACAGTGAAGTTGCGCTTAATAAAATGGATGATGCCGGCGTTGCTAATGATACTAATAAGCTTAATGGTGAAAACGAAGATAATTATGTAGAAAACCCAGAGCTTGGCTTAACTAAAGAAGAGCTGCAGGGAAAAGATTCTGACCATAAGACTGGCTTAATTTCAAAGTTCAACTGGATGAACGATACGCCTGTAACAAGCTTAGATGGGTACAATACCGCGAATCCTGGTGCCGCTGAAAACAAAGGCAAGGATATATTCACACGCTACTTCCATGTGAATAAGGAGCTTACTAAAAAGCTTAACAGTGAGGAACATGATTTTGTGCCTGGCCGCCCAGATTTAGGCAAACGTAGTAAATCACAGCTTTGCGCGGACGACTTAAACAACACTCTTAACTTAGTTTACGACCGCAATACTTACGAGCTTATTTTTGCTAAGCCTGCTGATATAAATAATGGTCGCTTAAACAATGCTGCTATAAAAAGAGAAGATGAGCATGGAAATAAAACTATTTATTGCTATGCTGGCGGCGGAAATTGCTCAGATGAGTATGATGACAAAAACGAAGATGACAGCGGTAATGCAATTAACCATAAAGGTTACCGCGTAAATGTTCGTTACGGTCAAAAGCTTACTGATATTTGGCCTGATATAAATGAATTAGATTTTAATGAAGAAAATATAGGCTCTTTAGGTTGGACACTTGGATATGCAGGAGATGGTAGACGTTGCTATCGTGACACTCCTCCGTATCGTTTTACTATAAAAGAATTTGCTGATCCTAGTTTGCGTGTTGATTTTAAGAATGGTGCTGGCATAGCACCTAGAATTAGCGATGACCCTTCGAATCCTAGTGCACACCAATACGAGTTGAAAGATAATCAGCGTCTGCTTACAGCTGATAGCAGTAGTAACAGTGCGCCTATACAGGTGATTATTAGGAAGCAAAGTATAGCGTCTGCTAAAAACGGTGGCGATGATATAGGCGACAATGATTATGAGCTTTCAACTGATTCATATAGCAAAGATGATACTGACAATTCGGGTTATTTATATACAGCTCCATCTATTGCAGGTTTTAATCCTGCTAATGGTTATGATAAGACAAAAGTTGGTGATTCGTTAGATTCATTCGACTTTGAAGATAATCGGGAAGAGTGGTATAACGAATCTCATGGTCATGGGAATTGGGATGATTTAAGTGATGGTGAGAAGAATGCTTTTGCTAAAAAGTATCATTTAGCATTTCGAAAGTATAGGGGCGTTCCAGTAGATGAACAAGAAGATTATTCTGGTGATGCAACTGAATTTGAAACTAACAAACTACTTGAATTTAGGTACAACCGCAAGTCGTACGATGTGCAGTTTTATAATGCGGACGGCAAGGCTATAAAGGACGGCAATGGCTCTGCTAAAGAGAGCCTGCCGTTCGAGTATAGCTTGACTAAGCGCGGCAAAAAAGATTTGACGGGCGAAGACAAAGATTTATACGGAAACGATACGTCTTACGATGCTTCTGTAACTAAAGACGATGCCGGTAATACGTCTAAGCAGTTCGACGGCAAGTATACTTTCACGCTTAATAACAAGACTTACTCCATCGTTCGCCCTGCTGATTTGCCAGAAGACTATGTGTTTAAAGGCTGGGCTGTTGATCAGGCTGGTACTCAGTTTATAAATGGCGAAAACAAAGATATTACAATGCCAGTCAACGGCATTAAGCTTTACGCTGCCTGGGGTAAGCCAACTAATATTAAGCACACTGTGACGCTTGACTACCATATGCCTGGAACTGACGAAAACGGCAATACTATCCAAGATGTAGTTAAGAAAAAAGAGTTCGCTCGCTACAATGTTATTGACGAAAAGAATGATATAAAGGTTCCAACGCGTAAGGGCTACGACTTCTACGGTTGGGAAATTACTAAGAACGGCAAAACTTTGCCGTACGCTTTTGGCAATAAAGTAGTAGAAGATATAAAGCTTGATGCAGTGTGGGTTAGGGATACTCGCTACAACGGTACTTTTAAGCACATATTCTTAAAGCCAGGGTACACGTTTGCTGACTATAAGAAAGAGGGTCTTTCAGACGCAGAAAAAGCCGCGATGGTGGATCACATTTCTACTCAAACGGTTTCAGGTTTGCGCGAGCATTTGCGCTACAATGCTGAAGCAGTCTACAGTGACGAAACGCACTTCCCGGATAAGCATTTCACGAGCTTTGAAGCCTCGAGTGATGAGAAGCAGAATACTGGCGAGTTTATTTACCAAACGTACAATACGCGCAAGTATAAGGTAAAGTATATTGATCAAAACGGCAAGGAGCTTCTTCCAGAAAGCGAAGTCAGCTCTGTAAATAGAAACTATGACGTAGCATTCTATAAGCCGATTGAAGGATTTATGCCGGAAACTACGCAGAAGAATATTATTTATACTACTGATAGCGAAGGTAAGCAGACTAACGGTATCCCTACAATCACCTTCAAGTATAAAGACGTTCGCGTGCTTAAGCGCCAGGACGATAATCAGTATCGCCCAACCAACTACACGCGCTACGTGTTCAAAGTGGATGATAAGCAAGGCTCTATGGGTAGCGTTGTTGACTGGCAAAATAATAATGTAGCTGACGGCTCTGCTCTTGTGTACGACGCAATTAAGGGCACGAAGGCATACCAGATGCCACTTCCAACAGTGAAAGCAAAGCAAGGCTATGAGTTTGATGGCTGGACTTCGCAAATCGGTTCGTATGATGCTGGCTCTACGAAGCTTCAGTATGCTGATGGCGTAAGTCGCTTGCCGATTCGCTCTGAAGAGCAGAACAGTCCTGAGGTAATTTACACTGCTAAATTCAAGCTAAAAGCTCCTGTTGCTGCAGCTCCGCAAGTGCTTAAGCCAACTGAGAATATTAGTATTGCAAATAGTGATGATGCTAAGAAGCTTATAACGAATGCTGGTGATTATCCAGATGGTGCTAAGTTCAGCTTTGCTGATGGTGAAAAGTTTGACAACACTCCAGGCTTGCACAAGATTAAAGTGCAAGTGAAGCTTGGTGATAACAGTGCTGAAGCTGAAGTGCTGTACCGCGTGCTGCCAGATTTGGTGTACGCAAGCGATTGGGATAAGTTCAAAGCTACCGACTACGGCAAAGCTCATATTGACGAGTATGCACCGATTACTTTTACCGGAAAGAATGATGAAGGCACTATTGTTGGTCACGATGGAGATAATGCTAATCATCCTGCTGGCGGAGAAACTACTCTTACTGCGTACGTTTATAAGGGTAAGGAAGTTAGAATCCGCGTGCCGCAAGCCTTCGGTAAGGATCACGGTCAAGATAATTACTACTATGTGTTCAAGGGCTGGGCAACTAAGGTTGTAGAACCGACTGCTGAGAATCCAAATCCAGAGCAGAAGTACGATATCGATCCTGAAGGTCGTTATAAAGATGTTACTGTTGACGATAATTCTGGCAAAACTTACACCGCTGTTTACAAGAAGATTGAATACTTCTCTAGCACTTCTGACGGTGGTGAAGTTCCTAAGGATGCTGTAGTCGCAATCTTCAAGCCTGCTCCAGGGCGATTGTGGAAGGATGGCACAAGCGGCCCTAAAGTGTTCTACGTAAAGAAGGGTACTGATCTTGAGAAGATTACAAAAGAAGGAAGTGGCGCATTAGCTTGGCTTAATAATCAGCTAACTGGCGCTAAGGGAACTTGGTCTCGAAGCAGCATGCTTAACGACGGTAAGAAGGTTGATTCAGTTCCAAATGTCGCTGAATCTGCTAACAAGTGGAAAGTCGACGAACCATTCCAAGAGTTCGTGGCAGATCAAACCCCTTGGACAGAACCAACAGTGCAGACTGATTACTTGGTCGCTGTGCAAGATAAGCCTGACACGCTTCCAAAGTTAACCGATTTTATAACTAATATGCCTCAACTCAAAGCAGATGCTGCTACGAATAATGGCGTAGAAGACATAAAAGTCGAATATGATTTGCCAACTGAAGCTGAACAAAATACATTAAAGCAGAAGATGCTTAAGAAGCCTGCTTTGTACACTGTTCCTTTGAAAGTTACAGTTAAGTATAAGGATGCAGCAGATTACAAGACTTATAGACTTGTAGGACGCTTAAAGGTGCTTTACCAGTTGATGTACGATAAGAGCCTACCGAAACCAGATAGTACTCAGCCTTCACATCAGCCTGGCGATACTAATCCTCTTACGGGTGTTGCTGCAGAGCGTGATCTTGTTCTCAATAAGGATAAGTATGTTAAGGTCAACTTCATAAATGCCAATCAAGTTGATCATAAAGATCAGGGCAGCCTTGATAAAGATACTACTAAGCTGTACTACGTTCTTAAAGACGATGTTACGGGCGTAAAAGCTCCGCAAGCTGTTGGCAAGGATTATGACGCTGATGGATACCATTACGTGTTCAAAGGCTGGAGGAAGCTTGAGAATTTTGTTGATAATGATAATTCTGATGCTCGTTCGCGTGCAAGAAGAAGCTTAGCAAATCAACCTGAAATTCCTGTCACTACTTTGATGGTAAGTGAACCAGCATCTGCAACTAGCGTTGATGTGCAAAACGCGAATGGTGAAAAGTTGTTAACGAATGATGAGATTCGCAAATTAAAGTACTCTGAAAATACTACATACCAAGCAGTGTATGAAAAGGTGATGAACATCATCGACGCGAAGAGTAATGAGAAAATTCCAGATAACTACGTGCCGTATGTGTTCTTACCAGCTTTCGGAAGGAAGTGGGATGATGGCTCATACAAACCGAAAGTTATCTACTTTAAGTCCGATAGTACTACATATGAAAATGACGTTAATAATAAAACTAATGAGTTAAAGCAACAGCTTAAGGGCTTTAGCAAGTGGGAAGTTTATGATGCAGGCAACAAACCTGTTCCGTTAACTGACACAAATAAGAATAGACAAATTCGCGTATATGTTGCAAATCAGATTGCTGATATGCCTGTGAATGTATCTCAGTTTGTTAAGAGTGTTGGAGACGAAGTTCCTGCTCCTGATGAGCTTGTGTCTGGTGTTGATCCTAATAACCTAGAGATTGCGGGCATGCATGGTGCGGGTGTAGCTTATTCTTCCGGTGCCAATTCCGTTCGTATTGCAAAGCCGGGCATTACTACTGTTAGAGTGAGGGTTGAAACATCTGATCCAAATAAGAAGGGTGCAAAGATAGTACGTTATGAAAATGTACCTATTCAAGTGCTTCCGAATGTGATTGCAGAGAGAGATTTACCTTCAAGTAACAGTCAAGCAGGAAAGTTTATTTTAGAAAACTACACAAAGGTAACGTATGTAGCTGGCAATGGCGGAACTATGCAGTCACGAGTACATACATACTGGGTGCGTAAAGATAGAATATCTGAAATAAATAATTATATTCCAGACGTTCTTGCTAACAAAGGTTACATATTCAAGAATTGGGATGAAGTATCTTACTCTAAACATATTGATACCATCTATAACAGTGCTGATAACCACAAATCAACTGATATTGAGCGTGAAACATTAGCTAAGATTGCTGAACGCTATGGCATGTCGTTTACAGCTAATGTAATCCGCAAATCTAAGAATTCTACATTTGCGGCTATAAAGAATATTCTTGCTGAAGCTATAAATAACGAGAATATGAGTTATGAAGCAAGTCGTAATAGATTGGCTATTGTTGCTGAAACATTAGGAAAGTCATATACGGCAAAAATAATTCGTAATTCACAACACTCAACTATTGAAGCTTTGAAGAATTTACTTGTACAAGCTGGTATTACTGACGCTGATATTGCAATGGTATTCCCAGAAAGCGAAACCATTATTACTGCAAACTTCGAGAAGATGGCTCCTATGAAGTTTAAGTTTAGTGGTTCTGCTCGCGAGGGTATTCTAACGAACTTCAGATTGCAAAACATGACTGAAGGAGATGTTAATAACACAACGGTTACAGTAGATGGCAAGACATTAACTATTAACGAGTTAGTTGCTCAAGGCTTGACTTCTGTAAACGGCATTAACGCAAATTACGCTGGTACTGAATGCAAGATTTCTGGCACGCCTAAGATTGTTGACGGCAAGCCGAAAGTTGAGCTAACGTTTACTACTACCGACAAGTATGGTCGCGAAGCGGAAATTACTGTTGAAATTGATGTGATTTCTGAGAGCAAACCTGCTCCCGTGCCAACTCCAGCACCTGTTCCAACGCCTGTGCCGCCAGCTCCTGCACCAGCTCCGTCGAAGCCAGAAGAAGAACCAAGACAAGAAGAATATCCGTATATTCCGATGCCTGAAGCTCCTTTGTCTGAAGTCGTACCTGAACAGGCTGCGGAACCTAAGCAAGCAACAGAGCCAGAAGCCGTGAAGGATTCTGCAAAGCAGCCGTCAGAAGCTCTGCCTCAAACTGGTAGTGACGTTACACAGTCCGCGTTAATCGCCAGCTTGTTAGCGTCTGTTGGTTTAGCTGGATTTGCTGCTAAGCATCGCAGACGTAAGAACGAAGATAACGAAAGTTGATTTGTTGAGTCGAGGGTAGTGACTAGAATAACGAAGGTTCCGGTTCACGCTTAGCTATTGGGGCTTTGCGACCCGGGTCGCCCGAATTCCATAGGAGACATTATGAAGCAGGGTATTCATCCCGACTATCACGCAGTGCAGGTTACCTGCTCCTGCGGAGACACTTTTGTAACTCGTTCCACCGCAAATGGCAATCATATGACGGTTGACGTGTGCTCAAAGTGCCACCCATTCTATACCGGCAAGCAGAAGATTCTCGATACCGGCGGTCGTGTGGCTCGCTTCGAGAAGCGCTACGGTAAGAAGACTAAGTAGCTTTTTAAACGCCAGCCCTGCTTTCGTGTAACTCGCGGAATCGGGGCTGGCGTTTTATGTGCTAAACATACATGTGCTCATGTGTCTTATTTAATATTTAATACTTAACTCAATATTTAATATTTTCTATTCAAAATCCGCGTTATACGCGACTACAAAGGAACAAAATGGCTGAGTCAGTAGAGGAACAGTTCCCAGCAGCGGTTACAGCTCTAAACGAATACCGCGATATTGAAAATCGCATGGGAGAGCCAGAAGTAGCGTCTAATCCAGACGCAATTCGCAAGCTCGGTCGTAGACACGCAGAACTCGGGTCAATCGTAAGCGCGTACCTAAACTACAAGCAGCTTTGCGAAGACTACGAAGTAGCTAACGAAATGGCAAGCGAAGACGAAGACTTAGCAAAAGAAGCAAAACAATTAGAAGAACAAATTCCAGCAGCAAAAGAAAAGTTGCGCACAGCGCTGATTCCTAGAGACCCAGACGATGCGCGAGACATGATTATGGAAATCAAAGCTGGTACGGGCGGCGAAGAAGCGGCTCTGTTTGCTGGCGATTTATTGCGCATGTACATGCGTTACGCGGAAAAGCGCGGCTGGACTACTGTAATACAAAGCGAAAATTCGACGGAGCTTGGCGGCGTAAAAGACGTGCAGCTTGCGATTCGTGCAAAAGGCACGCCTGCTCCAGAAGACGGCGTGTGGGCAAGCATGAAATACGAGGGCGGCGTGCATCGCGTGCAGCGAATCCCAGTAACTGAATCGCAAGGGCGTATTCAAACTTCCGCAGCCGGCGTAATCGTGTTCCCAGAAGCAGACGAAGACGACGACGAAATCGAAATCGATCCAAAAGACCTGAAAATCGACATCTTCATGAGCTCTGGTCCTGGCGGACAGTCCGTGAACACTACTTATTCCGCAGTTCGCATGACGCATATTCCAACTGGAATTGTGGTTAGCATGCAAGATGAAAAGTCGCAAATTCAAAACCGTGCGGCAGCTCTTCGCGTGCTAAAATCGCGCTTGCTAGCCATGAAGCACGAGCAGGAGGCTGCGGAGGCTGCAGATATGCGCCACTCGCAGGTGCGCTCGTTGGACCGTTCTGAGCGAATCCGCACATACAACTTCCCAGAAAATCGTATTGTGGATCATCGCACAAACTACAAGGCATACAATCTTGACCAGGTGCTTAACGGAGACTTGCAGCCTGTTATAGACAGCGATATTCAGGCGGATGAAGCCGATCGCTTAGCTAAAGCCAAGTAAGCCAAGTAAGTTAAGTTATCCAAGTAAATTAAGTAAGATAAGTAAAATCACCACGTGGCTTGTAAAATGCAAGAAATTTTGCACATTTTGCGCGCATCTGCCGAAAAACTTGAAGATGCAGGAGTAGAGTCGGCAGAATACGACGCACGTTTGCTACTGGCTCACGCTTGTGGCGTAAGTTTGGCAGACTTAAACAAAGCGCTAATACTTGGCGATTTTAAGGATTTTTTGCCCAATTATGCTAGCAAATATAGCGATTTTATATCTAGACGTGCTTCGCGCGAGCCATTGCAGCACATTATTGGATGCGCTACTTTTCGCTACATAGACCTAATAGTTGGCAAAGGTGTTTTTGTGCCGCGGCCTGAGACAGAAGTGGTAGTTCAAGAGGGATTAGATTGGATTCGCGCAAATAATCTAAAAAATCCTATTGTTTTAGACTTGTGCGCAGGGTCGGGAGCGATTGGATTATCGGTTGCAAGCGAAGTTGCAGATGCGCAAGTGTGGGCTGTGGAAAAGTCTCCCAAAGCTTTTGAATATTTGCAAAAAAACTACAACAAAATCGCGGAAAAATATAATATTTTAAACAGATATCACGCAATATTAGGTGATGCTACAAACGTTAATCTGCCTGAAAAAGCTGCGATTAAAGAGAAAGTAGATGTAGTAATCACAAATCCGCCGTATGTGCCAGAAAGCCAGCCAGTAGAGCAGATTGAAGCTCGCGACTACGACCCTAAAATGGCGCTATATGGTGGATCTCAAGATGGGCTACTAATACCGCAAAAAATTGTAAAAGCGAGTTTTGCATATTTGCGTAGGGGTGGAATAATGATTATGGAACACGATATTACGCAAGGAGAAGCGCTTGCAGATTATGCAAAAAACGTAGGATTTAGCAGCGCAAAAGTCAAAAACGACTTAACAAACAGAGCAAGATTTGTAGTATGCAAAAAAGAGGCTAAAAATGAGTAAAATTTGCACGATTAACGAAGAATCGTTGCAACTTGCAGCGCAAATAATCAACGCAGGCGGCGTAATCGTAGTGCCAACAGACACAGTTTACGGAGTAGCATGCGACCCATTTAACGAGGATGCAGTAGCGAAAATCTACCAATTAAAACGCAGGCCGCGCACAAAAGCCTTGCAAATACTTATGAGCAGCGTAAGTGATCTAGAAAAACTTGGGCTTTACTTGCCAAATCCACTAGACGTGCTGGCGGAAAAATTCCTGCCAGGCGGATATTCGCCAATCGCTCGCGCAAAAAAAGATTCGGTAGCTACAAGGCTTGCTACGCTTTGTAAAGCAGATGAGAGCAGTGAGAAATGTGAAGCAACGCAAGGTGTGCGCGTGCCAGATTGCCCAGAATTAATGCAAATTTTAAGAGTTACGGGCCCTTTGGCTGCATCTAGCGCAAATCGCAGCGGAAACGAGAGCGCAGACAGCGCAGAAGAGGCAGTAGCAGCTTTTGGATACGAAATTCCGCTGTATTTAAATGCTGGTCCAACTCGCTCACACGTAGCAAGCACAGTAGTTGGCGCGGATGCAAGCGATAAAGACGGAATTGTGATTTTGCGCGAAGGCGTAATAAGTGAAGAACAGATAAGAGCAGAAAGTCGCAAGAAATGAGGGTATACCTGTTTATAGCAGCAATCGCAGGAGGCGCAACTTGGCTAATAATGCCGCTTGTACGTCATCTTGCGATTCGCATAGGAGCCGTAGGAAAAGTGCGCGCTCGCGACGTGCACACAATACCTACGCCACGTATGGGTGGAGTGGGAATGCTATTCGGCTTTGCTGTATCAATGGCGTTTGCAAGCTCCATGCCTTTTATTTCAGGGCTTTTTACAGGAACACACCAGCCGTGGGTAGTTTTAGCTGGAGCTGTACTCGTATGCCTTTTGGGTGTTTGTGACGACATTTGGGACTTAGATTGGATGCTAAAACTTGCAGGTCAATTGCTAATAGCTGTTTTTGTAGCATGGGGAGGGCTTCAAATCGTAACATTGCCGCTCGGCTCTCTAGTTACAGCGTCTCCAAGTCTTTCAATCGCAATAACCGCAATACTAATCGTGGCTTCAATTAATGCAGTCAACTTTGTAGACGGACTAGATGGACTGGCTTCTGGAATTGTGGCCATTGGCGGAATCGCCTTCGCGACATACTCTTATATTCTTGCGCGCACATCTCCAAGCTACGCTTCAATGGCAACTCTTATAGACGTTGCAATGGTTGGAATGTGCTTAGGGTTTATTTTGCACAATTGGCATCCTGCAAAGCTTTTTATGGGTGATTCTGGCTCCATGCTAATCGGGTATTTAATAACTTGCGCGTCTATTATAATGACGGGTCACTTAGATCCATCTGCAGTGCACACAAGCATATATTTGCCAGTATTTATGCCGATTTTGCTTCCGATTTTAGTGCTGTTTTTGCCAGTGTTAGACATGTGTTTAGCAATATGCAGAAGGCTTGCAAAAGGGCAGTCGCCAATGCATCCAGACCGCATGCATTTGCATCACAGAATGTTGCGCATTGGGCATTCTGTGCAAGGAGCAGTACTTATTTTGTGGGGATGGGCGGCGCTTATATCTTTCGGGTCAATAATGATTCTGTTCTTTAAAGCAATTTACGTGCTTGTTGGCATGATTATTGCGGCAGCGCTGCTTACAGTTCTTACAATGATGCCATATTTGCGCAGGCGGCTGCCAGAGCTACGAAATTCGTAAAATAATACTCGAATACTCGCGAATCATAGTTTATGAAACGCGATTTTTACAAACGTCATAGCAAAAACGTATAGTAACCCTATGGCTACAACTGATATGAACACGGAATCCGTGTATGCTCCTGTTCCACCAATTTTCGAGAAGCTCGGACTTGCTTATGATGATGTGCTGTTGCTTCCAAACGAAACCGATGTAATCCCATCCGAAGTGGATACAACTACTCATCTGACTCGCGAAATCACTATGAAAGTTCCTGCAATTTCTGCAGCAATGGACACAGTAACCGAGTCCGATATGGCTATTGCAATGGCTCGAAATGGCGGAATTGGTGTTCTTCATCGCAATCTTTCTATAGATGATCAGGCTGCGCAAGTCGATATTGTTAAGCGCAGCGAGTCTGGTATGATTACCGACCCACTCACTGTTCACCCAGATGCAACGCTCGCAGATTTAGATAAATTGTGCGGGCGTTTTCATATTTCTGGTTTGCCAGTGGTAGATAGCGAAAATCGTCTAGTTGGTATTATTACCAATCGCGATATGCGTTTCATTGCTTCCGAAGACTATGATCGTTTGAAAGTCAAAGACGTGATGACTCGCGAAAATCTCGTCACTGGTCCTTCTAATATTTCTAAAGAAGACGCGCATCGTTTGCTTGCAGACAACAAAGTTGAAAAATTGCCTTTGGTTGATGCAGAAGGCAAGCTTACTGGTTTGATTACTGTTAAGGATTTTGTGAAGACTGAGCAGTATCCAGATGCTACTAAGGATGATCAGGGTCGCTTGCGCGTGGCTGCTGGAATTGGCTTCCTTGGAGATGCTTGGCAGCGTGCGTGCGCGCTTATGGAAGCTGGAGTTGACGTGCTTGTGGTTGATACCGCAAACGGAGAGGCTCGATTGGCTCTCGATATGATTCGCAGAATTAAGGCAGATAAGGCGTTTGACGGAGTACAAATTATTGGCGGAAATATTGCTACTCGCCAAGGCGCTCAGGCTATGATTGATGCCGGCGTCGACGCTGTAAAGGTTGGCGTTGGACCAGGCTCTATTTGCACTACGCGCGTTGTTGCAGGCGTTGGTGTGCCTCAGCTTACTGCTGTTTATGATGCGGCTCAGGCTTGCAAGGCTGCTGGCGTTCCATGCATTGCTGATGGTGGTATTCACTATTCTGGCGATATTGCTAAGGCTTTGGTTGCTGGCGCTGACACCGTTATGCTCGGCGGCACTTTGGCTGGTTGCGAGGAAGCTCCAGGTGAAAAGGTTTTACTTCACGGCAAGCAGTATAAGCTTTATCGTGGCATGGGCTCGCTTGGCGCAATGGCTCCTCGCGGTAAGAAGTCTTATTCTAAGGATCGTTACTTCCAGGCAGACGTTACTAGCTCCGACAAGGTGGTTCCAGAAGGCGTGGAAGGCGAAGTTCCATATCGCGGTCCACTTAACGCTGTGCTTTACCAGTTGCTTGGCGGATTGCATCAGTCTATGTTCTACGTTGGTGCGCACAATATTAAGGAAATGCAAGAGCGCGGTCGCTTTATTCGCATTACGGATGCTGGTCTTCGCGAATCGCATCCTCACGATATTGTGATGACTGCAGAAGCGCCAAACTACAGCGGTTTCCACAACTAAATCGTAAGTTTCGTAAGTTGCGCGTATAAGTTGCGTATAAATCGCAAGTAATTTTGCATTAAACGGCGAAGAGTTAGCTAAGTCTTTTTTGCTACTTTCTAACTTTTCGTCGTTTTTGTTTTGACAATTCGTATAAAATTATTGTATAGTTAGTGGGATATCCCACTAAAAATGAGGTGTTTTGTGGAAGTAGTGAAAGATTATGACGTTCGTCTTGATAGTAAAAAGCGTGTAACTCTGCGCGGAGCTAAATACCCTTATTACAATGTTAAAGAATGTGATAATGGTTGTATTTTATTAGAGCCACGTGAGCTTACTATTCCTAAGAGTATCTCTTCTAAAACTCTTAAAAGTATGGATGAAGCAATCCGCAATTTTAAGATTGGCAAAGTCTCTGAACCTGTTGATCTCTCTGACTTCTAGGAGTAAGTGAATGAACTTCAATATTAGAATGGGTATTCCAGAGATGTCTAATATTTGGGAGAGATTGAAGAAAGAGTTTCTAGAAGGCAGTATAAGTAAAAAAGATCTTTCTCTTTATAAGAAATGGGGAAAATCTATGAAACTTTTATCTGAAAATCCAAGGCATCCAGGATTGCATACTCATGATATTGAAGAATTGACAAATAGATATGGTGTTAGAGTTTGGCAATCCTACTTGGAGAATAAAACAAGTAGTGCAATGAGAATGTATTGGGTTTATGGTCCAGATCATATGTCAATAACTATTATCGGTTTAGAGCCTCACCCTGAAGATAAGAAAAATGGATCATATTCTAGAATTTCACTTTCTGATATGCCAGAGATGTGATTTTAGCTGTTAGTCGTCGCTGGGAAGATGTAGGCTGATGGGTTCGAAAAAATATTAGGAAAGGAACGAAAATGGCTGAAGCTAAGGAAGATCTTACGTTTACGCCGGAAGAATCGCGCTTAATTTGGATTGATTGCGAGATGACGGGACTCGATATTTTCCACGACGAATTATGCGAAGTATCTGTAGTTCCAACTGATTTTAATTTGAAAGTTCTAGACGACGGTATTGATTTAGTGATTAAGCCGAGCGATGCTGCTGTGGCTCATATGAACGATTTCGTACGCAATATGCACACTTCTTCTGGGCTTGTTGACGAGTGTAATAAAAACGGTTTGCCTCTAGAAGAAGCACAAAAGCAGGTTGTTGAGTATGTAAAGCGCTTTTTGCCAGAGCACGGAAAAGCACATCTTGCTGGCAACTCTGTTGGCTCCGATAAAAAGTTCCTCGACCGTTACATGCCAGATTTAATGGCAAATCTGCACTATCGCGTAATAGACGTAAGCACGTTGAAGGAGATTTCGCGCAGACTTTACCCAGACGTTTACCGCAATAAGCCGGCAAAACACGGCGGTCACCGTGCGCTCGCGGATATTATTGAGTCGATTGACGAGTTGAGATATTACCGTGACATGATGTTTGTTCCAGCTCCAGGCCCAAGCGAAGCACAGGCAAAAGCTGGCGCACAGCACATTGAGAGCACGAGCTTGCTTCGCGACTACGAGCGCCGCGGAGACGCGCTAGAAGACGTAAATTCCGCAGAAAAGCGCGATTATTAAATAAAGCGCGACTATTAAACGCAATAAAAGGTACTGCCAATGAAGCAATCCGAAGCCCTAACCATAATCAACGCTGGTGCAAGCGTTTTCATTACCGGCGCTCCGGGTGCAGGTAAAACCTACGTATTAAACGCGGCTATTCGCGAAATGCGAAAAAACGGTTTAAGCGTGGCTGTAACGGCTTCTACAGGAATCGCAGCAACGCATTTAAACGGTCAAACCATTCACTCGTGGAGTGGAGTTGGAGTTTCAAACGCGCTTAGCGATTCGCTTCTTAAAACCATTAGAGCTAGGCGAGGGAAACGCATAAAAGCCACGGAAGTGCTCGTGTTGGACGAAGTTTCAATGATTCACGCGTGGCTTTTCGACATGGTTGATGAAGTATGCCGCAAAGTGCGCAAAAACTCTGCTCCCTTCGGCGGACTTCAAGTAGTTATTTCGGGAGATTTCTTCCAGCTGCCTCCTGTGAGTACTTCTATGCGAAATCGCGATGTGTTCGAGCCAAGTCCAGAGTTTATTGAGTCGCGCGAAAAGTATGCTGCTGCTGGCAAAAATCCAGAAGGCTATATTACGGAATCTTTCGCCTGGGATGCTTTAAAGCCTGTTGTGTGCTATTTAACTGAGCAACATCGTCAGGATGACGGCAAATTGCTTGAAGTTTTGACGGATATTCGTGGCGGTCTTGTAAGCTACGAAGATAAGCAAGTGCTTGCCAGTCGCCTTGGTGAGTATCCGCAAGACGATGAAGTTTCGGTTCATCTTTTCCCTACGAACTCACAAGCAGATGGTTTAAATAATGTGCAGCTTGCGGCAATTGATGCTGAGCCTCACGAATTCGTGGCAACAGAAGCCGGCCCTAAAAATCTCGTCGAGCGTTTAAAAAAGAATATGCTCGCTCCAGAACGGCTTGTATTAAAGGTTGGAGCTGCAGTGATGGCGTTGCGAAATGATCAAGATAAGCAGTATGTGAACGGCTCGGTTGGGCGAGTTTTGAGATTCGCACCTGAATCTAAAGGTGGATGGCCGATTGTTGAGTTTGAAAACGGCAATATTGTCACTCTTAAGCCGGCTGCTTGGGAAATGACGGATGGTGAGACTGTTCTTGCTAGCGTAAATCAAGTGCCACTTAGATGCGCGTGGGGAATTACGATTCATAAATCGCAAGGTATGACGCTTGACAGTGCGGTAATGGATTTGCGTAGAACTTTTGCTCCCGGAATGGGATATGTGGCGCTTTCTCGCGTGGAAAATCTTGGCGGGCTTTATTTGGAAGGTATTAACGATCGCGCGTTTAGTGTTTCGGCGGATGCTGTACTGTTAGACGGATTCTTGCGTGAGGCTTCTGAGAAAGCAAGTAAGCTTCTTACTAACAGTGGTGCCAATTCTTTCATAAAAAACACGTTAGAAAACGAATTCGTTAGTCAGCAGGAACTTGATATTTTTGCAAGTACTAGCAATGATGAGTTTGGATTCAATGACGAGTTTTAGTTTTATTTGTTGCTGTTGAAACGGTGTTATTTTTCCCGCATTTGTTCCCTTTTGGGTCGATTTGGAAAACAAAAGCAAGAACACTTTCGCTTTTTGCAAGTAAAACGTTCGTAGTTTGATTAGCTGTGTAAACAAGTGTTTATGTCCTCATGCGCAAATAGATTGGAACGCATGAATTCCAATGTACTTCGTATGTCTCAGCTGTTCCTTCGTACGCTGCGCGAGGATCCAGCAGACGCGGACGTAACTTCCGCAAAACTTATGCAGCGCGCAGGCTATATTCGTAAATCTGCCCCAGGTGTGTGGACTTGGTTGCCGCTTGGACTCAAGGTTTTAAACAAGGTTCAAGCGATTATTCGTGAAGAAATCAACGGTATCGGTGCACAGGAGGTCCACTTCCCAGCGCTTCTTCCACGTGAGCCTTATGAGGCTACAAATCGTTGGGAAGAATACGGCGATAACATTTTCCGCCTTAAGGATCGTCATGAGGCTGACTATCTTCTTGCTCCAACGCACGAAGAAGTTTTCACATTGCTTGTTAAGGATATGTATTCTTCTTACAAGGATTTGCCAGTTACTTTGTATCAGATTCAAACGAAGTATCGCGATGAATTCCGTCCTCGTGCAGGTCTTATTCGCGGACGCGAGTTTATTATGCAAGACGCTTACTCGTTCTCGATTGACGAAGATGGTTTGAAGTCTGCTTATGTTGAAGAGCGCGCTGCTTACGCTCGAATTTTCGACCGTTTGGGCATTAAATACGTGATTGTTCACGCTGTTTCTGGCCCTATGGGCGGATCGGATTCTGAGGAATTCTTGGCTCCAATGGCAATTGGCGAAGATACTTTTGCGCTTGCTCCTTCTGGAAAAGCTTGGAATGTTGAGGCTTTGACCACACCAGAAATGCAAGATGTTGACTGCTCGGCAACTCCTAAAATGGAGACTCTTGATACTCCAGATGCTAAGACGATTGAGGCTTTGGTTAAGGTTTCCAACGATTTGCATCCGCGCGAAGACGGCCGCGAATGGCAAGCAAGCGATACTTTGAAGAATCTGATCATTGCTGTTAAGCATCCAGCTGATGCTGAGGGTGGTGAGCACGAGGAGCCATGGCGCGAAATCGTGGCTATTGGTATTCCAGGTGACCGCCAGGTAGATATGAAGCGTCTTGAAGCTCAGTTTGCTCCTGCAGAAATTGAAGAAGCAACTGAGGATGATTTGAAGGCTCATCCTGAGTTTGTTAAGGGCTACATTGGCTTTAGCGTATTAGGTCCTCAAGCTCGCAAAGATGGTAGTGGAATTGAAAATCCTGTCCGCTACTTGATGGATGCTCACGTTGTAAAGGGCAGCGCCTGGATTACAGGAGCCGACGAAGACGGAAAGCATGTTTACAACGCTGTTTACGGCCGCGATTTTGAGGCTGATGGTGTTGTTGAAGCAGCCCAGGTTCGCGACGGCGATATGAGCCCAGATGGTTCCGGCCCATTGAGCTTCGAACGCGGTGTGGAAATCGGTCAGGTGTTCCAGCTCGGCTTAAAGTATTCTAAGGCTTTGGGCTTAAGCGTTCTTAACGAAAATGGTAAAGCTGTACCAGTTTGGATGGGCTGTTACGGTATTGGCGTTAGCCGCGTGATTGCATGCTTGGCAGAAACGCATCACGATGATGCTGGTCTTGCATGGCCTATGGCGATTGCTCCAGCTCAAGTTCACGTCGTTGCTACAGGCAAAGATCAAGTTGCTTTCGATGCTGCTGAGAAGGTTGTTGAAGAGCTTAGTAAGCAGGGAATCGAAGTAATCTTCGACGATCGTCCAAAGGTTTCTCCAGGCGTGAAGTTTAAGGATGCTGAGCTTGTTGGTGTGCCGCTGATTGCTGTAGCCGGCCGCGATACTGTGAACAATGGAACGATTGAAATCCGCGATCGCAACGGTTCAAACGTTGAGGCAATTCCAGTGGATGAGGCTGCTGCTCGAATTGTAGAGCGCGTTCGTGAACAGTTGTAATCGCAATAACTGTTAACAACGAATCAGCGATTAAGCAATTAAACTATTAAACAATTAAACGACTAAGCAATATTGCCGTTGGTGTAATGCTTTGTATATTATACGCATTATTTTCAGCGGCAATATTGCTATGAATAGTAAAAAATTATCTAAATTATTAGAATAGAATGTTCATAAGTTTTAATGTTTAATTCTATTAAAACTTTCTAAAAATCATTTACACCTCCTTCAATATCGTCATATTGGTTTTCTTCGACTTGTGAGACGAAATCTATTGTTTCTTTTGCTGAAGATTCAGCATCATAATGGTATTCTTGGCTGTCGTTTTCTTGCGAAGAATCCATAGAATATGTATTAGCCATAGGGTTTTTCATCGCCAAGCTCAAATCTTGGTTGGAATAAGTCTCTTGATTTGACCGATTTTCTTGGTTTATTTGATTAGTGTGATATTTGCTATTGTTACTCTGATCGGTTCTTCCACGATTATAAGAGTATTTAGTAAAAGCACTGATTCCTCGATTTAGGTCGTGTCCAATTGCGGTTGCTTCTAGTACAACTCGAGATCGGTCTTCTCCGTCTTTGTGCCAGGATTCCGTGTTTAAATTTCCACATACGACTATCGCGTCTCCCTTATGCACGCTTTTTAGTACATTTGCAGCTAAAGACTTGTATGCTTTTACTGTCATCCAAGTTGTCGGTCTATCTTTCCACTGTCTTTCCTCGCTATGATAGTAAGACGTTGTGCTTCCTATTCTAAGTGAGCATGCTGGTGAGTTTTCGTTGCGACTAAAGTTCACAGGGTCATTCCCTACATAGCCGCTGATTGTTAGTGTTGCTTGTTGTTGTGCCATATTCTTAACCTTTCAAAAGTTTGGACTGCGACTAATTTAAATCTCAAAATTCATCGCGCAACACGTGTTGATTATTGTGATTTTCAATAAATTTGCCGCAGTAGAATCAACTATGAAGTATCAAAAATAGTTTTGCAAGATATTTTTATCAATGTGGTTAAAGCCTATGCTTTATGCACATCGTTTAAAAACTCTTGACAAAATATATAAAACTGAGTAAGCGAGTCTAAAATGCGGAAAATATATGTAGATTGATATACTTAGCGGAAGTAGTTTTTGTTTTTCATTAGCATTGGAAGGTGAAGCTTGAATTTTTTGCCTACATGTTTGTGTTATTTGAATCAGGGATTACTGAAAAGTAGTTATTAATCACGTGGAGAGAGGACTACATTTATGTGGCATAAGTCGCACGTATTTTCTGCAAAGAAATGTTTAGCTGCTGCAGCATCAGCCGTTGCCTGCGTAGCAATGATTGGATCTACTGCAGTATCTGCTAGTGCTTTGGTTATAGTGTAGAATCACAGTGTTGCTAATGTTAATACTAATTGGCAAGTTCAGAATCAGTCAGTTGCAAGCTACATTTTAGGTGCAATTCGTGATGTGCGTTCAAAGTATTATGACGATGGCGTTACCCTTATGAACGGTATGCCTCTTGCGGATTATGTTGCTTCTAAGGGTCTTACAAAAGAGCAGTATATTAACGATATTCGCTATGATCGTGCTAATGAAGAGGATGCTTATCGTCGTGCAAATGAGACTGTTCAGCATGGAAAACTTGGTCATTTTGCTGCGGATGGTGTGAGCCTTCCAAACTACGATGGTCGTAAGGCTTGGGGCGAAAACGTTGCTTGGGGTGAAAGCCCAGAAGAAGCTATGTCGGATTGGACTGCTGGAGAGGAATCTGCATTACACCAGTCTAATGGTGCTGCAACTACTGACAATGCTCATCTTTACCAGATTTTGAATCCAGAAAACATTTCCTTCGGATATGGCGAAATAGCAGGTACCAAATACGGAAGAGTATCTGTTTTGACTCTTTCAACTCAGGTTGGAGACACTGACTACCCACAAGGCAAGTTAGGTGTTGCTCCTCACCTTGATTTTGCTTGGATTATTCGTAATAACGATATTGCTGTTGGTGCAAATGCTTACACCGACAAGCAGCTTGAGTATCGTTGGCTTTCCTACAATTTGAATACTCAGCAGTGGGCTACTATTGCTGATTGGAGTACTGGAAACTGGGCTTCTTGGGTTACAAAGCCAGGTGATTATTGGCTGCATTGCGAAGCTCGTGATCCTTCTACCAAGAAAGTTGTTCTAGAAAAGACAATTGCTTTCCACTACACAGTTCCAAGCCAAACAGTTATTACTGGAACTTATGCTGGTTGGCAAGGCAGTAGTGTTCTTCTTGGTGCATCCACTAATAATCCTAATGGTTCTACCAAGATTAAGATTTATGATTACAATGCTAAGCAGTGGGTTGAAGGATTTGATGGTCCTTGGGCTTTGTGGAGCCCACGCCCAGGCATTTACTGGACTCATTTCGAAGCTTACGATGAGAACGGTAATTTGTCGGATGTTAAGACCTACGCTTTCGGCGTGTGAATCTGATTAGTAAATCTGATTAGTATCATTTAAAAAGCCTGCAAACGTTTTAAACGCTTGCAGGCTTTTGTTTACTTATTTACTTTAGTTTTATTTGCGATTTACCAAATGTGTACGCGCTCGCTTGGGTCGAGCCACATCTCGTCGCCTTCTTTAACGTCGAAAGCATCGTAGAACAAGTCAACGTTGCGCGCAATGCCATTAGTGCGGCACTCTGCAGGGGAGTGTGGGTCGATTTGAAGGTATTGCTCCGCAATCTCGTTACGAGCCTTTGAACGCCACACAAGTGCGTAGCTTAAGAAGAATCGTTGCAAAGCAGTGAAACCATCAATCTTAGGAGCGTTCAGCAAAGTTTCGCGAATCGCATCGTCACTTCCGTCGATTTCTTGTCCCTTGCTCTTTTGCAAAGCAAAAGCGTAGGCTTTAAGAGCAATAGTTACTCCGCTTAAATCACCAATGTTTTCGCCGATTGTTAAAGCGCCATTTACGTGAGGCATTGCATCGCGCTCTTCTTTGCTCTTTAAGTGAGAGTATTTAACAATAAGCTGCGTTGGTGTAAAAGCATTGTATTGCTCAATAAGCGTTTTAGTGCGCTCAGTGAAGTTGGTTTTGTCTTCTTCAGTCCACCAATTGTTAAGCACGCCGTCGCCGTCGTATTCGCAACCTTGATCGTCAAAACCGTGGCCGATTTCGTGACCGATTACGGCACCAATAGCGCCGTAGTTTGCTGCGTCTGGAGCACTCGGGCTAAAGAATGGCGGCTGCAAAATCGCAGCTGGGAACACGATTACGTTAAGCAGCGGATCGTAGTAAGCGTTTACAGTTTGCGGAGTCATCTGCCACTCTTCGCGATCCACAGGTTCTCCAGCTTTTGCAGTATACCTACCAAACACAAATCGAGAAACTTCGCGCATATTCTCAATTAAGCAAGCGTCTTCCTTAATATTTAGCGCAGAGTAGTCAATCCAATGATTAGTATAACCAATATTTGGCTCAAACTTGCTAAGCTTTTCCAAAGCCTTTGCTTTAGTTTCCTCGCCAAGCCAGCTGCTGTGAGAAATCGACTCGCGGTAAGCGTTAATAAGATTGTCAACTAAGCCTTGCATATACTTTTTAGAAGACTCAGGGAAGTGCAAGCGCACGTATTCTTTACCGACTTCCTCGCCGCAAGCATCGTCAACAACTCCGATTGCGCGCTTCCAGCGATCGCGCGGCTTGGTGGCGCCGGAAAGAACTTTGCCGTAGAAGTCAAATCGCGCTTGTGCAAAATCCTCGCTTAACATGCTTGCCCAGCACAAAATCACGTGCACGCGTGCCCAAAGCTTTAGATCTTCTAAGTCGGCTTCTTGCCAAATCTTATTCAATCCTTCTATAAAGCTTGGCTCGTGAACTACTACTTTGCTAAAAGCTTTACGAAAATCTATTGGCTGATTCTTTGCTTCTTCGGAATCGTCGTAAGATTTTTGGGCAGCATCCAAGAATGCGTCAAGATTTAACGCTTCAAGCGTTTTTGCCAAATCAGCATAATCGTAAGGATTATAAGTTTTTTGAGAATCGCGTGTTGCTACGTTATCCCAGTGGTTGCTTGCGATTTGTGTTTCAACCTTCAAGAAACGTTCCGATTGCTCTCTTGTAGTAGTGGCATCTCCGTAACCAGCTAAGCGCAACAATGAAGCCACCATTTTTACGTATTCAGCGCGAATCGGAGCGTAATTATCTTCGCGATAGTATGCTTCGTCTGGCAAGCCCAATCCAGCCTGCTCAATGTGCATAATATTCGTCTTAGGGTCTTTAGGGTCTCCGCAGACGCCAAAAGCAAACATTGCATTTGGACCACCGTATGGAGTAAGAGAAGCAATAGTGCGAACCAGGTCTTCCTTGCTGTTTGCCGCATCAACAGCGTCTAAATCGCTCTTAATTGGCGTAATTCCAGCTTTTTCAATAGATGCAGTATCCAAATAGTTGCGGTATAAGATTCGCGACTTTTTGGCTGGGCAATCTTCGCTTTCTAAAATATCTCGAATTTGCGTCTCTGCATCTTCTGCGAGCTTGTAGAAAGCACCATACATTGGCTTGTCTTCTGGAAGAGTGTAAGTGTCAATCCAAGGACCGTTTACGTAACGGAATAAATCGTCTTGTGGTCGAGTAACCGATGAGAAGGAAGCTGGGTCAAAATTTACAGCAGAAATTTCCTTCTGCGATTCTTTATTATTATTATCATTGTTATTAGGCATGTGCCTAGATTACAAGTATTAAGCGACATCATTAGCTAGTATTTTCGCTATATTTTGCGCTATTTTCGTGCCTGCGCGTTAGTCTTAAATCATGATTGAACTTAAAACTCCATCCGAGATTGAAGCTATGAAGCCTGCGGGTCGCTTCGTTGGTAGTATTCTTAAAGATTTACAAGCAATGACAAAAGTTGGAACAAATCTTCTTGAGATTGATGACTTTGTTCGTCAACGCATTATGAGCCGTAAAGGTGCGTCTTCTTGCTATGTTGACTACGCTCCTGATTTTGGAACTGGTCCTTTTGCGCACTACATTTGCACTTCTGTAAACGATGCTGTTCTTCACGGAGTTCCTTTTGATTACAACCTTAAAGACGGCGATTTGTTGACTCTTGACTTAGCGATTAACGTTGACGGATGGGTTGGAGATTCTGCTATTAGTTTCGTGGTTGGAAAGCATGCGGATCCTGAAGATTTGCGCTTAATTAAGTGCACTGAGGAAGCACTTGAGGCTGGAATTAACATGGCTCAGCCTGGAAACCGCCTTGGAGACATTTCCGCAGCTGTTGGATGCGTTGCTCACGAGTATGGTTACAGCGTAAACCTTGAGTTTGGCGGTCACGGAGTTGGCCATATTATGCATGGCGATCCGCACGTTCCTAACGATGGCACTGCGCATCACGGCTACAAGCTTCGCCCAGGCTTGGTTATTGCTATTGAGCCGTGGTTCTTAAAGACTACTGACGAGATTTATCAAGATCCAAAAGACGGTTGGACTCTTCGATCTGCTGACGGTTCGCGTGGCGCTCATAGCGAGCATACGATTGCAATTACAGAGAATGGTCCAGAGATTTTGACCGTACGCTAAACTTCGAATAGTAAGTGCGTAAAACGAATAATATAAAATATAAAGAGGTACTTTAAATAAATGGCGGAATTTGATTTTGCCCAAGCGTTAAATGATGTTGAAGCAAAGTATTCTTTGATTTCTAAGGCTTTAGACGTTAATTCGTTGAAGACTGCTATTGCAGATTTAGAAAAGCAGGCTTCGGAGCCTGGACTTTGGGATGATTCTGATCACGCTCAGCAAGTTACGAGTAAGCTTTCGGCAGCTCAGTCTCAATTAAAGCGTTTACAAGCCGTTGAGCAACGCATTGAAGATACTAAGACTTTGATTGAACTTGGTCAGGAAGAAGAGGATGCTGATTCTATGAGCGAGGCTCAAGAGGAGCTTGGCTCTATTGCTCACGAGTTGGACGATATGGAAGTTCAAACTCTTCTTGACGGCGAATATGATGCTCGTGCAGCGGTGGTGACAATACGCTCTGGTGCGGGTGGTGTGGATGCTGCCGATTTTGCGCAAATGCTTCTTAGAATGTACTTGCGTTGGGCGGAACGAAACGGCTACAAAACTAAGATGATGGATACGTCTTACGCAGAAGAAGCTGGTATTAAATCCGCCACTTTCCAAGTTGATGCCCCATATGCGTATGGTCGTCTTTCCGTAGAAGGCGGCACTCACAGAATGGTTCGTATTTCTCCATTCGACAATCAAGGCAGGCGTCAAACTGGCTTTAGTGCCGTAGAAGTAATCCCACTTGTTGAAGCTACAGATCATATTGACATTCCAGATTCTGACATTCGTGTGGATACTTTCCAGGCGTCTGGCCCTGGCGGACAAGGCGTAAACACTACGTATTCCGCTGTGCGCATCACGCATTTGCCAACTGGTTTGGTTGTTTCAATGCAAGATGAGCGCAGCCAGATTCAGAACCGAGCTGCTGCAATGGCGGTTTTGCAATCGCGTTTACTTGTGCTTAAGCATGCTGAGGAAGCAGCGAAAAAGAAGGAGCTTGCTGGAGATATTAAGGCAAGTTGGGGAGACCAAATGCGCTCATACGTGCTTCACCCATACCAGATGGTGAAGGATTTGCGCACTGGCTACGAAACTTCGCAAACTCAGGCTGTTTTTGACGGCGATATTGACGGTTTTATTGAAGCTGGAATTCGTTGGCGTCACGAACAGAGAGTTGCAGCTAAAAAAGAGGCTGAGGAAAAGTCGCAAGCTTAGTCTGCATTAGATAAAATTCAAGATAAAAGTCAGAATAAAAATCAAAAATAAAATATAAAATAGTTAAAAACAAAATTAAAGTATATCGTTCAATAGTTCGTAAAGGAAACTGCAGAATATGTCTCTGATTTCACTAGAACATGTGTCGAAGATCTATCCTAAGGGTACGCGCCCTGCTTTGGACGATATTTCTTTAGACGTTAATCGTGGCGACTTCGTGTTTCTTGTTGGGGCGTCTGGATCTGGTAAAACAACTCTTCTAAGCTTGCTGCTGCGCGAAGAGGAGGCCACTAAGGGCGAGATTCACGTTGCTGGTAATGACTTGCGACGCTTAGTGAATCGTCAGGTTCCGCAGTATAGACGTACTCTCGGCTTTATTTTCCAGGATTATAAACTGTTGAATAATAAAACCGTGTATCAGAACGTGGCTTTTGCACTAGAAGTTATTGGCACGAGTCGTTCTACTATTAAGTCGCTTGTTCCGCGTGTGCTTGAAACGGTTGGCTTAACTGGTAAGGAAAATAATTATCCGCATGAGCTTTCGGGTGGTGAAGCTCAGCGTGTTGCAATTGCGCGCGCGTACGTGAATCATCCGCAAATTCTTCTCGCTGACGAGCCTACTGGTAATTTGGATCCAACTACTTCGCTTGGCATTATGGAAGTTTTGGACGCTATTAATCGTACGGGCACTACAATTGTTATGGCTACGCATAATGAAGAAATTGTTAACTCAATGCGCAAGCGAGTTGTGGAGCTTCATGCTGGAAAAATTGTGCGAGACGAACGCGAAGGCTCTTATGATTCTGCGCTTTACTTCCCAGACGCAGATGTTGAGCAAAAGTCGAAAGCTCAGCAGGCAGTTGAAGGCGATTCAGGTGTTCGTACTGTGGCAGATTCAGGCTCTGATCACACTAGTTTTAACTCGTCTTCTGAAGATCCTAAAAATTACAGATTCATGTCTAAACGCGCAAAGCGTGCAGCTCAAGCAAAGCAGGCTATGGATGCTGTTGCGCAAACTTTGCAAAATGGTTCTGAAGATAATGAGGGTATTGCTCGACTTGCGCAATCTGTTCATTCAGGCAGAACGGGTAGATATGGTGAAGTTTTTCAGCCTTTAGAAACAACTATGACTTGGGGGCGTGGTCTTTCAATTCCACCAGCTCCTCCCGTGCAAAAGTCGAATGATGCTGAAGATATGAAGAATTCAGATTTTGCAGATTCTAGCAACTCTTCGGATTCTGGCGATTCTCTTGATTTAAGTGAGAATCAAAAAGATAAGAATAATACAGAAAATATTGTCGAAAACGATATTGAAAATTCTAGCGAAAATTCTGGCGAAAACGTCGGCAATACAAGCGAGAATCCAAGCGAAACTGGCGATTATATTGAATCTAAAGAATCCAATGAAAAAAGTAAATCTGAAGCCAGTAAAAGCGAAAATCTTAAGAACGAAGGAGACGAGTAATGCGATTGCAGTTCATATTCTCAGAAACGTGGATTAGCTTGCGCAGAAACGTTTCTATGATTGTTTCGGTAATGCTCGTTACCTTCATATCGTTCTTGTTTATAGGCGCATCTGTTCTTATGCAAGCGCAAATCACAAAAGCCAAAGGCGATTGGTATGACAAGGTAGAAGTTGTAGCATGGCTTTGCCCAGACGGTACAAGTCAGTCAGCATCCTGTGCTTCTGGAAAAGCTCCTACTAAAGAAGAAATTGTAAAATTGGAAAACATTATTAACCAAGAGTTAGGTGATGATGTTTCGAATATCACTTATGTTAGTAGAAGCGAATTTTACAAGAATACTTTTCTTAAGCAATATCCTAATGGCTTATATCAGGGGCGTACTTTAACAGCTGCTGATATGCAAGATTCTTTGCGACTAAAGCTCACAAATCCAACTAAATACCAGGTTGTTTCAGAAGTTCTTTCTGGCAGAAATGGTGTTGAGGAAGTAGTAGACCAAAGACAAATTTTTGACCCAGTGTTTAGCGTTTTGAATCATGCCACGGCTGTTACAATCGTGCTTGCTGCAGTTATGGTTGTTGTTGCGATTATGCTAACCGGTACAACTATTCGTATGTCTGCAGCATCTAGAAAACAAGAGACGGAGATTATGCGACTTGTGGGCGCGTCTAATTGGACAATTCGCATGCCATTTATTTTAGAAGGTGCTTTTGCGTCCCTTATGGGCTCTCTGCTATCTGGGTGCGCGCTAAGCGTTGTTGTTAAAGTGTTTATTACAGATTGGCTTGCACAAAACGTTCGTTGGATGCCATTTGTAAATCAAACAACTGTTTGGATGACAGTTCCAGTGCTGGTTCTTGGAGCCGTGCTACTTTCAATAGTCGCCTCCGCGGTTGCACTCAGAAGATATCTGCAAGCGTAAACATAAAAGAAAAATTTAAATTATCAATAAATTATGAACATTAATAGATCATAAATAAAAAATCATAAATAAAAAAATTTTATCGATAATAGAATTTTCAATGTATAATTCGCATTAGTTGTGTTTGAATTATTCTACTTGAAAGGGAAGTAAATATGGAAAGCAAGAAATGCCATGCAAAATATTGTAAGCGCACTGTTGCAAGCGCGATTGCAAGCAGCTTTCTTATGCTTTCTGCCGGTATTACCTTATATGCTTGCCAGCCACTACGCGCTGATGCAGTTACCATGCAAGATTACAACAGGAAAGTTCAAAGTAATGCCGCTCTTAAAAAGCGTCTTGCTGGAGTAAATAAACAGCTTGCTGATAAGATTCTAGAGCTCAATGATTTAAACGAACATCAAATCCCTAATCAAGTCCGTGCTGCTCAGCAAGCTCAGGAGCAAGCGCAACAAGCTATGGGCCTTGTTGAATCAACAAATCAGCGTTTGCAGTCTGCGCAAAAAGACAAACTCGATTTAGAAGAAAAAATCAAGCAGACTGGCGAAGATTTTGATGATGCAAAGGCTGCTGTAGCTCAACTTGCTCGCAAAAGTTTCCATGGCTCCAATGCCTCTAACGTAATGGCAATGGTGACTAAATCCACTACTACCGAGCAGTTTGTTGGAAAACTTCAGTCAGAAGCTGCTGTTGCACGTAGCGAAG